>NZ_PGEX01000001.1:2188915-2501617 GCF_002797675.1 Hallerella succinigenes | reverse complement strand
GAAGAGCCCATTCACCTTCATGCATAACATGCCAACCTTCATCACATATACCCTTATGAAAAACATCATGCTTCGATAAAGATCCCTTCGGGTAGTCATAATTGGAAGGGCAATCGTCAGAACCAATGGAAGCGTTATTGCAAGCGGCGGGGAACTTCATTACCGTATTCCATGAGTACAAGCCACCAAAACCGTGTTCGCAATACCAAGGGTCATTATCATAGCAATACTTTGTCGAATCACCCTGTTGCTCACTAGACTGAACCATCTTGCCAAAGTTTAGATTTTCTGCAAAAAAAGTAAGGGAGTCTACACCATAGTATCCATATTTTATCGTAATCGTCTTGTAGGTTACCCCATCACGAGAGTCCGTATGAGTTCCATACTTTATATCAGAGTTAAACTGATTTGTCATATCGAAATAACTACTGCTAGAAGCCGCAGAACTGGACGAAACTTCAATCCAATAGCCATCCGTGCAAATATACGTAACACCAGTAAACGCCACCATTTTGGTCTTCCCTTCTTTTTCGGGAGGACATATCGATAAAGATGAACTAGAATCATCCGACTTTACAGAGCTGGAACTCTTGGAGTCGGACGAGTTCTTTGTTTCTTTTATTGAACTACTAGACTTATTTTCACTACTAGATGACTTGTCTTTGGTTTCGTTTCCCGACGACTTCTTATCAATCGAAGAGGAGGACTCTTCGGTGGAATCAGAGTCCCTTACGCTTGAAGACGATTCAACAGCGGATGTTTCATTGTTATCACCACTTGCCGACGACGAGTCGTCACAGCCCCAAAGGGCGAAGAATGCCGCCAACATAAAGATGGTTAGAGATTGCTTCCCCTGAAACAAGTTCAGGGTCGCAATGACACGCTGGAAAGACTTTTTCATAAAACATCCCCGTCTATAGTTTATTTTGTTAAATATAGGCAATGCCACTGCCAAAGTCCATACCCCCCCATTATAAAATTTAGAAAACAAGACAAAAGTCCAGAATAACGCAGAAAAACAACTTTTTTCAAGATTTTCTATCAGAAATTTCCTATATGACTCAAATTGAGACATATAGGAGTTATAACTTGCCAAATGTAGGCATTTTATGGTAGATTTGGCGAATTATACAAGACATCCAAAGTGATTGATTTTGGAATCTGCCTGGCGCAGGAATTGGGTTTTAGACCGAGCGATGTCACGAAGGTAAGCATCGGTGACTTGCGGGTCTTAGAGGATTCCTTGAACAGCTTGACTTTTTCAAGGAGTTCCGTCAAGTAATGCTGCGTGACTTCGTAGGGGCTGGTCGAAAACTTCATTTCACAGATGTTGATGACGTTGTCGATGCGGTCGATCAGAAGGTCGAATTGTGCGCCGTCTTTCCCCGTATATATCCAGCTACAAGGGGCACTTTCTATTCCAGAGATTCCGAGTGCGTTCAGGATTTGCGGATAATGCTGAAGGCACAGCATTTCGAATGCGTAGCCGCACCAACTGTTGTATTCAGGCTTACCCTGGATTTGCAGCCATTGGTTGCGGCGACCCTTCGCCCGTTTCGCGAGGAACCTGAAATAGAAAAGCGTGTAGAAATCGACGAGTTGAATCAGTTCGTCTTTGGTCTTCTTGCCAAAGGGACTATAACGTCTGATGAATCCGCAATTTTCAAGATCGTCCAAGGCCTTGGACACGCCCCCGCTACTCTCGACCGAAAGTTCCTTGATTAACGTATTCCTGGTTATCCCCTTTTTCTTTTGAGCAAGAACTTCTACGATGGCAATGTATTTTTCGGAATTGCGGAACAACGCGTGATACAAGTTGTGAAATTCGTTGCGGAGTTCGCCATCTTCGCCGAACAAAAGTCTGTCCACATTCTGTGCAAGGCTTTCGCCTTTGTCCAGGAGTTTCAAGTAATACGGAATCCCCCCAAAAACCATGTAGAACTGAGCGATTTCAAAACGGTCCATGGTGAAATTTTTTGCCTTCAAAAATTCTTCGCATTCGCCAAGGGTGAACGGAGAAAGTTTTATCTGGTGCGTTACGCGGTTATGCAGACCACCCTTGTTGTTGATGAGCTTGTTCATCATCCACGACGTGGCAGAACCACAGACAATCAACTTTATGGTCGGGTCATCGGAGGCCCACGAATTCCAGAAATGTTCCAGGGCGCTTACAAAGTCAGACCGTGCGGTATCGAACCACGGCAGTTCATCAATGAAAATGATTTTCTTGGTTTTACGCAATTTTGAGAGTTCGTCGCGCAAGAGATTGAACGCGTCAAACCAATTTTTGACGGTTGCCTTCTTTGAAAAATATTGCGAAAAGGCGTCCGTAAAATTCTGCAATTGCTTTTTGAGATCGGAATTGGCCAACCCCGTCATGTAAAAAGAAAAGTTTTTTTGGAAAAGGCCCTTCACGAGATAAGTCTTGCCGACTCGCCTACGACCATAGACAGCGACAAATTCAGCTTCGTCGCTATCGATGAACCTGTTCAACAGGGATATTTCGCGTTTTCTGCCAACAATCAGTTTTTCGGACATAGGATCTCCCTATACTTTACCAAATATATATAAAAGCACATGGATTTGGCAAATTATACGACATAATTCACCAAAAGTATCTTTTTTATGATAGATTTGGCAAGATAACGCGGTTTTTAAGGCAGTATTGCCATTCGGATTTGATAATCCGTCGGCGGGTTAGTCGGAGTCCTTGAGGCAACGAACAGAAAGATCAATCGGGGCATCAGCACTCATCATATAGCGAGGTTCTAAAGATTCAATTGTATAATTCTGATTTTTTTTGTTTAGCTTTTCCTTGGACATATTATCCTCTTTTTTTAATAAGCTCTTTTTCCGCATTTCCTGTGAATTACAATTTACTCATCCATCACACATCTAACAGAAAAGCCTTGTTTTTTAGGAGTATTTGATATAGGATTTGATTTTGAAGTTCGATCTTGCCACGAGCCCTTTGACCATAATGCAAAATTTTCAGGATTTTCCTCAGGATAATGCCAATAAGTTCCCTCATTTAAATTTACGAAAGTATTGTCCCAATTGTAACCAGCCCCGACAAGGCTATACCCTGTGGTATTGTAGCCACCAAAGCCATATGCAGAACGGGTTCCCTCAACACCATGGGTATTTCCATCGGCATGAACAACAATATAAAAGTCATTGTATGTAAGCAGGCGCCATCCGTCGGGACATATTCCCTTGTGATGATATGTTATAGTATCATATTGATCCCGACAATCTTTTTGGTTACAATCGCTAGGCAATTGCATCATCTCTGCCCATTGGTAAAGTCCACCATAGCGGTCACAATTTGTCGTATCATTATTATAGCAATACCGCTCTATCTTATCATTATCTTCCTGATTTTTCCTTCCACGGACCATTTCGCCAATATTCAAGTTTTCTGCCATAACTTTAATCGTAGCTTTTCGACCGGCAGTATCTTTTCCGCTTATCTGTATATAGTAATACTCTCGATTATTTCGTCCATCGACAAACTTCACATAATCACCATTACGCCAATGTGTTCCATCAAAAGGCTCTGTCCTATCAAACGGCACATATTCGCTACTACTCGAAGCAACTGACGACGAAGATTGTTTCACGGAAGAACTAGATGACCCTTCAGAACTGTTGCTTTGCTTTTCACTCGAAGACGAACTAACCGACGAACTGGACTTGTCCTTGTTGCTGCTGGATGAGTCATCGGACTTCACAGAACTGGAACTCTTGGAATCAGAAGAGACTTTTGTTTCTTTTGTGGAACTACTCGACTTAGTGTCACTACTAGATGACTTGTCTTTGGTTTCGTTACCCGAAGACTTCTTGTCAATCGAAGAGGATGACTCATCCAAATCAGAAGTTTCTACCGATGAACTGGAAGTACCGGTTTCGTCGGAACTTGCTGATGACGAGTCATCACATGCCGAGAACGCAAGCATTGCAAAAGCAACAGCGCTCACCAAGCCGAGTTTCTTTATCGTTTTCATTATCCATTCTCCTGTTATTAAACTTTTGTGTTGCCCTTGCCACCCACACACCAATCACCGCCGGGGCCTCAACAACGGCTTCGGGTTGTTCAATGCCGTCCGGCAACACGATGTAGCCCGCTGCGCCATCCATCATCAGGGCGCAGGCAAAACTGCGAATCAAGAACAAGAAACTCACCGGCGGTACCTCGCTATCCCCGAAATATAGCACAATCCCAGCCTGCCTACGGCACCCCCATCGGGGAGTAATGCCCGCCCTGCCGAAAAAATGTATATTGTTGCCATGGCGTTAAAAAGATTCCCCATCGGCGTGCAGGATTTCGCGGTGATTCGCGAAGACGACAAGTATTACGTTGACAAAACCGACTTGATCTATAAATTGGTCAAAGCGGACAGGTATTTCTTTTTGTCCCGTCCGCGCCGTTTCGGGAAATCGCTGCTGGTCAGCACGCTGCAATACTATTTTGAAGGCCGCAAGGACTTGTTCACTGGCCTCGCGATGGAGACACTCGAGACCGAGTGGAAAAAGTACCCGGTGTTCAAGCTGAGTTTCGCGGGGAACAAGTTTGATACATTGGAATCCCTGCAAATTTCCCTCGACAATATGATGGCCGCATTCGAAGAACTGCTGGGCATCAAGAATATGGCGAAGTTTGAATGGGGTGTCCGATTCGGCAATATTCTCCAGGCGGCCTACAATGCTACGAATACTCCCCCTGTGGTGCTTGTCGATGAATACGACGCCCCGCTGCTGGATTCCATGGAAAATCCGGAACTCCAGCTCACGCTCAAGAACGAGATGCGCAAGCTTTTCAGCCCGCTCAAGGATTTGGGCGGCATCCTCCGCTTCGTGTTCCTCACGGGCATCAGCAAGTTCAGCCAGCTCTCGATTTTCAGCGAGCTCAACAATTTGAAGGTCATCACGATGAACGATGACTATGCGGCCATCTGCGGTATCACGAAGGAAGAAGTGCTGACCCAGATGCAGCCCGAGATCCAGGCCCTCGCCGACAAGAACGGCATGACTTACGACGGTGCCTGCGAGGCGCTAACGCGCCAGTATGACGGCTACCACTTCAGCAAGAATTCGCCGGACGTGTTCAATCCGTTCAGCCTTATCAATTCGCTAAGTGATGGAGAACTTGCCAACTACTGGTTTTCCACGGGAACGCCGACGATTCTGACCAGGCTCATGCGCAAGTACAAGGTGGACCCGACGCCTTTCGATACCGGTTTCGAGGCGACTCTTGACATGTTCGACGCCCCGACGGAGACTGCCAAGAACCCCATCCCGATGCTTTACCAGAGCGGGTACTTGACAATCAAGAATTTTGATGGTTTCGCTTACACGATTGGCTTCCCGAACGAAGAAGTGCGTCTCGGCTTTCTGAAGGCGCTGATGCCTTATTACGCGATGGACGACGTTGTTGACAACGACATGTTCATGCTCCGTTTCACGAAGGCGCTGCGGAAAGGTAAAATTGATGACGCGATGACTCACATCCGCGTGTTCATGAGCGGCATCCCGTACAATGCGGAACGCAAGGACGAAAACCACTACAAGACGGTGCTGTTCCTGATTTTCAAGCTGTGTACGCCATACGTCGTGCGTACCGAGGAATGCAGTGCCGCGGGCCGCGCCGATGCCGTCGTGGAAACTGCCGATGCTGTTTACGTTTTCGAGTTCAAGCTTGACTCTTCCGCGACTGTGGATGATGCGTTAAAACAAATCGACGACAAGGGCTACCTGATTCCATATTCCGTCACGATGGCCAAGGACGGCTCGCCGAAAAAGTTATTCAAGATTGGTGTTACGTTCGACCAGGAGAAGCGCACCATCGGCGAATGGAAGGTTGTGGAAGGGTAACCAACAAGTTTGGCCCTTCCTTGGGCGCTCCCCGGCCCCTACGCAGACGCAATGTGAAGTGTGTAGTGTGGGGTGTGGAATGATTATTCGACTGCATCCATCATCAGGCGAGGTTCAAGAGCCTCAATACGGTAGTTGTTCTTGGTGGACTGCTTGACAGATTTCTTTATTTTTTTCATGTTCATTTTGTAATCTTACTTATAAATTTTATTTTGACTTAACACAACGGACGGAAAAACCATGTATCTTTTTCGTTGAATATTTCGCAAAACTATTTAAGGACTGCCCCGTAAAGGAGTCCGAAGCCTTTGTTGCTGGAGAATCTGCATCTTCTTCTGGATAGAACCAATACACCGCTTCTCCTATATTCTTAAATCCATAATTCCAGTTATACCCCGCACCCACAAGGCTATACCCAGTGGTGTTGTAACCGCCGAAGCCCTGGGCACGAGCCCCTTCTATTCCATGTTCATTTCCATCAGCTTTGAGAATGACAACGAGGTCGTCGTAAGTGAGCAGACGCCAGCCGTCGGGGCAAATTCCCTGATGATTCGGCTTAATGGAGTCGGCACAGCTCTTACTATTGCATTCGAACGGAAGGTTCATCATCTCCGCCCACTGGTAAAGGCCTCCATACTTATCGCACTTGGTGGTATCATTATCGTAGCAATAGCGTTCAATCTTGGTGTCGTTGGTCTGGTCCTTATCACCATTTACCATTTCACCTATATTCAAATTTTCGGCCATCACCGTAACAGATGCGCCATCCTTGCCGTTAATCGTCAAATAGTAGTAACTACGTCCATTACGCGAATCAGAAAACTTCTGATAAGCGTTGCTATTCAAACTATCTGCCAAAAGAGGCCCTGCATGATTATAGGGAATATATTCGCTACTAGACACGGGTATCGAGGAACTGCTGGACTTTGCGCTGGAGGAGGACGCTGGATTCTCTGGTTTCGTCGAGGATGACGAGGTAAAAGAACTGCTTGATTTCACGCTCGATGAAGAAGACTTCGCAGAGTTGCTACCGGACTTCGCACTGGATGAGGACTCAGCATCCTTCGCACTGGATCCCTTTTCTTCGCTTTTGCCTTCGACGCTCGAAGATGATTCGACATCGTCCGCTTCGCTAGAAACTTCCGGTTCAGGCTTTACAGGACTAGAGCTGTCATCGTCGCAAGCCGAGAACGCAAGCATTGCAAGCACAACCGCACTCACCAAGCCAATCTTCTTTATCGTTTTCATTTCATACTCCTGTCGTTCAAGCCGTTGTCCTTCAGGCAAAGCATGTCGGCGGTAATCATATCGATGTCCCGCTTGAACTCGGCAAAGGGCAATCCGCATTTCCACTTGATACTCTCAAACGCAGCCTGCGTTATTCCCTGCATGACCTGGGAAACATCTAATGGTTCTACGCCCAGTTCCTTTTCCCTGACTTCTTCAAAGACTTCCCGCCATTCGAATTTTTCGTTCAGGCATATCCGATGGATATCCACAATGTCCTTTGCCGACATCCTGAAAATCGCGGTCACCTTATTCGAAAGAATATTCCTGACAGAATCCGTCCTGTAGAACAGGTCCGTTTCGGTTATCTCGCCATAGTGCGCGGCGACATCGTTTACGAAATCGAGTTTCAGCCCCATCTGGAAATCGGGATGTCTTAAGACAAGGGTCCTGAAATCGGGAGACTTGACAAATCCCGTTTCGACACTCCAGTCATAGCCGGCCTTTCGAAGACCATCTAGAACGGCGTCGACATACTGATTGAAGGAATTGTCGTTGTTGACAAAGAAATCCAGGTCGTCTGAATAGCGGTGGCGGTAATACGCCCTGCTAAGCGCGGTTCCACCGGTCAGATACAAAGGTGTGCCGCAGTTTTTCACAATATTCAGAACCCCATCTTGGAGCCTGTACAGGTTCTCCTCGTAGAATTCCGAAAGCGAAATCGTATTTTTGCCTGAAGTCGCCATTGCGAAGCCCCCTTCGGACCTTTTCCGTATAAAGTTTTGCACAGTTTTCCGCCCCGCCCCACAGCACTACCAGGTTGTGCCACGGCACCCGCTCCAGCGAACGCAGGAACAGGGCTTCACGGGAGAAGCCCCCAACCGAAGACACCGTCCCGTCCACCAAGGGAAGGAGCGTCTCGGCACTCACGCTTGAATCCCAGCAAAGGGGTTTCAGGATG
This sequence comes from Hallerella succinigenes, assembly GCF_002797675.1. NCBI lineage: Bacteria > Pseudomonadati > Fibrobacterota > Fibrobacteria > Fibrobacterales > Fibrobacteraceae > Hallerella > Hallerella succinigenes. The sequence continues at coordinate 2,493,555 of NZ_PGEX01000001.1, read as the reverse complement.
CTGATTTTCGACAAAGGCTGCGCCATACCGTCAATATAATTTTTTTACCCAGAATCAACAGGCAGAAGCAATGTGGAAACCAAGACCCTTGACACACTTCATACCATTATCTCCTGTAGAAATTTTCATCAATCAAATGAGCGCAACTTTTGGTATTACAACTATCATTGAAGCCCATCATTTCAGCCCATTGATAAAGCCCCCCCGTATCGGTCGCAATTCGTCGTATCGTTGTCATAACAGTAGCGTTCTATTTTATCGTTATCCGATTGTTTTTCTGAACCGTCAACCATTTCACCCATACAATGGCGATTTTTCGTAGAGGGCAACATCTCGCAGGATTTCACAAGATACGGGAACTCGTCCAGGCAGAGCGTAGAGCCCTTCGCGCACCTGTAGTTGAAAGCCCTAAAAAGCGACTCCCAGTCGGGGTAGGTGACTGAATCAAAGCCCTCGTACCGGGTTTCAACAAGGTGGACTTGCCCAACCTGCGACGGCCACTTACCCGCCGTTGGCGGTTGGCAACCTAGTCCTTGAGGCAACGGACAGAGAACCCGGTGTAATTATCGCCGGTGCCGTCCAGGCTCGCGAAGTCGACGTCGTAGCCCAAGTACATGCAGTACGCGTTTAGGGACTTGTCCTCCGTAGAACTCCAGAAGAACGCGTAGTCGCCCTCGTATTTGAAATCCCCATTGTATCTCCTGTAGCCGGCAGGCAACGCCGAGAAACCGAAAGCATCCGTGCCGTTGCCGCTCACGCCTTTGAGGCTTCCCCAGCCGCTGGTGGACTTGAGGGCGGTACCGGCTTTCGAGTCCACATCCGTCCTAAATCTTTTTAGAATCGTGAAGAATCCACCACCGAAGGCGTAATTCATATGCATTTACGATTAAGTAGTAGTTATTCAACAACATGCATAGAACTCATTTATAGAATCAAATTTTCACTGCACACGAGTGCACTATTTTGAATTTTTATTATATTTGGTCTGTATTTTGGACCGAACCCGCAAGTTCGTTCCCGAATTTTACTCATTTTTGCACGCTTTGAATTCAATTAGACGATTTAGGTTCAAAAATTTATGGCAGTAAGATATACAGAAGACAATATTAAATCGTTGGAATGGCATGAACATATTCGGATGCGTCCGGGTATGTACATCGGCAAACTCGGGGACGGCCAGAGCCCTGACGACGGTATTTATGTGCTCGCAAAGGAAATCATCGATAACTCAATCGATGAATTCGTGATGGGCGCCGGCAAAAAAATTGAAATTACGATTGAAGACCGTGAAGTCCGCGTCCGTGACTATGGGCGAGGAATTCCTCTCGGTAAAGTCGTGGACTGCGTTTCCAAGATGAATACCGGTGGCAAATACGATTCCGAAGCGTTCCAGAAGTCTGTCGGTTTAAACGGCGTCGGTACCAAGGCTGTGAACGCCCTTTCCGACAAGTTTATCGTCCAGAGTTTCCGTGACGGCAAGTGCAAAAAGGCGGAATTCAGCAAGGGCGTCCTCATCAAAGAATACGGGGAATGCAAATCGGACGAAAAGACCGGTACAGAGATCATCTTTACGCCGGATGCGACGATTTTCAACAAGAATTACCGTTATCTTCCAGCTTACATGGAAGAAAAGATCTGGAACTACGCCTATCTGAACACAGGCCTTACCCTGGTGATGAACGGCAAGGTTTACACGAGCGAAGATGGCCTTCTCGATTTGCTCAAGGGCCGTGTCGACGACACCCTCCGCTATCCGATTGCCCACCTAAAGACGAAAGATATCGAAATCGCCTTCACGCACGGCAACCAGTACGGCGAACACTACTTCAGCTTTGTGAACGGTCAGCACACTACCCAGGGCGGTACCCACCAGCAGGCTTTCCGCGAAGGCTTTGTGAAAGGCGTCCGCGACCACTTTAAAAAGGACCTCGATCCGTCGGATATCCGCAACTGCATCATCGCTGCTATCGCCGTCCGCATCCAGGAACCGGTTTTTGAATCCCAGACCAAAACAAAGCTCGGCAGCACCACGACGGCTCCGGGCGGTCCATCTCTCCGCACCTGGATTGTCGACTTCGTTTCGACCGAAGTGGACAATTACCTGCACAAGTATCCGGAAGCGGAAAAGGCTCTCCTTACCCGCATCCAGCAAAGCGAACGCGAACGCAAGGATATCGCAGGCATCCGTAAACTCGCCAACGAACGCGCCCGCAAGGCGAACCTGAACAACAAAAAGCTTCGCGACTGCAAGGTGCATTTAACAGATGCCAAGAATCCGGTTCACAAGGAAACCATGATCTTCCTGACCGAAGGTGACTCTGCATCGGGTACACTGACCAAGGCGCGCAACGTGCAAAACCAGGCTGTCTTTAGCCTTCGCGGTAAGCCGCTCAACAGCTTCGGCCTTACCAAAAAAGTCGTTTACGAAAACGAAGAATTCAATTTGTTGCAGCACGCGCTCGACATCGAGAACGGTTTGGATTCTCTCCGTTACGATAAGGTCATTATCGCGACCGATGCCGATGTCGACGGCATGCATATTCGACTCCTTTTGATGACGTTCTTCCTGCAGTTCTTCCCGGAACTCGTGGAGCAGCGCCACCTTTACATTTTGCAGACCCCGCTTTTCCGCGTTCGCAATTCCAAGAAGAACAAAGTTCTTTACTGCTACGACGAAACGGAACGTGACGAAGCCGCCCAAGTTCTCGCCGGCAAGGATTTGGAAATCAGCCGATTCAAAGGTCTTGGTGAAATCAACCCGGATGAATTCCGCCAGTTCATCGGTGAAACGATGCGCCTCGAAAGCGTTGTTTCACCTCCAGACGCTTCTCTTGGCAAAATGCTCGGCTACTATATGGGCAAGAACACACCGGAACGTCAGAACCGCATTGTGCAAAACCTACGCGCTAACGCGGTGGAGGAACTGTAATGAGTGATATCGAAGATAAGTACGCAAACGCTCCCGAAGCCGACGTCAAGAGCGATACCGCGATTCTCGGACTTTCGAACGCGAACCATTTGGAAAAGCTTTACGACGGCTGGTTCCTCGACTATGCGAGCTATGTGATTCTCGACCGTGCCGTTCCGTATTTTGAAGACGGTTTGAAACCGGTGCAACGCCGTATTCTGCACACGCTCTCCGAAATGAACAACGGTCACCTGATCAAGGTGGCGAACGTGGTCGGCGCGACAATGCGCTACCATCCACACGGAGACTCATCCATCTATACAGCCCTTGTCGGTCTCGGTCAAAAGGACTTGCTGATCGATACGCAAGGAAACTGGGGAAACCCGCTAACAGGCGACGGTGCCGCCGCAGGCCGTTATATCGAAGGCCGTCTTTCGCAGTTTGCGCAAGAAATCCTTTTTAATCCGGAAACCACCGAATGGATTCCAAACTACGACGGTACCCGCAAGGAACCGGTCACTCTCCCGGCCAAGTTCCCACTGCTCCTCGCCCAGGGCGTGGACGGTATTGCAGTCGGTCTTTCGACCTACATCCTGCCACACAACTTTAACGAACTATGCGAAGCAAGCGTCGCCTATCTCAAGGGCAAAAAGTTCACGTTGTACCCGGACTTCTTTACCGGCGGTACAATCGACGTTTCCCATTATGACGACGGTGCCCGTGGCGGAAAGATCAAAGTTCGTGCGAAAATCGAAGTCCAAGACGCAAAGACCCTCGTCATCAGCGAAATTCCTTACGGCACAACGACCGGCTCCCTCATCGAATCGATTGTCGCCGCCAACGACAAGGGCAAAATCAAAATCAAGCGCGTGGACGACGACACCGCTCAAAACGTTGAAATCGTGATTCACCTTTTGCCGGGTTCCGAACCGCAGAAGATGATCGAAGCGCTTTACGCCTTCACGGACTGCGAAAAGTCGCTTTCTCCATGTACCTGCGTCATCATCGACAAAAAGCCTTGCTTTACCACGACCTCTGAACTTTTAAAGTTGAGCGTCGACCACACAAAGCATTTGCTCAAGTGGGAACTCGAAAATGACCTGAAACACTCGCAGGAAAAGTGGCACGCGACCAGCCTCGAAAAAATCTTCATCGAAAAAGAAGTCTACGAAGTCATGAAAAAGGCGAAAGACCACGACGAAATGATCCAGCTGATCGATGAAGGCTTAAAGCCGTTCACGAAAAAGCTCCGTCGCGAAGTCACGACCGAAGACATCGAAAAGCTCGTCGCTCTCCCGATGTCGAAAATCGCACGCTTTAACCGCAAAAAGGCCGATGAACTTTTGAAAAGCTTGGACGACCACATTGCGGAAATCCATGCCAATTTGGAAAACATCATCGATTATACCGTCGCCCACTTCAAAAACATCCAAAAGAAGTACGGAGCAGGCCGCGAACGCAAAACGCAGATCGCGGAATTCGGCAAGGTCGATGCAGTGCACGTCGCCATGGCCAACCAAAAGTTCTACGTGAACCGCAAGGAAGGCTTTATCGGAACCGATCTTAAAAAGGAAGAATACCTGTTCGACGTTTCCGAATACGACGACATCATCGTGTTCAAGAACGACGGTTCCTACAAAATCGTAAAAGTTTCTGCAAAGGACTTCGTCGGCAAAGACATCGTTCTTGTCGAAAAATTCAACAAGGACGACGAACGCCGCATTTACAACGTCATTTACCAAGACGGTAAAGACGGTCCGGCTCTTATCAAGCGCTTTAACGTCGGCGGCATTACCCGTAACAAAGATTACCCGATGGGCAAGGGCAAGCCGGGCACAAAGATTCTTTACATTTCTTCGAATGCCAACGGCGAAGCGGGAACGGTCAAGGTCGTTCTCAAGCCACGTCCACGCGTCAAGCTCAACTTCGAAGTGGACTTCTCCGAAGTCGAAATCAAGGGCCGTAACGCAGTCGGTAACATTGTGACCAAGTACCCGGTCCGTTCGATTAAAAAGGTAAGCGACGGCGAAAGCACGCTCGGCGCCAAGATCTTCTACTTCGACGCCATTTCCGGCATCGTCAGTACCCAAAAGAAGGGCGACCGCATCGGAGCCTTCGAAGACGAAGAAAAGCTGATTTCCATCCGCAACAACGGTATGGCAAAGCTCCACGAAATGAAGGATCCGATTCTTGTCGGCACGGATATTCTCTATCTTGGCAAGTACGATCCGAAGCGCGTCTTCACCGTTTTGTACTTTGAAGGCGAAAACTTCAATTACATGGTCAAGCGCTTTACGCTCGAAACCTGCCCGACGACGACCGAATTCAACATCCTTTCCGATCATCCGGATACCAAGATGATTGAATTCTTCTCAACGGAAGACGCCCGCGTGACAATGGATTATCAGTCCGGTCACAAGGTGGAACAGGAAGAACTCGATCTGACGGAACTCGCCGAAATCAAGACATACAAGGCTTTGGGCAGTAAGTTCACAGCCAAGAAGGTCAAGAGATTCACCCGAATCAAGGGCGCCGCCCATGAAGAAGAAAGCAGCGTCCATTCGGATTCCGAGTCCCCGGATCTCTTTGGATAAAAGGAGACTTGGATGAGCCGTTCCGAAAATGAACTCGAAGGCGTCACGTTGCTTGGCAATCAAAACACCAAGTACACTTACGATTACAATCCGAAGTTGCTTGAAAAGTTTCCGAACAAGCATCCCGAAAATGACTACATGGTGATGCTGAACTGCCCGGAATTCACTTCGCTTTGCCCGAAGACCGGTCAGCCGGACTTTGCCGACATCCACATCAACTACATTCCGGATCAATCCATTGTGGAATCCAAATCGCTGAAGCTGTATCTGTTCAGCTTCCGCAATCACGGCGACTTTCATGAAGACTGTGTGAACATCATCATGAAGGATCTGATTGCGCTCATGGATCCGAAATACATTGAAGTGGAAGGAGTGTTCATGCCGCGTGGCGGAATTTCGATATACCCGTTCGCCTGCTACGGCAAACCGGGAACCGTTTACGAAACCCGTGCAACGGACCGTCTTTTCGCCTCAATCGACAGACGTTCTCATAAGTAACTTTAGGAAGTCCAAAATGAAAAAAGCGATTGTCCTTTCTTCGGGCGGTGTGGATTCCTCCGTGTGTGTAGCCATGGCGGTTGAAAAATTCGGCAGTGAAAACGTGGCAACGGCCTCGATCTTTTACGGTCAAAAGCACGACAAGGAACTCAAAGCAGCGAAAGCAATCGCAAACTTCTACAAGCTTCCCCATTACGAGTTCGACCTTTCCTCGGTCATGCAGTATTCGAACTGCTCGCTCCTTTCCGGTTCCACAGAAAAAATTTCGCACAAGAGCTACGCCGAGCAGATCGCGGAACAAGGTCCTGACGGAAACGGAAAAGTTTCCACGTATGTACCTTTCCGCAACGGACTCATGCTGAGCGTGTGCGCAAGCCTTGCCCAGAGCCTCTTTGAAAAAGACGAAGTCACGCTCTACTTAGGCGCTCACGGAGACGACGCCGCAGGCAACGCCTATGCGGACTGCAGCACGGACTTTGTGAATACCATGGGAAAGGCGATTTCTATTGGAACCTATGGACTCGTGAAAGTCAAAGCCCCCTTCGCAGGAATGTCCAAAGCGGACGTGGTGAAAAAAGGTCTCGATTTGAAGGTCCCGTTTGAATTTACCTGGAGCTGCTACGAAGGCGGGGAAAAGCCCTGCGGAACCTGCGGCACGTGCATCGACCGCGCCAAGGCTTTTGCCGAAAACGGCGTTAAAGATCCAGCACTCTAAAAGATAATTGACAAAAAAAGGCTCTACTTCGCAGTAAAGCCTTTTTTCAACGTCTCTGATAACTGTTACTTCTGCGTCGAATCCACAGGAGCAGGTTCCGTTGCCGTTTCGCTGTTCAGAATCGTTTCGAGAATTTCCGCAGCTTGCAAGAATTCATTCGAATCGGAGCAGCTCTTCGTACCGAGAATCGTCTGCAGATACTGTTTCTGTGTTTTCAAATCCCCTTCCGAGGCGGCGATATTCGAAAGTTTCAAGAGCGAAGCGCAGGTCTTCGGAGCGTCCGGGAAAGCCTTGACGACGCGTCCAAAGACAACCTTTGCCTTATCCATCTGATTTGCATCCGCAAGGCAGACGCCCATCCAATAAAGAGCATCACTTGCGATTTGACCCTTCTTGGATTCTTCATAGATCTGCTTGAATTCCGAATAAGCGAGCTTGACTTCACCCTTGTGATAGTCTGCACGAGCCGTATTGAACAGCGAATCAAGAGTCTGCATCTTTTCTGCAGAAATCGCATCGCTGTCTGCCGGAGCCACAGCCGTTTGACCATTCACCACCACTTTTTTCGAAAGGATTTTGTCGGATTTGCCGAGAAGCAAGTCCAAACGGTAGAGCAACTCTTCGTGGTGGCTGTCGTTACGATCACTGATTTCTGCAATCTTGGAAGAGAGCATGGAAAGTTCCACTTTCATCCGTTTTTGCACCAAAGCGAGCGAGTCGATTACCTGTTCTAAGGAATCAATACGCGCCTTGGATGCTTCCGTCGAAGCTTTCACTTCCTCTTTTACTTCTTGCACATCTTTCTTCACATCATCGCCGACCGCTTTCATCTCCTTTGTACGGAGAAGTGTCACGCTTGAGCAAGACGTGAGTGCAAAAGCACAAATCAAAGATCCGAGAATCAAACGTTTCATGAAGACCTCAAAATCAAAAGGTTCTCCCAGCGACGAGAGCTGGGAATCTAAAGTCGCTTACTTCTTGATGTTGACCTTGAAATTCGCACGGCGGTTCTGGGCATAAGCTTCTTCGCTTTCGCCAGCAGCCTTCGGCTTTTCCTTGCCGTAGCTCACCGTTTCCATACGTTCATTGCCCACACCGTAAGCGGAGAGGAATTCCTTCACCTTCATCGCGCGCTTGCTGCCGAGAGTCATGTTGTAATCTTCGGTACCACGAGCATCCGTATGGCCTTCCACGACAATCACAAAGCGCGGTTCCTTCAACAGGATGTCGCCGACCTGGGTCAAGATTTCCTTCGCCTTTTCGGTGAGTTCGGACTTGTCAAAGTCAAAGTAAACATCGTCCGACATGAGTTCGTTAATGAGCTTTTCTACGCGAGCGCGTTCCGCTTCCAAGCGTTCTGATTCAAGGCGTTCCGCTTCCAAGCGAGCCTTTTCCAAGGAATCCGCCTTCGCCTGAACGGCGGCAGCGGTATCTTCAGCGGAAACAGCCGCCGGTTCTTCCTTCACCACCGGATTTACAGGTGGCTTATTCTTGGAGCATGCGACAATAGCAAATGCCGTAGCTGCAGAAATAGTCAGCAAAAGAATCTTTTTCATTGTTCTACCATCCTTCATTTTGAATTGAAATTTGTTTCTGACGTTCCGGCGAATACCAGGACCACGTCGGTGCGGTATTGTCGCCGCTGTTCGTAATGCGCGTGACATTTGTGCCGTCCTTGCGCATGATATAAATCTGATGCGAGCCCGAGCGATCGCTGGAGAAGGCAATCAGCATGCCGTCCGGAGACCAGGTCGGATGTTCGTTGTTGCCCGCATTGCTCGTGAGCTGCACAATGTCCGAACCGTCGATGGCGCAGGTGTAGATATTCATCTTTCCGCCGTCCATCGAAGTGTAGACGATACGATCCCCCTGCGGAGACCAGGAAGCGCGTTCATTATAATTGCCCATGAAAGTCACACGGCGCGCATCACTACCGTCCCTGCCCATGACAAAGATTTGCGGACTGCCGCCACGGTCACTCGTATAAAGGATTTCCGTTCCAAACGGGCTCCAAGAAGGGCTCACCTGCGAAGCGCGTCCGTACATCACCTTATGATTGGCACCGGTCTTCGGATCGCCCAAATAAACCGTGGTCGTATTGCCGTGAATGGCCGCAAACAAAACTTCACCTGTTTTCGGATTGACCGCCGGACTAAAGGTCTGCGACTTATCCGGGAACAGGCGACGTTCCTTGCTCGTATAAAGTTCCCGTTCAAAAAGCTGAGCTTTTCCATTGCGGAAGCTCACGTAGATAATCGAATTGTTGTCCTTCGTCCAGGTTGGCATCATGCTGATTGTCGTATCATGAGTCAACTGACGACGGTTATAACCATCGTAGTCTGCGACCACAATCTGCTTCACGCCATCGACTTTAGAAACCCAGGCGAGCTCCGTCGAAGCGATGCCGAATTCACCCCAGAGCTGTTTCACGACCTTGTCCACAAAATCATGGAGAGCTGCGCGCACATCCTTCTGCGCCACCTTGTAAGCTTCCCCGAGGATCAAATCCTTGGTCTGTGTCGCATACAGATAGCAAGAAAGCTTCACCTTGGAACCTTCCGCCTTTTGCAGTTTTCCCGTCACATAGAACTTTGCACCGGCGCGAACAAAAGTCACCATTTTGAAAGTCGGGCTTTCCACGACCGAAAAACGGCCCGAAAGTTCAAAGTCCCGTTTTAAAACTTGATCCGGTTTCGAGGAAATCGCTTCAAAATCCGCTTCTTGATCAAATGGTACAAGACCTATCGGCATCGTATTCGACACCGCGATTCCAACATCGACAGAAATCGTATCGACCAAAGCAAAAGAGCTTGTACAGGCGACAAAAAGAGCAAAAGCAAAAAGTTTCAATTTTGATAGCATCATTTCAATAATACAAAGTTTTTAATCCCCCAGCCGTGTGCCAGCTCAATTCGGCGTAAAGTTGAAGTTGAGCGACAGCGCAGGTGCACGATAGTTCGGCGGAAGTTCCGGGAGTTTGGAAATCTTGATGGCTCGCACCGAAAGATTATCCCATGTCTTATTTCCCGAAGATCGTCTTAACGAAATATCCGTGATGTTGCCAAAGCGGTCCACCGTAAACTGTACCGAAGTCTTCGTACTCTTTGTCACATTCAAACCTGAAGGCGGATTGAAGTGCTGCATAATGATTTGCTTTAAGCGTTCCAGGTACACCTGCATCAGCGGGTCCATATCCACGTAGCCGACAGGATTCAAACCGGATTCTTCAGCGATTTCGTCGGGAAGATCCATGTCCTCGGGCAAATCCATCGTTTCTTCTACCGGTTCTTCCTGCGGTTCTTCCGGTTCGGGCTGCGGTTCTGGTTCCGGCTTCGGTTCTTCCTTTGCGATTTTCGGTTCGGGCGGAAGTTCTTTTTTCACTTCCGGCTTCGGCTTAGGCTGTTCCTTTTTTACTTCTTTCGGTGGCTCGGGCTTCGGCGGTTGCTTTTTAGGGCGAGCCTTGGGAGGGGCTACCTTCTGCGGTTGCTGGAGTTGCACCAATTCAAAAATTTTGACCGGTTCCGGTTCCCTTTCAAAATTCAACTTGTTCAAAACGACGATGCCAATCACTATCATCAAATGAAAGCACAAAGAAATCGCGACAATCTTCGGGAGCTTGCCGTTCCATCCACTCTGAAAGAATGGAGTATTCTCTTTTTGCTTCTTTGCTGCCATGACCTATACGCGTTTTACTTTTCGTCCGGGAGAGTCAAGAATCCGAGTTTGGTGACTCCCGCATTCTGCACGAGCGACACGACCTTCATCACATGGCCGTAATCCACCGATGCGTCGGCATTGATAACGACCGGCATGTTTCCATCCCACAGCGATTTGAAAATGCTGTTGAAATCCTTCAACTTCACCTTCATATCGGCGACGTAGATATCACTCTGCTTATTGATGGAAACCTTCAACATCTTTTCCTGTTCCATCGTCGGGGCTTCCGCCTTCGGAAGTTCCACCTTGATCCCCTGACTCATCAACGGAGCGGAAATGAGGAACACGATGAGAATCGCGAACACGACGTCGATCATGTTCGTGAGATTCATCTCTTGGTTAATCGGTTTACCGCGACTGCGCTTCACAAGAACTCCTTAGCCTGCGACTTCTTCAAGAGCGAGAAGGTCACCGCGTTTGAAGAGACTGAGCATGCGGCTGCCAAAGTTGTAATAAGCGATTTCATTTTCACCCGTACGGGAGACAAAATAGTTGTAAGAGCCCGAAGCCGGAATAGCGACCACAAGGCCCGCCACCGTCGTGATCAAAGCCATTGCAATACCCGGAGCGACGACTGCCAAATCCGCAGAGCCGTGCTGACCGATTTCAAAGAAAGCCGTCATAATGCCCCAAACCGTACCGAGAAGGCCGAAGAACGGGGCGAGGTTTGCACACATACCGAGGAAGTTCACATGACGGTTTTCATTCAAGCGGATACCTTCAATCGAGCGCTGGATCGTATCTTCCAAAAGGGATGCTCGGTGCTGAATGGAATCGTAACTCACAAAATTACTGAACTTGGACGCTTCAATCAGGACTTCTTCCGTCAAGCTCTTCAGCGCACTAGCTCCGCTGTTATCGCAAAGATCCTTCAAGTCCACAAAACGTTCGATTTTTTCAAACTGGCGGTAGAAGACTGCGTTCGCATGCTGGTTCTTCTTAAAGAAAATCATTTTGACAATGATGATTCCCCAACACATAAGCGACATCACGGCCAAAACACAAAGAATAACCATCGTTGCGACATCGGAGTCGCGCACCATCTGAATGACAGGCAAATCGAGCATGGAACCTCCCTAAAAAGTCCAAAAACAATCTAGCAAATTTGCTTTGACAAAAATGTTGTTAGATTTCAAAATATGAAACTTATTCCGAACGGCCGTTGGGATAACGGCGATGAAAATACGCTTCCCCAAGTGATTGTCCACATTTTGAAGGACCACCATTTTTTGCACGTGCGCTTCCAAGTGACAGAGCCCGACGAATGCTACGCCGCAACAGTTGACCATGACGGTGGGCACGCCTGGGAAGACAGTTGCGTGGAAATTTTCGTGAAAGCCCTCGATTCCGCGAACGAATACATCAACTTTGAATTCACAAGCAAAGGTTTTTGCTACGCGGCAAGAGGTTTGAACCGCGAGCACCGCAAGGAATTTTTGCAAACCCAGTATTCGCAGATTCTGCGTTCCAAAACCGAACCGGTTTTTGAAAACGGCAAGGTGACCTGGGAACTTCGCGTTTCCATTCCGGGATTCTTGATAGGCTGCCGCAATCTTTCGATCGCAGAAATCTACGGAAATATTTACAAGTGCGGCGACAAGACGCGCCGTCCGCATCACTTGGTGCATTTCCCGGTAAATACCGAAAAGCCGGACTTTCACCAACCGCGTTTTTTCAAAAAACTGATCTAAGAAAAAAGGATAGGATGATGAAAAAATGGAAGGGGATTTTTCTCGGGACTCTTGCGATTTCTGCAGGGGTCCTTTTTGCCGCAGACTCAATTTATGTTCCCTTTGGAAAACTAGGCTATTTGAGCAGTTCTTTTGGCGAAAACCGCGGAACACGTTACCATGCGGGCATTGACTATTCGACAGAAATGAAGGAAGGCTTCCCTTCCATCGCACCGGAAGACGGTAAAATTGTACAGGTCAAGGTTTCGCCTTACGCCTATGGCAAGGTCGTCTATTTTGAAGACAAGCTCGGCCGCACATGGGTCTTTGCCCATCAAAGCGGGTTTTCCAAGCACTTGGATTCTTTAATCCGCTATACGCAGAAAAAAACGAAAAAGAACGACGTTTCTTTGGTGAATCCGAAAATTCCCGCCTTCCACAAAGGCGATACCATTTCGTACACGGGAAGTTCAGGCATCGGAAATCCCCATTTGCACCTGGAACTGCGCTTCGGGGAACACCTTGTAAACGCTTGCCATCACAACGTGCTTTGCGGTGACACACTGGATCCGCTGATTCTCGGAGCAGCCGTTTTCCAAGGGGAAGACGTAGCGCTGACCGGCGAAGAAGATTTGAAAAACGGTTGCATTGAAGTTCCCGACATTCGCAACCGCGAAGACTCCCTCCGCTTTACCTTTAAAATTGCGGATTACAGTCGCGAACCTTTAGACAACCCGATGTCCGTGCGCCGCGTGACGCTCAAAAAAGGCAACGAAACCATCGGAGAAATCATCAAGGACACCCTGCATTTCTCCTCGATGCTTCAGATCCGCGAGGAACTTCTCTGGGCAGAAGAAGCGGACACCGCAGGCGACTGGCATTACATCCCGAATCCGTACAAATTAAATCCCGGCGATACGCTGACCTTTGAAACCGAAGACATGAACTATCGCATTTCCAAACGCAAACTCATTCTTGCCGAAAAATGCAACGGTCCAAAGCCTAGGATGCGCGGAAACTTCCAAAATCCGGAAATGTTCTCGTTCCTCAGCCGAACCTGGATCGGTTTGGATCTTTGCAAATCCGATTCTTTGAAGACGAACTTCCGCTTTTTCGGAAAGGGAATGCCGGTCCTTGACAGCGAAGGAAAAGAGCTGAATCCCTGCGAAGCCTTCCCTATAGAACCCCAACCTTTGGGAAAAATTCTTGCGCTCTACCCCAACTTAGACGAAATCCGTTTGGAACAGAATGGAAAAGCGGATACGATCCGCGTTACAGAAATTCCGGCAGATGCCAAGGATTTTTCTTGGGAAACAACCTTCAGCAGTAAAAAGATCTCTCAATCCGTGACAAAGCTTGCCGATGTGCCGTGGACAAGAACCTTTGCCGTCCGCAAGTTTGCAAATGACAGTGTTCCCGCTTACGAATTTCATCCGAAGGGACTGCACTTTTGGGGAGCTTGGACGGTTTCATTCGATGCAAAGCTCGCCAACGCTCCGCTGTATTACCTCGGCGAAACAACGCGCCTTTGGTTTTACTTTAGCAAGCAAAAGAAGACGAAGCAAACGCGTTTCACGAGCATGAATGAACTCCGCGACATCGGCTTTATCGAAGACAGGACCGCGCCGGAACTCGGCGATGTCCGTTTGGATTCCGCTGTTATCGCGGGAAAGATGTCTCCGGTTCTTCGCATTCCGGTCATCGAAAAAGAATCCGGCATCGAAAACGGAAACGCTATCAAGGCTTCGGCAAAAGGTATGCCTTATATTTATGCGGAATACGATTCCGAGCCGAAGGAACTTGTCTTTATCCTGAGCGATTTGCCGCCTGCCGGTCAAAAATTCCAGGTCCGGATTCGCGATGAAGCGGGCAACGCCAAAACCTTCCAAATCAAAGTGCCTTCCGCATCGAAAGCGGAATAAGTATTTATATTACAATTCATATGGTAAACGATCCGTACATTCTCGTAGCAGACCAAGAGTCTCTCGATAAGCTTATCGAGGACTTGTCTCTCTACGAAATCGCAGCGGTCGACACGGAAGCCGATTCGATGTACCATTATACGGTACGTCTCTGCTTAATACAGATTACCATCGGTGAGCATCATTACATTGTCGATCCGTTTGCTCCGATTGACATTACCCCGATCTTTAAAACACGCGCCATGAACAGTTTGATTCTGCACGGCGCCGATTACGACTTGCGCATGCTCTGGCATCATTACCGGTTCTCTCCCAAGCACGTTTTCGATACGATGATCGCCGCAAAATTCCTCGGCGAAGAAGGTCTGGGTTACGCAAGTCTTGTCCGCAAATATTTTGGCATCGATCTTCCCAAGGACAATCAGAAGTCCGACTGGACAACACGTCCGTTACCGCCTGACATGTGCGAATACGCGATTCACGATACCTTCTATTTGCATGAACTCTGTGCAAAGCTTGGCGAACAGCTCAAAGCCCAAGGAAAATTCACCTGGATGATCGAGACCTGCAACGAACTGATTGAAAAAGCGCGTCAAAAAAAGGAAGAAGATCCGGAACGTTGGCGCATTTCGGGTTCGTTCCGTTTGCAATCCAAGTCTTTGAACATCCTGAAGCACATTTGGGAATGGCGCGAAAAGGAAGCCGAAAAGCTGGACCGTCCGCCGTATAAGGTTTTTGGCAACGAACTGATGCTCGCCATAGTCCGATCCGCTACCTATTCCTTCCCGGAACTTCGAGAAGATTACCTGCCAAAACTCCCCCGAAACTTTTTTGGGGAACGTCGCACCGACTTTTTGACGATGCTGCAAAACGCCATGCAGGTTCCCGAATCCGAATGGCCCGAAGAAAATCAGAAGGTTCCTCCTCCGCTGATCAGTCCGGACGGCGAGCTCATCGACACTTTGAAGGAATGGCGAAACGAACGCGCCGCAGAGCTCCATTTGGACGGGGCTATGCTCGCTAATCGGGCGCAGTTGATCGCCCTAGCCTCCCCTATCGGTTTGACCTGGGATGACCGTTATGACGCGGCGCATTTCTTGAACTGGCAGCGCACCATTTGGAATGGCATTTTGCACAACAAATTAATCCATTGAGGTTCTCATGAACATTGGAATTCCAGAACTTTTGTTGTTGGTTTTCTTGGCAATTCTCCTTTTAGGAGCCCGCCGCATTCCGGAACTCGGAGCCTCTTTGGGCAAGGCACTTCGCGAATTCCGCAAGGCGAAAAAAGATATCGAAGACGAAAAGTCTTCGGAAGACTCCAAGAATGATTCCAACAGTAACGCTTAAGGCTTTTGCCGATGGAGCTCTCTGAGCATTTTCAGGAACTCCGTTCGAGACTTTTGACCTGTCTCGCTTGCTTTGCTGTTGTCGCAGGTATCGCCTTTTACCAATTTCCTTTCTTTTGGCGATTTGTAGAGCTTCCGTTATTCGGTACAAACCTGGTGACGCTGGTGAACCTTTCTCCCGCGGAAGGCGTTTCGGTGAACCTGCTCGTCGCCTGTATGATCGCGGCTCTTGCGACATCGCCGATTTTTCTTTACCACATTTACGCCTTTTGCGCCCCAGCCGTTCCGACTGAGCGGAAAAAGACTTTTCTGTTTTCGGTTTTCACGGCGAGCCTCCTCTTTTTTGCAGGCGCCGCCTTTGCCTATTTTTTTGCAATTCCATTTCTTTTTTCCTTTCTCGCCGGCTATTCGAATTCCGCAATGCAGATGTGGTCACAGACTTCTTATGTCTCGTTTCTGTTCCGGTTTGAAGTGCTGTTCGCGCTGATTTTCCAGATGCCCGTAGCGGCGGCATTCCTCGGCAGAACGGGCATCGCGGGCAAGGATTTTCTACTGAAGCATTTTCGCTTGGTGATTTTTCTTTCTGCGCTGTTTTCTGCGATTGTAACGCCACCCGATCTGATGTCACTTTTTTGGGTTGCGATTCCGATGATTATTTTATACGGGATCAGTCTAATCACTTACCGGATGGCCTGGAGAGCGCGATGAACGCAGAAATCGGATTTTCGGAATTCGGGCTTTTATTCTTGCTCGCACTGCTCCTGTTTAAGCCCAAGGATTTGGGAAAAGCCGTTGCGACTTTCAAATATTGGAAGGGTCGCCTTTACCGCTTGAAGTTTGACCTGGAGGATGAGCTCTTGGAAACGCAAAAAAATCCGTCCCGCAAAGAAAAAGAAAGCGCCTGGATCGTTCAAGCGATTCGCCGTTTTGAGCCTTACAAAGCCGCCGCCAAAGTCGCCGCCTTTTATCCTCTCCCGGATGAGCCTGACATTCGCCCGATCCTTCAGGAACTCGCCAAGGAAGGCCGCTTGCTGCTTCCGATTACATACGACGGCGGTCTCATGGACTTTGTCGAAATTCACGATTTGGAAAAGGACCTTGTCGAAGGACGCTTTCACGTTCACGAGCCTAAAAAAGAACTGCCGATTTACCGCGGCGAAATTCCGTTCGTGCTGACCCCAGGCGTTCAATTTTCTTGGGACGGAGGTCGCCACGGTCACGGCAAAGGCTATTACGACCGTTTTCTCGAAAAGAATCCGCAGGCAATCAAATGTGGCGTCGCATTTAGCACTCAAGTATCCGAAAAGCCTTTAACCCTCAAGCCACATGACGTTCCAATGAACTATATTGTAGCCCCGAAAAACGATCCGGAAAAGGAGAACCCCCATGTGGAAGAAGCAACCGTTTAACGCAGGCCGCGAAAACAACGAAGAAGAACCGTCTTTCTCGGAAAGGCCGGCCTTTTCGCAGAGACGTTCTCCGCGCTACAACCGCGATCGTGACTTGAGCCGTGGAGACCGCGATTTTCGCCGTGACCGCGCACCGCGCCGTTTTCTAGGCGAAGATGCCCGTCCGCGTCCAAACCAGGTGAACGTTGCCTTGGGCGATGCCGAAAGCGCTCCGCAGACAGCTGTCGGCGGCATCCGCGAAGTCACTGAACTTTTGACGAATTCCCCGATGAAGGTACACCGCGTACTCTTCCGTCACAATTCCGGAAATCCGAAGCTTTACAACTTGCAGAAGATGGCGAAGAAGAATCGCATTCACGTGCAGCAGGTGGAAGCCCGCATTCTGGATTCCTATGCCGTTCCAAATCAGGGCGTTGTCGCCCTCTGCAACGAAAAGGAACTTCTCAAGTGGGAGGAGGTCAAGTCCGAATTCTTCGACGCCAAGGAAAAAGGCGAACGCAAGCTCGTCGTCGTCGCAACAAACATCGAAGACCCGAGAAACCTCGGCGCATGCATCCGTTCTTCCCTCGGACTCGGCGCCGACATTTTCTTGATGCCGTCGAAGGGAATGTGCGGCCTGACTCCGACTGTCACCCGAGCTTCTACCGGCGCTGTGGACAAGCTCCGCATCTGCCGTCCGGACAATCTCGAAGCGACCATCGGCGAACTCAAGCAGGCCGGTTACCAGGTTCTTGGACTGGATGCGGCCACAGAAATTTCTCTCGTCGATTACAAGTTCGGCGACCAGATCGTTCTCGCCGTGGGCGGTGAAGACGTCGGCCTTCCGCCGTTTATCGGCAAGCAGTGCACCGACATTCTTCGCATTCCAATGAATCCGGAAGCCCAGTCTTATAACGCATCCGTGGCTCTGTCTCTTGGCCTTTACGAAATCGCGCGCACACGCATGCCGAAATAACCGCCGCCATGCAGAGCATTCCTTGGGAAAACGCTGAATTTGCGCGCTTTGTGAACGAAGCTGTCCAAAAGAAGACGGATGTTCTAAAACTCGCCGAAAAAATCTCGAAAGGCCCGTTCGCCGACTTGCGCGGACCGATTCTCGACTACATTGCGCTCGTTCCCAAGTACCGTAAAAAGTTTGGAACAGATGCGCTCCTCGCCTGCGATAAGCTTGCCCTGGAGCAGTCCACCGCCGCCGACATCGGAATTTTTAAAGCACGCCTTTTTGAAAAGGCGACTTCGATCGACGATCTTTGCTGCGGTATGGGCGGCGACAGCTTTTTTTTGAACAAAGGGATTCCGGTCCGCGGCGTAGACCTTTCAGAAGAACGCGTCGCCATGTATCGCTTTAACACCAAAGCTTTAGGCGCTCCCCGTGAAGCGATCCTCGCCGATATCCGCACCCTTGAAAAGCGGAGCGATTACTTTACCGTCGATCCCGCCCGGCGTGCCAAGGAAGGCGATAACCAGCGAAACTTTTCAGAGCTCACCCCGACCTTTGCCGAAGTCCTTGAACTTTCTAGGCTCTACAAGGGCGGTATGGCAAAGCTTCCCCCGGGATACCCGACAGAAGAATTTCCCGCAGACGCCGAAATCATTTATTTAGGCGCGAAAAACGATTGCCGCGAATGCCTTGTTCTCTTTGGCGCCCTCGCCGAAAACCCGGGCAAGACCCGCGCCATAGCCATTGACAACCAAGGAAGCGCTCACAGTTGGATTTCTGAAAGCGCCTCATCGACAGCCAAAGAACTTCCCCTCGGAGAACTCAGCGCCTATATCTCAGAACCGATTCCTGTTCTTGTCCGCAGCCATCTCTTTGCCGAAGCCGCCTTAAAATCCGCACCGGATGCGCATCTGATTTCTGCAGGCATCGCCTATGCGGCAAGCGATTGCCCACTCGATAGCGAAGCATTCCACAACTTCCGCGTCCTCGGCAGCGCCCCGATTTCAACCGGCAAAGTCAAAAAGCTTTTGAAGGAATTCGACGTCGGCAAGCTCACCCTTAAAAAACGTGGCGTAGAGATTGTCCCAGAAGCCGAAATCAAGCGTCTCGCCCCCAAGGGGGGACGCGAAGCGATTCTCTTTTATACGCGCGTTGCAGGCGAAAAGACAGCGATTCTAGCCGAAGCTCTTTAACGCGTCCGCAATTTCTTATTTTTAAAACATGGTGAAGTTAGATCCGACATGGCTGGAAATGCTCAAAGACCAATTTGAGCAGCCGTACTTTTTGCACTTGAAAGAAGTCCTTACAGAAGAAAAAAAGAAGTACACCGTGTACCCGCCGGGACCGCAGATTTTTGCAGCCCTCGACGAATGCCCGGTGGACAAGGTCAAAGCGGTCATCATCGGCCAGGATCCTTACCACAATCCGGGGCAGGCAAACGGGCTCTGCTTTTCCGTAGCCGACGGCGTCCAGCCGCCACCGTCCCTTGTGAACATTTTCAAGGAACTCCACGACGACGTGGGCATCCCCTTTCCACAGAGCGGTAACCTCGAAAACTGGGCACACCAGGGTGTTCTTCTGTTGAACGCAAGCCTGACCGTCCGCGCGCACCAGGCTGCCTCCCACTCTCAGATCGGCTGGCAACAGTTTACCGATACGATTATCCAGCGCCTTTCCGAACGCAAGGAAAACCTGGTCTTTTTGCTGTGGGGAAGCTTTGCCATTCGCAAAAAAATGCTCGTCGCCAAGAACCGCGGCCATCTGATTTTGGAAGCCCCGCACCCGAGCCCGCTTTCTGCTTATAGGGGCTTCTTTGGTTGTAAACACTTTAGCCTGGCAAACGCTTTTTTGAAGAGCAAGGGAATTGCGGAAATTGATTGGACACCTTGACAAGGGATTTTTCTTAAGATATATTTAGCCCGCAATCTATGGGGATATAGCTCAGTTGGTAGAGCGATAGGTTCGCAATCTATAGGTCAGGGGTTCGACTCCCCTTATCTCCACGAAAAGGTCCGCAACTCTGCGGGCCTTTTTCTTTTGCGTTCCAATATCTCAAAACGACAGCCGTCAAAGCCTGTTCCATCCGCTTCAGCAAAACATCTTGGTCATTGAAAACAAAAACGCTCCCGCAGAATTGCGAGAGCACCTTTGTAACAGATAAACGAATTAGTTTTCGTTGTTCTGCATTTCCATCGTTTCACGGTCCATCGTGTGCTGAAGGTATTCCTTAAAGTCACGATCGATGTTCACACCGTCAAATTCAGCAGCGTCTGCATCCAACACGAACACGGCGCTCGGGTTATCCAACCAACCAACAACGTCGACGCCTTCAAGAGATAAAGACTTATCGCCTTCAGCCTTAGCGACATATTCCACAGCGCTCTTGCCAACCCAGCCTTGACCACAGGCACCCTTCACGAGAACGGCATCGCCGTCATCCTTCACAATGCGAAGTTCATCCGTGAAAGCAGCGGTACAAACCACATCGGAACCACCCTTGGTCTTAGTCAGGTCAATATCACCGCGCTTGGACTTCACCGTCTTCGGAGCAGCCATAGCAGCAACAACCATCACAGCAAGAAGGCAGAACAAAATCTTTTTAGTCATTTCACATCCTCGATAAATAGGGGATACCCTTTTCCTAAATCTTTATCCCAAATATATCCTTTATTTTTGCAAAATGGCAAGGATTTTTTCTTTTTATATTCGGTTCATATGAAAAAATTTTTTTTCGCACTCCTCATATTGGCTTTCCTCGCCGCAGGATCGCTTTATTTTGCCAAACAGCGTATTTTCGCCCCTTCTGAAACCGAAAATTGGACCACTTTCCAGGTGGAAAACGGCTCCTCTGCGGTCAAAATTGGCAAAATTTTAGAAGCAAACGGCCTGATTTCAAACGGCAAACTGTTTTCCTGGTGGTGCAGACTCGAAAAAATCCAGTTGAAAGCAGGCTGGTACGATATTCCGCCCAAGACCAGCATCGCAAGTCTTGCCGAAATTCTTTCCTCGGGAAAGACCGCCACGCGTAAAGTCACGATTCCGGAAGGCCGAGCCTCTTGGGAAATGCCCGCCTACTTCCGAGAAGCCATCCCGGACTTTGATTCTACCCAATGGGAAAACCTCGTCCACGATGCGGAGTTCGCCAAGGAACTCGGGATAAACGCCCACAGCTTGGAAGGCTATCTGCTCCCGGATACATACCCAATAGAATACGGCGCAACCGAAAAGGACATCGCCCGGCAGATGGTAAGAGCCAACCTGAAGCTCAAGTCCGAGATGGAAGCTTTGAACAGCCCCCTCTGGAACGAGCTCGGCGGATGGCACCAGGTACTGACCCTTGCAAGCGTTGTCGAAGAAGAAACGGGCAAGACCGACGAACGCGCAATGATTGCAGGCGTTTTTGTGAATCGCTTGCGCCAAGGAATTTCGCTCGGAGCGGACCCGACTGTCCGCTTTATCTACCGCAACCTGACAGGCCCGATCTACCGAAGCCAGTTGCAAAGCGATAGCCCTTACAACACAAGACGCTTCCGCGGGCTGATGCCGGGCCCGATCTCTAATCCAGGACGCAAGGCAATCGAAGCGACTCTCCACCCAGCAAACACGGATGCGCTTTTCTTTGTCGCCAAAGACGACGGTTCGGGAACGCATTTCTTTGCAAGGACGCTTTCACAGCACAACAAGTTCAAGTCGACAGCCGCTCGGAACCGCGGCGAATAAGCCTTACCAATTCGCTCCGACCTGGAAGAAGTAGTGATACTGCTTCACATGGGTGAAGTCGCTAAAATCTTTTAAGGAAACTAGACGGCTCATACCGACGCGTACGTCCACGCTGCGGTATGCAACCCGGAGCATCGATTCCAAGAGAAGCCTGTCAGCATCGAGTTCCACGGTCGGATTTTCTTCAAAGTCGCGCATATACGCGCCAAAAATCCAGGCGCCAAAGATTCCATTGTGCAAGCCCGCATTTGCACGGATCGCTCCGTAATGATGCGAGCTTTGTTCTGCATAATTCCAGGCTTCACTCCAAGGGGAAAGTGCCGCGTGCAAGCGAAACCAGTTGCTGATTGCAGGATCCGTCACCTCTGGAAAGACTTCCAGATCTTCGGGATATTCATAACCGTAGCCCGATTTCCGACGCACATTTACAGCCCCCGACGCTCCGATCCCAAGAGCTAGAAAATCCGTTGGAGCAAAAGCCTTTTGCGCATCGAGCGTCGACGAAAAATACAGCGGAGCGCTTCCCGAGCCATCGGAGGTAAGGTTCACCGACCGCAGCCCTAAGTTTCCCTGCAAGCGGTAACCGCGACTGCCAAACCATTCTTCAAAGCCTCCCCGACTGCGAACAAGAGAAACCTGCGGAATCCAGGAATTCACATGTAACGTTCCGAAATCTTCCGAAAGAGACGTTTTAAATTCCGATTCTCCAAGGAGAACGCTCACGACGATGTCCAATGCAGAATCCTTGTAATCCAAGGCTAAAGTCAAATCGTTTTCGCGGACTTCCAGAATGCGAAGTTCCTCGTCGAAATCCGAAAAATATCCTTTGAGCGGTTCCCGCTTGGAAATATTTCCTTGGACGGAAACGCTTCCACGACCGCCGAACATACCGTGAATTCCAAGAATCGGACGGACCGCGTAAGAATATTCCCCCACATAGCCGTCCACGGTAAACGCATATTCAAACTGATTCACATAGCGAAAATCCATGCCCGCATAAGCAAGAGGCCCAAAAAGATTGGACCCGAAACCGCCCACTCGGAATTCTAGAATCGGAGTCGTCTTTGCCGAGACTTTGGCGATGCCCACGGAGTCCATATTAATTTGTACAGAATCATAGAAAGGCGATTCAGAAATCCGCTTCAAGAACTTGGCCGGTGCCTGAAGACCTGTATCCGCTTCGTTCCAATACGCAGATACATGCGAATAGGAAGCGGACGGCAAACTTTCAAAAGACGGTTCAATGGTAAAGCGCGGAAGAATGGAATCTTGTGGAGGCGGGCGATCCTTGGCAAATTTGGCAATCGGAGCAAGCTCCCCCATTTTCTTTTCAACATCCGAGTAACCCAACTGCATCAAGGCAAGCGGCGAATCTTCCGAAACGACATGCGGACGGATGACGACCAAATGCCGAGAGGAATCTTCTTTTTGCAGGCGCACCTGTTCAAGAGCGTTTTCAAAGCCGGCAATTGTCATCACACCGTCGTGAGAAAGGCTCTTTCGCAGCGGATACGCGCTCACGTAAAGGGCAAAAGCGGAATCCTGTGGCACAAAAGTCGGGCAGTTTTCCCCCGAAGTTTCGCGGAACGGAAGCGAAGCCAAGGCCGTTGACGAAACAAGAGTTCCCTCTTTGCAGGCGAGTGCGGTAAACGGTACCACACTGGAATCCGCTCGCGTTAAAGCCTCTTGAATTTGAAAGCGAAAAAGGGCCCGGCTATAAGCGGCGGAATCCGGATCCAGATCTTTTGCACGAAAATGCGCATAACCATCAGAATCCCCAAAGAACGCATAACGGAAGGCAAGCGACGGTGTTCCCGATTTGGAAATCGGAAGATTCACCAAAGGCTTTTCCGCTGCATTTTTAGAAAGAAGCTGAGAAACAAAAAGCGAGTCTGTGATCAATCTTTGGATGTTGTCCAGTTCAAAGCCTTGACTCCAAAGGGCTCCGATGAATGCGCCCCAAGAGGTTCCTACGACAGAATCCACCGGAATGCGGTAATCACGCACCGCATACAAGACGCCGAGCGAATACCATGGAGAATATGCTCCCCCGCCGAGATAAAGGACCGTTTTTTGTGGAACGGGTTGTTCATTTGAAACAGACCGTTCGTTTGAAACGAGCTGTTCATGTGAAACGAGCTGTTCATTTGAAACGGCAGAATCTTGCGTTGAAACGACTGTTTCGCCTTGTGCAAAAATCAATGCACTTGCAAAAAGGATTGCGGCACATCCGCTTTGGAAAATGCTCATGAGCCGTTCTCCTTTTACCGACTACAGAAAGTGCGATTCATCGACCGCGTAAAGGCGAGCCGCATCCTTCGTAATGCGGTTATCCTTCACCAGTGCGAGCAAGGAATCGTCGAGCGGGAGCATTCCTTCCGAAATAGCGGAACGCATCGCCTGAGGAACCTTGTAATATTCGCCTGCGTGAATGAGCGGTGCAATGTTCGTGTCGTTGTAAAGCACTTCCCACGCCGAAACAAGAGATGTCTGGTCTGCAGAAAGGATAAGCCTTTGCGTGACAATCGCCTTCAAGTTTGCGGCGAGAAGCGTCTGGGCGAGCTTTTTATTTTCCGCGGTTTCTGCGGAAAGCAGATACGTCAAAACGTCCTTGACACTGCCTGCATTGACCGTGGCGACGACCAGCGCGCCCGATTCTGCGGCTTTGAGCATGGGGACGCAGGATTCCGCTTGCAGATCTCCGAGCCAGAAAAGGTCGGTTCCAGAAAGAACGTTCTGGGCGATTTCATCGACAAGCGATACATGTGCGCGGTTCTTTTTGACAAGGCTCTGACCGGTCTGCATTTTGTATTCCGGCAGAGGATCGAGGAAGCTCGCGCGGAGAACCTTCTTTGTGCAAAGTTCCGAAACATAAGCCGAAGCCGTCGTCGTCTTACCGCACGCCATCGGACCTGCAAACAGAACAATTCCCGAACAGGCGCCAAGCAGGCTCGTCACCGAATCCGGAACCTCTAGCGAAGCGAGCATCGGAGCGTCCAAGCCAATCGGATGCAATGTCGCCATCTTACCGAAAGCTTCACGTGAATAGCGCACGCGCCATTCGATATTTTCCCACGGGCCACCGCGAAAAGCGCCGCTTTCTCCGTCTAGCGGACCTAAAAAGTTTTCCAAATCGCCGAACTCTAATTTGGGAGCATCCGGAATCATGCGCACCTGTCCTGCAATACGCACAGCAGGCACAAGTCCTTCCGCCAAAATCAAATCCGAAGCGCCAATCTGCAACGCATAATTCAAAAACGTATCCAGAGAATTCGCCATGCTCACATCTCCTTTACTTCTTAGGACGGTATGCCGCAAAACGGCGACGGTTCAAAGAACGCTGCCAGGCGTCTTCCCCGCGAATATAACCGGATTCCACCAGGTTCTGCAAGGAATCATCCAAGCTGAGTCCCAAATTCTTGGCAGCCGCAATCGCAGACGGAAGCTGAATCAGTTCCCTGCGACGGATCAAATTCGCAATCGAAAAAGTCACCTTCAACGCTTCTACAGCGAGCACCTGATCCTGATTATCGATCACCGGAATCAAGTGTTGAACAATGACTCCCTTCAGTTCATCGGAAAGAGCTGCGGCGAGCTCATCTTCACGATCCGCAGCCGCACTGAGCAAGCGAGAAAGCAAACCGTAAACATCATTGCCGGCAGCCACAGCAAACACGAGCGCGCCTGCCGAAGAGGCCTGCAAAGCAGCCCAAAGTTCATCGACCGTTTCGAGATGGTCAAAAAGAATCACGCCCGCCCCAGCCTGCACAGCATCGTGCAAAGCCGAAACACCGGATTTTGCATGCAAGCCGACTTCCTTCTGCACCGTCATGCCATTCCCATTTGAAAGCAAACGTTCCACCGGCTTTTCTATGGATTCCAAAAGGACAAAGCGCTTTTGAGAAAGAGCTTCGCCAAAGGCGCCAATCGTCGTCGAACGCCCACTTCCCGAAGGGCCTGCAATCAACACAAGGCCGTGCGGCAAATCCAAAAAATCGGCACAGAACGGCGGCAGGTAAAGCTTATCGAGCGGGATTGATTCCGCCGAAATCACACGGATGGCAAGCGAAGGAATCGTATCGTTCCACGTGACCGTCAAACGGTTACGGCCTGCACCGGCAAGAGCAAAGGACTTGCTAAAATCCACCCCGACAACCGGTTCGTATCCATCCGCAAAGCCCAGCTTGGCTTCGGAAAGCAGTTTCGAAAGTTGCGAAGCATCAAACGGATTCTCGTTCACGTAATGGACCGAGCCGCAGACTCGCATCGCGATCGGAGCGGTTGCCGAAAGATAAACGTCCGTCGCTTTATAATTTCTGGCAAACGCCAAGATTTCGGCGAGAGAATTTTCATTCGTTAGCTGACTCGGAACAGCAATCGACCCTTCCCCGCTTTCGATTTCAAAGCGGTCCGGCAAAGCCTCTTCCACAGGCTTGTCGTCTGCCATCAGTTCTTCTTCTGCAGAGGCGATGGCGACCGGGGCAATGCGCGTCTGTTCCAAGCCTTCGACCTTTTCAATCTGAACGCTTGTCGCAGTGGATTCCCCATACGGATTATTGCCTTCCAAAGCCAGAGGCTTTTCTGCATCCGTCTTCGGAGCTTCTGCAACTGGAGC
The DNA here is from genome assembly GCF_002797675.1 of Hallerella succinigenes. NCBI lineage: Bacteria > Pseudomonadati > Fibrobacterota > Fibrobacteria > Fibrobacterales > Fibrobacteraceae > Hallerella > Hallerella succinigenes. The sequence continues at coordinate 2,467,498 of NZ_PGEX01000001.1, read as the reverse complement.
GGGTTTCGACGTTGGAGCAGGTTTCTGCGCGGGCTTCGGAGCGGCCGCCTTCGGGCGTTCAAATGCAGAAGATGCAGGATTTGCCTGTTCCTGTTTTGTCTGTGCAGCCTTGGCTTCTTCCGCCGCCTTCAGCTTGACTTCCAAATCCTGGACATACTGCGAAACCGCAGCATAGGTCTGCTGATCGAGAATCCCAGCTTCGAGCAAGAGTTCGCCGAGGTCGTGCGACGCATCGATTTTACCCCAATACTCTTGAATCTGCCGTTCCGAAACCAAATTGTTCGAGAACAGGACCTTGGCCATGATTTGGTTTTTTGTCATCATACGAAATCCCTACGGCTAAACCACCAGCTGGCAATCGCAAGGAACACTCCGATATAGCCCAGAGCATACAAGCTATTCCAGAAGATGTAATGAGTCGGAAGCGCAACGTTATGCACCACATAGGCAGAAATATCAAAACGGTAAAGACCCGGGAACACCGCGTGAATCAAGCTCGCCACCTTTTCCAAAACCACACCCTGACCGCCTTCGATTTCACCCACGCGGCGCACAAAGTTCACCTGTTCCATGAGTTCATTGGAAAGACGTCCAGCCATGTAAATGCCGATTGTGAAAAGAGCTGAAAGCACCGGACTCGAAAAGGTCGAGAAGAGAAGCGCCACGGCAACGACAATCGCCATTTCCCAGAAAATCAAATACACCGCGTTCAAAAGGGAAAGCGTCGGATTCGAACCGGTCAGTGCAAGGATCACGTAATAGACCACGGTCAGCAAGGCAAGGTGTACCGCAATCACTCCCAAAAGGCCAAGATACTTGCCGACGATAAACACCGCACGGCTAATCGGCTTCGAAAGCAAGGTCAAAACGGTTCGTCCCTGGATTTCCTTCTGTACAAGGCTAATGCCCACAAAGACGGAAATCAAAAGGCCCGAAATCGACATGATGCTGAGAGTCGTAGACTTGATCACATGCGCACGGTCAAAGACAGACCATTCGCCGAGCAAGATGCTAAAAAAGGCAAGCGCAATCGCCAAGAACACGATGTTATAGAGCACCTTGTTTCGAACGGATTCGCGGAAGGTGTTCAACGCGATAATTCCAATATTCTTAATGTTCTGCACGAGCAATCTCCTCGGTCAAAACGTCTTCCAGGCTCGGACGCTGATGTTCCATGCGTTCAATCGGAAGTCCAGACTTGAGACAAAAATCAATGAAGCGGTCGCGGGCTTCTGCATTCTTGCAGACCCATTCGCGCGGAGTCGTTCCCTGCGGTTTCACATCTTGCGGAAGATCCGCATCTGGAATGTCAGCAGCCACGTGAACGTGATATTCCGCAGAAGTATTCAACGTAATGTCATCCACTGTACCTTCGCGAACGATCTTACCGCCCACGACCATCGCCACACGATGACTGATCGTTTCCACATCCGAAAGCAAGTGGCTTGAATAGAATACGGTCACGCCTTCCTTGTTCAAGGAAAGGATCGCTTCACGGACATCCTTACGACCCACCGGGTCAAGTCCGCTCATCGGTTCATCGAGAATCAGGAGTTCCGGCTTAGAAAGAATCGCCTGGGCAATGCCTACGCGCTGCATCATCCCTTTCGAATAGGTGCGCAGCCTGCGGTCGATCCAATCCTTGTCCGCATTCAAAAGCGAAAGCGCCCACGTGATGCGGTCTTCGAGAGGCTTACCATCAAGGCCGCACAAGCGTCCGTAAAAACGCATCAGTTCGCGACCGGTGAGGTAATCGTAAAAGTACGGCTGTTCAGGGGAATATCCTAAGTGCTTGCGACTTTCGACCTTCGAAGGTTCAAAGCCTGCGACGAGAATCTTTCCCGAATCCTTACGGAGAAGCCCTGTGAGCAGTTTGATCGTCGTCGATTTTCCGGCGCCGTTCGGGCCGATAAAACCGTAGATGACACCCTTCGGCACATGGAAGGTCACATCGGTAAGCGCCTTTTTGGGACGCATGAAAAATCCCGAGTGATACGTCTTTTGGAGATTCTCCACTTCAATCATAATTCGTCCTCATTCCCCTTCGCCATCTTCTTCAACGTCTTTCGGTTGAATACGTAATAAAGCACTGCGCCAATCAAATAACAGAGCAGTCCCGCATAGAAGAAATAATTGAGCGAAGAGATCGGAAAACCCGGGAAGATGCGATTCAGCAAAGGATGTCCAAAGAAATACATCAAAACCAAAACGACACCGAGTAAACGTAGCCCATACGTCAAAACAATTTTCTTATCCATAAAAAATCTCCGAGGGGAAGTTCCTTCGGAGAAAAAATACTCTTTTAACAGAAAAAATGTTAACCCTTTACGTGGATTGACGCCGCGAATTCCTGAAGCAGAACCGGGTCCTTCACCTTTTCCCAAAGGGTGCCCGTCACAATGATCTGCGCTCCCGCAGCAACGCGAGCATGAGCGGTTTCCGGTTCACGGATGCCACCGCCTGTAATAATCTTCATCTGCGTCGCTTTTCGCGTGTAGGCGATATGTTCCACCGGCACCGGCAATTCTGCGCCAGAACCCGCCTCTAAATACACGTAGCGCATGCCCATGAGTTCCGCCGCAATCGAATGCACCATCGAAAGCTTTGGTTTATCCGCCGGAATCGGAGAAGTATTGCTGATGTATTCCACCGCAGTCGGTTTTCCGCTATTGATTAGCTCGTAAGCGGTCGGAATCGCTTCCATGCCAAGAGAACGGATGAGGACGCCACCGCGCACCTGTTCATCGATCAGGTAATTCGGATTCCGTCCAGAAACAAGCGTAATGAAAAGGACGGCATCAAAGCCCGGCACAACCTGAGAAGCGCCTCCCGGGAAAAGTACCACCGGAAGCGAAACTTCTTTCTTGAGAGCCGCCACCTGGTCCGGCAACTTGAAATTTCCCATGAACGAGCCGCCCACAAGCAAAAGGTCTGCGCCGTTTTCCGCAGCCATGGAGCCCGCTTTCAAGAGAGCTGTATCGTCCGAAGTATCCGGGTCGAGCAACACGGCGAACAAAGCGCCGCGTTTTTCGATTGCCGCATTCAAGGCTGATTCCGTTTTTCCAATTTGAAGCATGTCCGAAATATAGGAAAGAGGGGAATTTTTATTTCTTCTTTTTCCGACGAACGCCCCACTTGTCACGCATTTCTTCCTGAATTTTCTTTTGTTTGTAGCGGACAACGAGCTTGAACTGGACAATATAGACCCCTGCGCCGACCAAACGACCGGTGTGATCCTTATAATTCCAGTTGACAAACACCTTCTTATCCGTCGTCAAGCAGTTCTGATTCGTTCCGAATGCAGGGCTGTTACACGGAATGTTGAACGTTGTGTCCGTCACATACTGACCCTGATTGTCGAAGTAGCTTACGCTGAAGTTCACAAACACGTCAGCCGGATCGATACTGTCGAGGACCGAAGAGTCGTAATTGCCGTCTGCATCGATCTTTGCGCCGTCAATCAGCTGCGGAACAAAGCGTTCGCCGAGGGAAATCAAATGTCCTAGCGTCCCTTCGTCACGCAAATCGGAAGTACGCGTCTGATTCGAAACGTACGAGATCGACACCGAATTCAGCGTGTTCTCCACATACTTTTCCGGATCGAAGAAGCCCATGTTCACCGATTCCACGATCTTGCCGAGCAAGCCTCCGATGACGACCGGCGAAGCATTTTCCACCGATTCGTTACCGTAGATATCCGAGATCTTCGACTTTTCGCCAGCGACGATCATCAAAGAGTCTCCCGGCACAATGCCATCCGTGGATTCGCGAAGGACCAAGCGAACGCTCTTGCCATCCGAAGCCCAAAGAATCGTCACCGGATTCAGGTCAATCGTATCCTTGCCATGGATGTAAGCAAAGAAGTCCTTACCCGTCAGAGAAGAATAGTCCACCTCTTCCGAGAAGGTCACCGTCAACGTATCGCGCTTCGACTCTTCGCCGTAATGGAGAGTGGCCGATGCAATGACAGGCGCCATTTTGTCTTCGATCGAAATCGTCTGGGAATTCACAAAGGAATTGCCGAAAATGTCATAGTACGTGTAAAGCGTTGCAGCCGGAATTTCCGAGCTAATGCTCGTAAGGTTCGAAGCCACGTTCACATTGCTCTTCACAATCCAGCCGACACTCTTGCCGTCCGCGCTCAAGATCAAATCTCTCGGCTGAGCCTGGAGTTCAATCAAAAGCCCACGAGAGCTGTACCACGGGAACGAGAAGTAGAAGCTTTCGAGATCTTCCGCGGTCACCTTCGAAGAGAACTGGACCGAGATCGAATCGAGAGCGCCGTCTCCATCCGTATCGTAGTACTGCACCGAAGTAGCTGCTGGATAACGATTCGTCACCGTCACCGGAACCTGACGGTCGTATTCCGCTGTTGCAATAAACGAAAGATTGTGGAAAGTCGCCGCCGGAGCCAGAGTCACATAGTCTGTGCTACCGTTCAGTCCAAGCGAATCTCCCACGAGAATGATCATGTTCTTCGTCGGCAGGTAAACGCTGACTTCGTCGAGATCAAAGCCCAAGCCGTTCAACCAGACGATCATCTCCGGATTGTTCAAATCCGCCGGAATGATGTCGATGTTGAATTCGACGAAAAGCGAGTCTCGGCCATTCTGGTTGCGGATTGCATAAGCCTGCTTGATCACGTGAGAGCCGAGCTGCAAAAGTTCAGAATCACGGCGGTAATTGGAACCCGTTTCGCTCGTATAGGTTACAATGACCCGCGCATCTTCCGGGAACTTTTCCGATTCCAGAGAAAGGCCTTCAGCGCTTGCGTAGATTCTCGATCCCGAAACCGTAATCGCACTGCTGACTTCAAGGGTGTCCCCATCCACGACGATTGCAAGCCCCGTGACCGACATGCCATCAGGAATCGTATCTGCAAGAATCACTTCGAGCGAATCCAAGAAACCGTCATCGTCCGAATCCTGGATATATGCGGTTTCCGCCTTCGGAATCGGATCGTAGAAGTTAATGCCGTCAAAGATGATCAAGTGACCGTCTTTATCCGTAAAGTAGATGCTGCCGACAGAAACGACCGTATCTGCCGTCACCCAAATCATAATGTCCGAATCGGAGACCGAGACTGCGATATTCGCATTCGGATTGCTCGGATTCGTCGGATCCACAAAGAGTAGGCCATCCGAGCCGGACACGAAAATCGAATCCGCATCTTCGAAATATTCCTTGATCTTGCCTGCATCAAGCGTAATCTGGATAACGTCACCCACGTTCACATTTTCACGGCCCGTTGCCGAAGTCGTATCGGAACCGTAGCTCGGAAGCAGAGTCGAAGAGGCCGTCGAATCCGTCACATAGGTATTGCCGTTGATGACGACCGTATTCAATCCCGAAGAAGAATCCGAAGAAGTCGGAATGAGCTTCGAGCCTTCCGTCACCAAGGTATCGCCCTTATCGCGCTTATCGTTGGTCGGATAGACGTCGGAACCGTCCTGCGTTTCCGTATTTTCATCATCAAAGCCCTCATAGAAAGTCGAATCGTTCACCCAAGGCGGAACCCAATCGTCCCCAGTGCCCGAGGCACTCGAACTCGAACTGCCCGGCACATCGTCATCGCCCGTGCCAGTGCCACTGCTCGAAGACTTTGGATCGTCGCCCGTGCCAGTGCCACTGCTCGAAGACTTTGGATCGTCGCCCGTGCCAGTACCGCTGCTCGATGAATTCGGATCGTCGCCCGTGCCAGTGCCGCTGCTCGATGAATTCGGATTGTCGCCCGTGCCAGTACCGCTGCTCGATGAATTCGGATCGTCGCCTGTGCCAGTGCCGCTGCTCGATGAATACGATGTACCACTTGAACTGGAATGCGTATTAGAGCCGCCCGAAGAACTGCTAGAATTTTCCTTCGAACTCGAAGAAACCGCAGAGCTCGAAGACTCGTGATAAACCGGCGCACTCGAAGAGGAGTGAGAATTCGAAGAAAGAATCGTTCCGCCGCTCGTATTTGCGGAAGTACGGTTTGAACCTGCACCTGCAATCGGAGCAAGATCATCCAAGTAGTTGTCGATCCACTGCACGTGAATCAAAATGTTGTTATTGATCAGTTTATTCGGATTGGACGTGTAGTCGAGAAAAATCAAATGACCCGAGTTGGAAGCCACAAAGATATGTCCCTTGTGGTCTGCCGTGCCCTGGTCCAAAAGCCAACGGATTTCATTCGAACCGCGAATTGCATAACCGCTCGTTTCAGCGCTGTTCGTCGAATAGCTACCCGTCATCAAACTATCGGGGAACACATATTTACGCAGGTCCACATCCGCAATGACTTTTTTCGTCGTCGGATCGATCTGCACAATATGGGAGTCGCCGAACAAAAGAATCGTATTCGAATATTCGTCAAAGCTTGCACCATGAGCACCCTTCAACGAGTCGATCAAAGTCTTGGTTTTTAATCCTGTAATGTACTTAGCCGGGCATGGATTCGCATTGATAGCGCAAACCGTATCCACGATCATACCGAACTGAGCGTTATTAGAAGAATACTTGGAAATGGTACCGAGGTTACTCGAACGCGTATAGAACGCCTGACCGGTCTGATCCCACAGGATCGTCGTGATATTCGAAATATCCCCAGAAACCTTCACCTGGCGAATCTTTTCCAAACGACCGTTTGTCGCCGAATCAATTGCATACGTCACCAGGTTACCCGGAATACCCGCAGACCAAAGGACGGAATTATCCGGATTCACCATCAAGTGATAAGTCGAAGCACCGACGCCCGATTTGACCGTCTTTGTCACGCAAACGGATGTAAGCGTATCCGAAGCATCCATGTCCACTTTATAGACCGCATTGTTGCCCTGACCCGCCACAAGCAAGTCTCCATCCGGATGGTGTACAATCCCGTCGGCACCCGGAGTGCGGCAAAGGAGCTTCTTGTTCGAAAGCTTCAAGTAGCCGTTACCATCATAGTAATAGTCGAGCGACTTTGCACTCAGCTGTGCGCTGTAACGGGTGTAATAAACCGTTTCCGTTGTACTTGCCGACGGATACAGGTCACCCACCTGCTGAATCCAAATACCCGTTGCCGGATTATATGGAGTATTGACAGTCACGGAATCCGAACTGTCGGCAAATGCGATCGCCGTTGCGACTAAAAGCCACCCTAAGGCAATGAATTTTTTCCCGATCAACATAAACAATTCCTCCTATCAATCATCCAAAGCAAGCCCATTCTTTCCACCATGGACACCCCATTTGAAAATTTTATCATAAGTGTAGGAATTTTTGCTTCCGTACACCTTCAAATGGAACTGAGCCAGATAAACGCCCACGCCCGCTTTACGTCCTGAATTCGCACGTAAATTCCAGCGCAAGTAAAGTCTTTTCGCATTTTCAAAGCAGTTTCCGCCAAAATCCTCGTCGCTGCAAAGAATCTTATTATTCGCACTTGCCACAAAGGATCCGGTGTTCGTATAAATTTCCATCGACCAGTGCAAACCGATCTTGTCCAAATCCAGTTCACCTTCCGAAGAATCGGCAAAGATCGTCGAGAACGCGACGTCAAGCATCACGCCCAAAGACTTGCCCATTTCCGATTTAGTCGAAGTTCCTTCCGGGAAGAAACGTTCGGTAAATTCTGGGCCGTCATCTGCCAAAGCGACACGGTCAAGACCCACCATCGAAGCCGTTTCCATCACCACGCGCGGATCGCCTTCAATCGTCACGGTCTTCGAAGTTTCGCTGACCGCATTACCGCTCTTATCCGAAAAGGATGCGGACGGATGGATGAAGAGGGAGTCGTTCGGATTTGCACGGTTCAAGAGATCGTCATTTTCGCCGAGCAACAGCGAAACTTCCGAGCTGTCTTCGTTCCAGATTGCATAAGAGAAGTCGAAGTACACGGAATCACCGTCCACGACAAAGCCGATAAAGTTCGGATTGCGGATCGCGTTCACATCGATTGATTCCGAGAAGGTTATGACCAAGCGGTCCGGACGTTTTTCGTTACTCGATTCCGGATTGAGGAAAGTGGAGGTGATTACCGGAGCCATACGATCATTCATATTCAGATACTGGATCGTCGAGCTGGAATCTCCATTGACGACGGTAATGTTTTCCATTGCGGAATAGCCGTACGCATTCGGATCGTCAATCGATGTGAGGTTCGGCATTACCATCGCCTGTTCCTTTTTCGAAAGCTTGTATGAAATAATTTTGCCGTCTTCGGAAAGGGTCAAATCTTCCGGATCCGGAGTGATGATCATTTCATTTTTTGCGGAATCGAGCCAGAAAAATTGGAAGTTCAAATTGGCGAGTTCTTCTTGCGTAATCGGGCTGTCTACGCCGATCGTCACGGAATCCATTTTGCCGTCGCCGTCCGAATCAAAGAAACCGTTGTTTTCATTAGACAGATACACATGGCCCGCATTCGTTACTTCCGCAGGCAAGTTGTAAGTCGCTACATTACCGTCTGCAGCCACAAGGCCCAAGTCGCCAAGTCCGACGACCACCGAAAGCGAATCCCCGACTTCTACAGTGCCCGGATCCGTTGTAAAGATCCAACGGGAGCCGTCCTTCGAAATCGCCTTCACGGTCACTTTTTCGCCGTTCGCAAGTTGCAGAACAGAGCCTTCTGTAAACGACGTGTCCAAATCCTTGTTGAAGTCGATGACGAGGGTGTCCTGAGCTTCGCCCTGACCCTTGATGAGAGTCACTCCCTGAATGGCAGGACCGATACGGTCCTGAAGAACCGTGCTGAGTTCTGCCGCAGAACCGCTCTCTTCCGACGTCACATACACGATCAATTCACCCGTCGCGGAATCCTTGGCAAGGGATGTCTTCACGTCTAAAAGTTCGAGCACCGTCCCTTCGGCATTCACATTGTAATCGCCCGAATACTGTGTGCGCTTGCTGCCGTTCGGCCAGGTGGTAAAGAAGCTGTCGAGAGAAACCGTCTGCGTTTTACCAGAAAGATAAGCGATGATACTATCGCCCACACCGTCACCGTTTGCATCGTAAATAAAGGCGCTGTCGAGGGACGGCAAATCCGAATACTCAAAGGCGAGCGAACCGGGGAAGGTTTCGTTCACAAAATACGAGGAATCCGACGGGTTCACCAAACCGCTCGCCGTAAATTCCCCACCCGAAACCGCAGAGACCGCATGAATCTGGAAAGCGCCAACGCCCTTTTGCAAAATGACCTGATCCGTCGTATCCCCCGCCAAGGTCGTAAACACGAGATTTTCGGAGCCACGCTTGGGATTCAGCGCAAAAGAACGCTTGTGGATCGTCGTATCCGTCAAACCGGAATCCGGACCGACTGGAATCACCGAACGCACAAAGACCGTCAAAGACGAATCCACCGGCAGATTGAAAACCGATTTTTCATCGACCACAACCGTATCGCCCTTCGCATTCATATAGGAAAATTCAAGATATGGCACGTAGAACGTGTAATAGCGGAAAATCACCGGTTCCGCATTGGGATCGACCGCCATTCCAAGCGGAATATGCGTCGCCGGGAACTGCGAAGAAGCCTTCACATAGACAAATCCCTTGACCGTATCGGCGGTCACCGAAGCCGTCGGATGCGAAAGGGAATCCGTTGTCGAACAGGTCGTTTTTCCCGTCGAATAATCCTTTGTACAAGGATTCAAAAGGAGCGTGTCGTTCGGCGCATAAACCAAAAAGCTTGCGCCTTTAATCGCACTCTCCGAATTCCAGGTGTCCACACCGTCCGGAACGGTCCACAAATAGGAAATCGGAGACGTATAAATGGAATAATAACGGCAAGCGCCTTTAACCGGGCATTCTACAGCAGAAAAAACCATCGCAGCCGAAAAAGCAACGACACAAAAAATCCTTACGGATACAAAATTCAAGAACCAACGAAACATATTAGATTCTCACAAAGCAACGCCCGAAAGGTTTCTTTCTTATTATAAAGATAAACCAAATATTTAGGAATGTACTCAGATATTTACAATGTAAGATTTTTGCAACCGCCAAAAATCTCATTCCGGCAAAAGATTCTCCACGATGGAATCCATCAAAAGCCAGCCATCTCCGACGAGAAATACGCGAGAGCCGCTCTTTTTGAGGTATCCCTGGTCCACAAAACGCTGGATTTTTTCGTCAGGAATTTTCGTAAGTTCTTCTCTTTCAAGGGATTGCAAATCCAGACCTTCTCGGGTGCGCAACGAAAGCCAAATTTTTTCGTCCACGCGTTCCTTTTTTCCGAGCAAATCGACTTCCATTTGAGCTTCGGGACAGCCCGCTTCCACCCAGCGCTTCCAAGCGAGATATCTTCCCGGTGTCGCCATGCGTTTATCGCCGATAAATCCATGAGCGCCCGGTCCAAGGCCCAAATATTCGCCCCGCAGCCAATAATTGCGATTATGCAAGCTTTCTTCGCCTTTTCTCGCAAAATTCGAGACTTCGTAGCGCTCAATCCCATGTTCTTTGAGAATGTTTACGCCGCTTTGGTACATCGCCGGGTAAAGATCTTCGTCGAGGGCGATTTCCCCCTTTTCAAAGCGCCTGCCAAGAACCGTATGCGAATTCAGCGTGAGACCGTAAAAGCTCACATGTCCAATGCCCGATTCCGCAAGTTCCGTCACATCTTTTTCAAAACGTTCGAGCGTCTGGCCCGGAAGCCAAAACATAAGGTCCGCAGTCGCATGAAGCCCGTTTTTTTGCGTAAAACGCAAAATTCTCGAAAGCGCATCTCGGCTCTCCGCCGCTGAGCCCTTGCGCCCAATCGCCTGTAAAAGCGCATCGTCAAAGGTCTGGATTCCAAGGCTAAAACGCGTCACCCCGATCCGATAAGCCTCTTCCAAAAAGGCATCTGAAGAGGATTCCGGGTTACATTCGATATCGACTTCGCGCATTTCCTTCAAATGAATTCCAAGGTTTTCAAGACCTTGCACCAAACGCGACAATTCTTCGACCGGAAGCGCGGACGGAGTTCCTCCACCCAAATAGACAGTCGAAATTTCTTTCGCAAAATTCGCATTTTCGTCCAAACGAATTGCCGCTTCCCGCAACAGCAAATCCACATACTCGCGAAAGAGGCGTGCAGAACTCGCGACCGTTGCAAAATCGCAATAGCCACAAATTTTTGCACAAAAAGGGACGTGAATATAAAGTCCGTTCATCCAAAGCGAATATATATTAACCACGTGAGTGTTCCATCAAAATTCAAAGCCTTGTTAAAAAAAAGGATGCCTTCCATCCTGTTTTTTCTGCTGTCGTCGGTCGTTCTCGCTCTTGTTTCCGCTCTTCTATTTGGGCCTTCCTATAAGGAAATTTTCCTTGCCTTGATGCTGTGGAGCCTCCCCTTATTTTTGCACTAAAGGCTCTTATGGCAATCATCAGTACAAGACTTCAAAAGAGAAAAATCAAATCCATCGCCTTTTACATAGGCTGTTGGACTTTTTTCAGTTTGCTGTTTTGCTATTTCCATTTTTACGGCACGCCCCAGGCGCTTGATCCGATCCTTTTCATGAACGCGCTCCAGTTCTCGATTCTGACGGGGCTTTCGCACGGTGTTTACGACGTGATCGTTCTTCACGACGATCAGGACCCCCGTCCGATTATCGGAGCCTTCCTCATTCGTCTCTGGTATTTTATCGCCGTCGTCTTTATCGATATCACGCTTTGCATTCTGGTACAGAACTGGTACAAGGATGGATTTTTGATCGATGAGCAGGGAATAGAATCGATCCGCGACGCTTTCCAACTGCCATTTGTCCAGTCCTTCGCCATCTACGGCGTGCTCTGCGGATTCTTTATCACGTTCATCCGTTCCGTGAACAAGAAGTTCGGTCTCAACGTATTTCTCAACGCGGTCCTCGGCAAGACCCAGAACCCGACCGAAGTCGAACTCGTCTTTATGTTCGTGGATCTTAGCCAATCGACACACCTCGCCGAACAGATGGGACACATCAAATACAGCCGATTCCTCAAAGAATACTACCGACTGCTGTCGAACTGCTGCGAAGAAAACGGCGGCGACATTTACCAGATCGCAGGCGATGGCGTCTACCTGACCTGGCCGCTTTCCGCCTGCCGTAAAAATCCCCGTCCTATACTTTGCTTTGGCGACTTAAAGCGTTGTTTCTTCCGCACACGTCGCCGCTTCCGCGCGGAATTCGGTGCCTACCCCACTTTCAAGGCCGCAGCCCACTGGGGAAAGGTCACCATGACCGAAGTCGGCAACTTCCGCAGTGAAATGGCTTACCACGGCGACGCCATCAACACGACATCCCGCCTGCAGGATCTTTGCAGAATGCTCGGTGAAGAATTCCTGATTTCCAAAGAACTTTTAGAAGCCTTGCCGAACGTGGGCCGTTACCATCCGCTGCCCAAGGGAACTTTTGAACTCAAAGGCAAGAGCCATGAAACGGTCGTGTACGCCTTAAAGTTCATGCATCCCGACGTTCACGAAGAAAACAGGTCGGACGAGGAATAAAAATTCATTTTTTTTCATTTTCCCTCTTTTCTGCCCTTGACACTCCGATTTTTTATAGTTATTATTGGCGTGTCCTCGCGGGAATAGCTCAGTTGGTAGAGCACGACCTTGCCAAGGTCGGGGTCGAGGGTCCGAGTCCCTTTTCCCGCTCTCTTAAAAACCACTCTTCTTGAGTGGTTTTTTCTTTTTTAACGTCGAAAATTTCTTTAAAAAAGTGAATTTTTTTAGGGAACCCCTTTGAGGAGATTCATTTTATTTCTATACTTGGGACACCCCTGCGGGAATAGCTCAGTTGGTAGAGCACGACCTTGCCAAGGTCGGGGTCGAGGGTCCGAGTCCCTTTTCCCGCTCTCTCAAAAACCACTCTTCTTGAGTGGTTTTTTCTTTTTTAGCATTCCAAAGTTTCAGAGCTGGAACAAAAAAGACGCCCCAAGCCGAAGGCGACTCCCCCAATAGAACAAAAGGCTCCGAAAAGTGTGTCAGAAATTGGAAATTTACCGTTTTGTTTTTTACAACACTTTTTACATATAAAAAGTTGTTTGTCTTAGAAAGAAATCAGGAACGTAGCGCCAGGGCCTTCCGGACGAAATTCCGGGAACACATTCCAACGGCGAGGTTCTACCGTGGCAAGATTGCTCGAAGTCGAACGATATATTCGCATTACGTCAAGAACAGAAATGACGCGATTCAAAATTAAGGCTCCAATCGAAATCTGAAAGGCGATGCGAGAGATACGGTAATTGCGCAAAATGTCGCTGTAATGATCCATGTGCCTAGAGGTTTCCGGATTATCGCTCGATCCCCAATTCCAAGTATGCTCTTCGTCGTAAGGATAATCTTCATCAATCGCTTTTCCGCTGCGAAGCATCGCCTGGTTGTAATCTTCATCCGAATCCGGATTGGCGTTTTCGCCATCGACACCGCCACGGCTGCGGTAATCCGCCATCAAATTCAAAAAGCTTTCGCTCGAAGGCGGATTCGAAATTCCCGCATAACGGGAGGCATAGGATCGCGCGCTCGCAATTTGACGTTCTCCAAAATAGTAGCTGCCAAAAGTCGCTACCCAAAGAGCCACATCCGTCCAAATGAACGCCTTCGCATAGGATTGTTCGCCCAAGTAATGCTGGCCAAGTCCCGGAAGCAAAACAGAAGCTCCGATTGCAAGCGCCAAACTTTTTGACGAGTTCCGGCTGATCGATTCGTCGACAGTAATCACCATCGGCTGCGCAAAGGCTTCCGCAGAACAGAGGAGCACCATCAAAAAGACTACGAGCAGTTTTTTCATGCGGTCTAGAAGTTAAAGTAAACGTTCACCATCGACTGCGAATTCATCGGAATGAAACCGCCTTCAAAATGGAGCTTGTCATACCAGGAAAGTTCTTCTTCGTAAAGAACCTTGTTGTGGGAATGCGCCGACCAGGCTGCATCGAGAGCCGACACGATATGATTCAAAATCAAGCCGCCAAAGAACCACGCCTGCATGTCGGCATAATCGTTCGCCTTGTTGCGCATGCTGCGGTAAGTCTTCCAATTTGTCGAAGTTCCCAAAGCGACGGTTTCTGCATCATTATCCGAAAGGTTAAGCGCGGATGCGGCCGCTTCATCCTCTACGTCATCCCAGCCGAGCACATAGGCAGAACCGGCAATGGTGGAATAATACGAACCTGAATTGTACAGGCTGAACGATCCGTTCACATGATTCGTGTGATTCTTGTCGTTCGTGAGTTCCTTGCCTTCGACATAGCAACCGTTGGTCGAAGCGTTTCCGTAAATAGACTTGCAGTACGTTTCACGGTTTGACAGATATCTTTCGATGAATTCCGCTTCTTCGTCCGAATCATCCAAGCTGTTGTACAGATCGTGAATCTTGGATTCATACGTATAAGCGCTGTAATGATTCTTGGCAAACTTCTTGTAACGCTTCACCTGCTTGTTGTACTTGTGAACGGAATAGTAGTACCAACCGCCCCACAGAGCGCCTTCAATCGCAAGATAGGCCGCGCCACGGACGTAGTTGAAAGTGGAACCGCCCACATAAAGCTGCCCCGAGCCAGGAATCACAAGAGAGAAGAACAAAGCCTTACGCGGGCTCTTGTACTGCCCTTTCATTTCGTCGATACTGTAAACCTTCGAAACCTTGGTCGGTCCCAAGATATCTCGACGGGAAATCGAAGACGAAGACACGGCTACACTCGAAGATGAAGTGTCATTGCGAAGACTCGAAGAGGAGGATGCCGCCTCACTTGAACTGGATTGCGGCACTTCGCTCACAAGGACACTCGAAGAAGAACCGTCATTGCGAAGACTCGAAGAGGAGGAAGACGCCTCACTTGAACTGGATTGCGGCACTTCGCTCGCAAGGACACTCGAAGAAGAACCGTCATTGCGAAGACTCGAAGAGGAGGAAGACGCCGCACTTGAACTGGATTGCGGCACTTCGCTCGCAAGGACACTCGAAGAAGAACCGTCATTGCGAAGACTCGAAGAGGAGGATGCCGCCTCACTTGAACTGGATTGCGGCACTTCGCTCGCTAGGACACTCGAACTGTCCGAGCTTGACGAAGTGGGTGCGACCGTAGCGGCAGAATCCGCCGTCTTGGTTTCTTCTTCAAATTCGGCAAACAAATCACGGACCTGCGCATTCGCCGAAGAAGCGAACAACAGAGCCGCAAACAATGGTAAAAGAGCAAACTTATGCATTTGCTTGTAAAATAGCAAAAAATAGGACTGCAAACAAAAAACCGTCCCAAAGGGACGGTTTTTTGTTTTCAAAGCTTGAAAAGGAACGTTTCAGCTTAGTCAGCCTTGACGACCCAAACCTTCACTTCAGCGGAGACTTCACCGAAGACCTTGATGGTCACCGGATAGACACCGAGCTGCTTGATCGGTTCTGCGAGAGCCACCTGAGCACGGGTGATCTTGATACCCTGCTTCGTGATTTCGTCAGCGATATCTGCAGCCGTCACGGAACCATAAAGGCGTTCGCCTTCGACAACGCGACGAGAGAGGTTGACGGTCACTTCGGCGAGCTTAGCAGCGACTTCGCGTGCAGCGCCGAGTTCCTTGTTGAAGAGAGCTTCCATCGCTTCGCGGTTTTCAGCAATCTTCTTCTTAGCTTCTTCCGTAGCACGGATAGCGAGCTTGTTCGGGATGAGGTAGTTCATGGCATAGCCGTTCTTTACCTTCACCACGTCCATCATGTTGCCGAGGTTCGGCACATTGGCTTTAAGAATAACTTCCATTTTTGCTCCTTAGCGCAGAGTGTCTGCGACGAACGGCAAAATAGCCATGTGACGTGCGCGCTTGATAGCTTCGACGAGCATGCGCTGATACTTGGCACTCGTGCCGGAAATACGACGAGGAATGATCTTGCCACGTTCAGAGATGAAGCGACGGAGGACCTTTTCGTCCTTATAATCGATGTACTGGACCTTATTTTCGGTGAACCAGCAGGTCTTCTTGCGACGAACGCGAGAATTGTTCTTCTTATCTTCGAAAGCCATTATTCAGCATCTCCTTCTTCAGCGTCGATCGGAGTCACATCTTCGGTCTGGCTCAAGTTCTTGTCATAGACGACTTCAGACATCGGATAATCCACGAGGGTGATCCAACGGAGAACGTTTTCGTCGAGCTTGAAGATGTTTTCAAGTTCTGCAACCACGGAAGCTTCTGCCTTGTAGTAGAAGATCACATAGTAGCCGTGAGTCTTGTGCTTGATTTCGTAAGCGAGCTTGCGCTTGCCCCAATCGTCGCGGCGAAGGATTTCGCCTGCTGCGGTAATCTTGTCGGCGAAGCTCTGAACTTCAGACGCAATCACGTCGTCAGAGAGCATGGCGTCGAGAAGCACCATTGTTTCGTACTGTTTCATAAAATCCCTTTGGACTTCAGCCCATATCCACCATAGATACAGGAGGGCCCCACTGTACATGGGGAACCCAAATATAGCAAAAGGCTAAAAAATCGTCAAATGTTTAAAATCAGCGCAATCATATTGGCCACGCCCCAGTCACCCGTTTCGTTCGAAAAATAGCGGCGAGCGACCATTTCAAAGGCAATCCACGCACCGAGGACGTTCCTTTTGAGGTAATCCACGTTATTGCGCAGGTTAAACCCAAATCCAAGACTGATCGACAGCTGACCGACGCCCGACCAGCTTTGTTCGTAGCCCGCCGCCCCGTTTACAGACCAACTTTCGCTAAGCGCAAAGCCAGAACCCAGGGTCAACGCGCCCGAAGCGCCATCCAAAGAATATTCATTATCACAGCCGACAGCCTTGTTCACCTCTTCCTCTGTCGCAAAAGACGTTCCCGGCGAGTTTTTGCCGCGGATTTCGTCCAAAGAAGTCGATTCAAAACCAAACGCGGGTTCAGCAAAAAGCACCCAGTTCGGATTCACCAGGTAATGCAAGCGCACGTGGCTGTGATAACGCTGATAGATGATCGAAATTTCGTCATCGATATTGCCGCCATACATGCGCACAGAGACGCCTGCGCTCACATACTGCGAATACGCGTATTCCCCGGTCCCCTGCCACTGAGCAAGTGCCTTACATTTTTTTCCACTGGGGAAAAGTGCCCCACCGCCAATTCCCACGCCAAAGCCTTTGCCCTGGTAACTGGATTCACGCGGAAGAAGAATGCCTCCGTCAGCGAGCTTCCTTCCAGTCGTTTGCACGGAATTTCCCTCGTCCGCAAGCAGCACTGCGCAGAGCGTAAAAAGAAGGACCGTCCAAATTTTGAGAAGTCGTGCCATGTGATTTAAAATGTAGGAAAATTTAAAACCTGAAGAAAACTCTTTTTTTTCGCAATTTCTTTTGTATTTTACTCCCTGTCATCACAGGAGTTTTTGAATGAGATTTATGGGAAAAGCTTTTTCCTTGATTGCTCTTTTTGCAGCAACCGTATTCGCACAGGTAGAAGCCAAGCAGAACGCGCCGGAACTGATGAAGGATTCTTCCGGCACCACGATGAAGATTGATTTTACGATTCCTCTCGCAGGGATCAGCGACCCGGGAATGCTGTTTTCCCATTTTTCGAACAAACCGCTCATGATCTTCTACTTTAGCCCGAAGTGCCCGCATTGCCAGGCAAACTTCCCGCACATGCAAACGTTGATCAAGCAGTACGAAGAAAAAGGTTTGAACGGCATCGGCATTTCTGTCGGCAGCGGCATCAAGAAGAACGATGTGCGCCTGTTCATCGACCAGTTCAACGCTTCGCTTCCAATTTTCCAGGATGTGAACGCAAAGTTCGGTCCGCGTTACGGAACGGGCTACGTCCCGGTCATCTTCCTCGTGAACAAGGATGGCACGTTCTACCGTTTCAGCGACTCGTCCAAAAAGAGTCTTGAGCAGCTTCAAGAAATCTTGAACAAGATGCTCCCGTAAAATTTTTCTCCTTTAAAAAGAAAGCGCGGCTTGCAAAAGTCGCGCTTCTTCGTTTTAGCAAAGCATTTACCAAATGAACTTCGAGCCGGAAAGGCGACGCTTGATTTCTTCCATCAAAGCGACTTCTTCCGCTTCCGTATCAGCCATGAACGTTACGCTGAAACGGATGAAGTGACCTGCATCGTCCCAAGGCACGGTCGAAATCTGCTTTTCGCGAATGAGCCACTGCGAGAAGTCTTCTGCGGTATTGAAGGTTTCACCCCCTTCGATTCCCTTCGGAGCCTGTGTGTACAGGTAAAAGCTTCCCTTCGGCTTCGAGACCTTAAAGCCGACTTCGGAAAGAGCTTTCACTAGCAGGCCGTGGCGACGGGAATATTTTACGACCGTCTTTTCCGTGATCGACGGGTTCGAAAGCGCTTCTACGCCAGCGAGCTGAATCGCCTTGAACTGACCGGAGTCATTGTTGTCCTTCACGCAAGCGAATCCCTTCACCACCTTTTCATTGCCGGCGACAAAGCCGAGGCGCCAACCGGTCATGTTGAAAGCCTTCGAAAGCGATTGAATTTCCACTCCGACTTCCTTTGCTCCCGGAACGGAGAGGAAGCTTAGCGGAGCATAACCGTCGAAGGTGAGAGCCGCATAGGCCGCGTCAGAAATCACGATGATTTCATTCTTCTTTGCAAAGTCAATCACCTTCTTGAAAAAATCCACAGAGGCGACCGCACCCGTCGGATTGTTCGGGTAGTTGATGTAAAGAAGCTTGGCTCGCTTTGCGATATCCGCCGGAATCGAATCCAAGTCCGGAAGGAAGTCGTTTTCCTTAAGAAGCGGAAGGTTATAGACTTCACCGCCGAGGAAGCGCGTCATCGTAGCGAGGACTCCGTACCCAGGAACGGTCACAATCGCGACGTCGCCCGGATTGATGAACGCCTGCGGAATCATGGCGAGAGCCGGCTTCGAACCGATGCAGTGGCAAATTTCGCTCTGCGGGTCGAGGTCCTTGACACCAAAGACCTGATCCATGTAATGTGCAGCCGCTTCCTGGAACGGCAAAATGCCGTTGTCCGAGTAACCGCGATTTTCACGCTTTTGCGCTTCGGCGTAAAGGCGTTCGACAACAACCTTGTCCGCCATCCAGTCCGGTTCCCCGACGCCCATATCGATGATCGGCGTTTCCGGGTGATCCTTTTCCGCCTGACGGCGGGCGCGCTTGATTTTTTCAAACTTGTACAGGACTGTTCCCTTGCCAAAGGAACTGCCACCGATGCGATCTGCAAACAGATTTTGAACGTAGTCGGACATCTTTTTCTCCAGTGTTAAAATTTTTGAGAAAAATTTAGAAGTAGACCTTTTTTTGCCGATTTTTCTGCACCCGTTTTTTTTGCCGTAGCAGGGACTTTTTGGAAGGCGAACTGAAATTTTGCGACATATTTGTCACAAAGGAATTGAAGGGGTAATGGTAACGAGCGAAGGCGTGGTTATCGAAATGACACGACAAAAGAAGCTCGCCAGCATTCGCCGGCGAGCTTCTGCATGATTTCTTTTAAAAATTAGAGCGTCGCAATTAACTTCTTTGCGCGGTCGGAATAAATCTGATTGTCGCCGTAATTCTTGAGAATCTTTTCAGCGGCAGTCTTTGCCTTATCCGGATAACCCATCTGGTTGTAAACGAGGGCGAGCTTCCAAAAAGCGTCAGCCACAGTCGGAACCTGGTCTGCCGGTTCGAGCTTTTCGTAGCGGTCTTCAAGATCGCCCGTACGCTTACCGAATTCAGCGATAAACTTTTCAAGCAGGTTCACTGCTGCAGCGTAATCCTTCTTTTCAATTGCAACAGCGGCCTGACCGTGAAGAGCTCCGCCACGAATCAGCGGAAGCGAGCCCGCATTGTCCAAAGCCTTCTGGTAAAGGATGGCAGCATTATCAAATTCGCCGTTCTGGAAGCGGATATTGCCAGCGAGAAGTGCGGCCTTGGCGAGGGTTTCCCCCTTCAACTGCTTCGAAACGATCAGTTCTTCGTATGCGGCAAGAGCGCTATCCTTCTTCCCCGTATATTCATAGGCAAGAGCCGGACCAAGAAGTTCTGCCTGAGCAGCGTCAGCCTTGTTCTTGGAACCCTGGAAATGAATAATGGCTATCACAACCAAAATGACGACGAGGAGAATAGCCCCGACCTTCACCCCGTGCTGGATAAAAAATTCCTTCATATCAGAACCGGAGGCGGAAGTTCCCGCATTCGGCATATTATTCGGCATATTGTTGGCCATGTTTTAGGTCCTTAAAAAAATTTTGAAATAAATATAGCATTTTTTCAAAAAGTTTGCTACATTTGTGCGCGTTATGCCACTCTAGCTCAGCTGGTAGAGCAGCTGATTCGTAATCAGCAGGTCGGCAGTTCAAATCTGCTGGGTGGCTCTTAAAGAACCGGGTTCGAAAGAATCCGGTTCTTTTTTTGTGGAATGCTTCAAGGCTTCGCCTTTCGCGAGTGACAATCCATCATGTCATTGCGAGGCCCAAAGGGGCGTGGCAATCCCGGGTGACGCCCCGACTACAGATAAAGGCTTATCCCGCTGGTGACGCCCCCATTGAATTCCTCGGAGGTATAAGTCACAATTCCCCCGACGCTGAATTCTACCCAGCGATTGATTCGGTACCCAGCCGTCAGATATCCTGTCGTAATAGTAGGGACACCCAGCCGAATGTCTTCGATTTTAGGATTCGGCTCGTAAGCACTGACACTGAGATTGAAAAAGAGCTTTTCCAAATAAAATCCGGCATAGCCGCCTCCAAAGAGAGAGGCATTAAAATCAGAATCATATCCCCAATCGGTTTCATCATCCTTTTCGATCTCGTAACTCATCTCGCTATATTGGTTGTACACTCCAAGGAACGCGCCTAATTCAAAATGTGAAAAATTGGCACCTAGCGTGGTGTGGAAAAACGCTCCATCTTTATAACCGAGTCCGCCCCCACACATAAACCAGCCGACTTTGTACAAGAAATCGATTTTCCCGCTGAAGTCAACCCCGCCCATCCTATATGTCGACTTCTTCACCATTATCACATCATCACTGAACAGATCGTCGAGAGAACCATCCTTATATGTGTCATCGGTAATATCCACATCCTCTTGAAAGTTATAACGGACCTTTCCGGTAAAACGCCACAATGCGGAAAATGGTTCCTGCTCGGTATTTGCCCCGTGGACTTCTGGCGCTTCGGATGCGGTCATGCTGAAGTTGCGAATCGTCGTCGTAATACATCCCGTCGTCAACAAGGTGACGAGGGCTAAGAAAGAAAAAGAAATTATACGTAAAGGCTGCATACGCAAATAAGATAGTTTTTTCCCGGAAGAACTATTTTTTTCAGTACGTAACTTCTCTACTTCGCCAATTTCGCCATATTTTTCTAAAATTGGCGCCTATGAATCCCGAAGGCGCTATTATTGTTCAGAGCAACTTGGAAATTCTCGTTGAAGTGCACAATCCGCACTACATTGAAGCCAGAGATGCCATTGCTCCATTTACCGAACTCGTGAAGAGTCCGGAACATTTACATACATATCGAATTTCCCATCTTTCTTTGTGGAATGCCGCATCGACGGGTCTTACCGCCGAAGATGTGCTAGCCCGTCTTGAATCCCAGAGCAAATATCCGATCCCAGAAACTGTCGTCACGGAAGTCCAAGACTATATGGG
Organism: Hallerella succinigenes; assembly: GCF_002797675.1. Lineage (NCBI taxonomy): Bacteria > Pseudomonadati > Fibrobacterota > Fibrobacteria > Fibrobacterales > Fibrobacteraceae > Hallerella > Hallerella succinigenes. The sequence continues at coordinate 2,445,987 of NZ_PGEX01000001.1, read as the reverse complement.
CCGTTACGGTATGCTCAAGCTCGTGAAGAACGACAAAGGCCTTTGCCTGGAATCGACCGATGTAGCTCTTTTCAAAGAAATCACCAAGCTTCCGAACGTGGCCGATTGCCTTATCGAATTTGAAGGTGAAGACAAGGCTTACGTGGACCCGAACAAGCGTGGCATTCTCAAGATGTCTCTCACGCTAAACGGCTTCCCGGTCGAAGACATCGCAGGCTACGTCGCCGGCGATCCGCTCGAAGTCGATTTCCGAAAGGAAACCTTGGCCGGTAAAAAGCTCACTCTCCGCAGCTACCAGAAGGAAGCTTCCGAAATATTCTACGCCTCCGGTTCTGAAAAGGGCGGTTCGGGCGTGATCGTTCTCCCTTGCGGTTCGGGTAAGACCGTGATCGGCATGGCGACGATGGTCCTCATGAAGACCCGCACGCTCATCCTCACCCCGAACATTTCCGCAGCCCGTCAGTGGATTCGCGAAATTCTCGACAAGACGACCCTCACCGCAGACCAGGTGAAGGAATACTCGGGCGATGTCAAGGAAATCGGTCCGGTGACAGTCGCCACATACCAAATCTTGACACAGCGCAAGCGTTTGAAAAAGACCGACGAAGAAATGGAAGAAGCCGAAGAAAATAAGAGCGATATCAATAAGCCGCTCGTCAACTTCCCGCTCTTCAGCGAACACAAGTGGGGCCTCATGATTTACGATGAAGTTCACTTGCTCCCGGCTCCCGTTTTCCGTTTCAGCGCCGAAATGCAGGCGACAAGACGTCTCGGTCTTACGGCAACCCTCGTGCGTGAAGACGGCAAGGAAACCGAAGTGTTCTCCCTCATCGGACCCAAAAAGTTCGATCTTCCATGGAAGGTCCTTGAATCCCAAGGTTGGATTGCGACCGCCGACTGTAGCGAAATCCGCGTCACGATGAATCCGGAACTCAAGATGAAGTATGCGCTCGCCCAAAACCGCGACAAAATCAACATCGCAAGTACAAACGAGCAAAAGGACGACGTCGTCGAAAAACTGATCGCTCAGTACAACGAACCGGAAGACCGTATCCTGATCATCGGCCAGTACATTGAACAGCTCACGAAACTTTCCGAAAAGCTGAACATTCCGCTAATCACCGGTAAGACGCCGAACAAGGAACGCGATAAACTTTACCTCGCTTTCCGCCGCGGTGAACTTCGCAACCTGATGGTTTCGAAAGTCGGTAACTTCGCCATCGACCTTCCGGACGCAAGCATCCTAATTCAGATATCGGGTACGTTCGGTAGCCGTCAGGAAGAAGCCCAGCGTCTTGGCCGCGTTCTTCGCCCCAAGGAAGACGGTCGTCCGGCGCACTTCTTCTCGCTCGTCACCAAGGATTCGAAGGAGCAGGAATTCGCCATGAACCGTCAGCTGTTCCTGACCGAACAGGGTTACGCGTACAAAATCATGCACTATTCTGGCGAAGACATTGTCGCTGCTCGAGTATAACTGTTGAAGCTCTCTAAAAAATTCATTTTAGAGCCTCACTTTTTTGCAGTCCTCGCCGGACTCGCCTTGCCGATTGCCCTGCAGGACCTCATCAAGTTTTCTCTTTCGCTCGCTGACAACATGATGGTCGGCAGTCTTTCGGAAGCGGCCCTTGGTGCGGTAACGCTCGCAAGTCAGCCGTTCTTTATCTTCTCGATGCTTTCGTTTGGCATTGCAAGCGGTGGCGGCGTTCTCGTGGCGCAGTACTACGGAAAGCACGATGCCGAAAGCATTCAGAAAATCGTTTCGATTACCATCTGTATCGGTGTCCTTTTTTCATTTCTTTTTGGGCTTGGGACAACACTCTTTCCGCGGCTGGTCATGCAGCTCTTTACGAACGTGCCGGAACTGATCGATATCGGAGCGGAATATTTACGGATCCAGGGTTTTGCGTATTTCTTCTACGGCTTCAGCAATACGATGATTATGCTGATGCGCAGCACGCGCGAAGTCAAGGCGGGCTTGATTGTGAACCTGAGCGCCTTTGTGCTAAACATATTCCTGAACTGGACTTTGATTTTTGGGCATTTTGGAATTCCCGCTTTGGGTGTGCAAGGTGCTGCCATGGGAACGGTGATTGCCCGTGCCGCGGAATGTTTTGCACTCCTTGTGTATGTGCGTTTTATGGAGTGCCATCTGCATTTTCGCTTCAAAAAGATGTTCCACTTTGACGCCGTTCTCTTCAAGGACTTTTTGCACTACAGTATCCCGGTCGTCATCAACGAAACTGGCTGGTCCATCGGTGTCGCCATGCAGTCTGTAATTCTTGGGCATTTAAATTCGACGATCGTCGCTGCGGCAAGCATCGTCGGAACCTTGCAGCAAATGGCCCTTGTCTCTATCTTCGGCGTCGCTGGAGCCTCTGCCCCGATTATCGGGAACCTTCTCGGTTCGGGCAAGAACCTGCAAGACGCCAAGCGTTATGCGAACACACTGATTCTCGCCGGATTCTTTGTGGGAGCTTTCATGGCAGGAAGCCTCTTTATTTTCAAGGATCCAATTCTTACGCTCTATGCGATTCCCCACGGAACGATCGAGCTCGCCAAGACTTTCATCGGCATCCAGTGCATTATGATTTTACTGCAATCTTACACATCGCCCGCGATTGTCGGAATTCTTCGAGCCGGAGGCGATACTACGTTCACATCGATCCTTGACATCGGAACGCTCTGGATCTTTTCCATTCCATTCGGCTACCTCGCCGGCTTTGAATGGGGGCTCTCCTATGCGATGATTTTCCTGATGCTTCGGCTGGATGAGATCGTCAAATTCCCCATTTTGGTCTGGCGAGTCGAGAAAAAAAGCTGGATTCGGAATGTGACGCGCTAAAAATCTCCGCAGAATTCCGCAAAGTCGAATAAAATTATATTTCATCCGTATGGAAAATCCCCGTCAGATAATCAATTTGTTTTTAAGCAGCAAGCACAAACCGGAAGAGCTCAAGAGTGCACTTTTCCGAGCGGCTGAAGCGGCCGAACAAGTCGGCATGACCTACATGGAAGCAACCTTCCAGCTTGGCGAACACGCCAAGGAAGAAGGCCTTGCGGAAGATGAATCCGATGCGACTATCCGCCGTGCCTATGCTGCCGACAAGCGCGCTCGCGAACGGGAAGTCTCGACAGAACCGGCTCCTGCCGTTCCGCAGCAACAAGCGACCCAAGCTATGCCTGCAATCCCTGCACAAGGCATTGCCACACAGCCGATTATCGCAGGTGCGATTTCCCTCGAACAGGTTCTCGCCATGGGTCTTGACGCCCAGGCTCTTGAACTTTTGCAAAATCACCGCATCGATCCGGAAGCCCTGAACATTCCATGGCCGACTCCAGACTGGCGCTTAGACTTTGCCAAGCTTTTGAATGCGCTTTTTAAGCCGGAAGAATCCATCGACTACAAGATGTCCAACACCCCGGAAGCGACGCAGGTCCTGATTTCGGACTTTCTCGCCCAGGCGGACGGCATCAAAAAGATCATGAAGGCCTTGGACGGACCGGACGGGGCTCTCGTTTCAATCAATGCGACAAACGGGCCTGAAGGCGAAGATGAAGCCTTCCGCTACCGTTATGCGGTCATCGACAATCCAGAGATCAGCCTCGCAAAGCAGCTCGCCTATTACAAGGCTCTGAACCTGCCGTGCGCAGCCCTCGTCAGCACTGGTGCAAACTCCGTGCAAGCTTGGATCAAGGTCAATGCGCAATCACGCAAAGAATACGACGAACGCGTCGAATACCTTTTCAAAACTTTGGAAGAACAGGGTTTCCACGTCAATTCGAACGGTCCAAATCCGACGCAGATGGTGCGCCTTCCGGGCGTTCTCCGCAACGGAAAGCAACAGTACCTGATCGGCCTTGAACAAGGCGCCAAAACTTTTGAAGATTGGCAGACCTGGGTCGAATTCTGCTTGGACGGCAAGCCTTTGATTGAACTTGCAAGCGACAGCGACGACGCTCCGAAAAAGGACCGCCTCCTGATCGACGATGTTCTGCAAGCCGGTGAAATGATGCTCTTTACAGCGCCTTCCAAGGCGGGCAAATCTTTTGCCTTGATGGACCTAGCCCTTTCGCTTTCCCATGGCGAAGACTGGATGGGTCTTGTGACGCACAAGACCGACGTTCTCTTTGTGAATTTTGAAAGCACCCGTTCTGCATTTTTGAACCGTCTCTTTACCGTGGCGGCTTCCCGCGGGTTGAACCCTTCGATTCCGGGCTTTGGCTTTTTGAACCTCCGCGGACTTGCGCAGTCTCCGCTCGAAATGGCGCAGTATATCGCCAAGCGCGTCAAAGGTGCAAAAAAGCTCGAAGATCACGATTACGGTGCCATCATCATCGATCCGATTTCCGCGATTCTGCATAACCCGAAAGCGGTCCGCAACAGCATGCCTCCGCAGCAGTCACTCTTGCTTATGATCGATACGATCATCGCTCTCACCGGTTCCGCTGTCATCACGGCGATGAACCCGGATGAATATACGGAACTCGCCAATCACGCAGACTCTTTGATTTCCCTTTCGCCTGTCGACGGTTGCCCGAACATGTACAACCTCAAAGGCTCATTCCGCGAATTCCCCACGCTTCCCTCCAGGGATTGCACCTGGCGCTATCCGCGATTTATCGTCTAACCCCATCATTTATGCAAAGAAAAAAATTGGATAACCGCGGCACTTGGAGCCGCAAACCGGCAAAGGTCCAAGAAGAACCCGAGAAGAAATCTCTGGGTCCAGTCCCTTCTGACCTCGAAGCGAAAAAAGCTTACCTCGAACAGTGGGCTCTCGACAATCGTATCCCAGGAAAAATCCAAAGCTGGTACAGCGTACCGTCCAAGTCCGAAACAAGCGACTGGCGAATCCGCACCCAGAATCTGACAAAGACGAACCGAGTCCTTTCCTTGGAGGGGCCGTATAAAGGCGCAAAGCCGCCGAAGATTGTCCTCGACATCGACGCCCAGATCCGCAAGCCGCACTTGCAAAAATTCCGCAAGTCCATTCTGCAAATCTGGTTCCGCGCTACAGGCGACGGCCGTTACGGCATTGCGGTCCAGAACATTCTCCATACCGCAGAAGCAACCCGCGAATTCAAAACGTTCCTCAACTATCTGCAGCATGAACATTCCAAAGAAATTCTCTGCTGCCACCAGATGCAGGTTCGCCCGGTTCAAGTTTTTGACCCTGCGCATCCGGCTCCCGGCTCGCACATCACTTTGCACAAGGGATTCGGCAGCGATTACCTTCCGATTGCCGGAACCGGTAAAACGTTCAACATCATCGATTGGACTCCGCTTGCCAAGGAACCTTGGATCGGACTTCCCAAGCGTATCCGCGAAGCGATCCATCCGGCCAAAGACGACAAGTTCCTCGAATGCTATGCTGGCACGGGTTACATCGCAGAATCGCTCGCTCCGCATTTTGCAGCGACCTTCGCTGTGGACGCTCGCAAGGTTTCCCGTCAGACACCGAACGTACGCTACATTCAATCCACGGTCGACAAAGAATTTTTCCCCAAGTTCTTTAGCGGAAAATTCAAGGAAGGAAAATGGACGGTCTACCTCGATCCACCAGACGGCAAGGCTCTTGCCGGGAACGTGATTCCGGTACTCGCCGCCCAAGGTCCGGAACGCATTCTTTTGAATTCTTCGAACCTGACCGTCGCCGCCATGGAAATCAAACGTTTCCGCCGCGAAGGCTATATGCTGCGCAAGATCATTCCTCTCGACATCGAACCGGGCAAAGACTTTTTCCAGGTGCTCTTCCTATTCGTTCCGGACCGCGCAGGTTTATTGGGACGCCACGAAGAGCGTTCAACGAAGGTCATCAAGCGCCGTGAAAATCAAAGTTTCCACGCAGAAGAGCCCTCAGAAATAGTGCATTTTACCCAAAAGCGCCGTCGTTAAAATTACCGATTGCTCATAAAAAGGTTAAATTGATGAATATGAGGCACATTAAAAGCATTTCTATTGCTCTTGGCCTTGCAGCCCTTGCCGCAAGTGCCTATTTCGTCAAGGAAGGAGATACCCTTTGGGATATTTCCGATGAATACCTGCAGGATCCGTTTGCTTGGCCCGACCTTTGGGAAAACAACCAGCACATCCAGGATCCGCACTGGATTTATCCGGGTGACTCCATCTATTTGGGCGAAGCGCAAGACACCTCGGAAAAGCCGGCTCCGAAACAGTCCGCTCCATGCGCGACCGCAAAACCGGATTCGACGCTTCCGAAGGGCGTGACCGTTCCTAGCGGCTGTGCCGGAAACGAAAACACAAACTTCGAAAAGATGCTCGGGAAGCTCGCGAACGACACCGCACATCAGAAGAAAAAGCCGAGCAAACCAAAGGGAACGTCTTACTACTACTCCCAGCGTGCACAGCCAAAGACCTTCAACGGCTTCTATCAGGTGCTTGCACCGATCGTCATGCCCCCGAAGGAAATCAAGAACGACAAGAACTGGCTTTCAATCCGTTCCGGCGAAAAGCGTGAACCACTTGTACACACCGCCGAAAAGGAAGTGGTCATCGGCATCGGTATGAATACCGAACAGAAGGCCCACGTCGGCGACATGGTCGAAATCTGGGACGCTCATCGTGCCAACTTGCCTGCAACCAAGATCCGCAAGGACGAAAAGGCGGCCATTCTCCGCTATACGGGTCTTGCCCGCATCACGGATGTGGGCGATACGCTTTCCCGTGCAGTCATTTTGCAGACTATGTACGAAATCAAGATGGAAACGGCCAAGGCCCGTATTCAAAAGCCGTTTGAACCGATCAACGTCGTTGGTTATGACACGGTTAAAACCGCTAAGGTCGATGAAATGGCGATTGTCCGCTACTCCTTGGAAAAGAGCCAGGTCGTTGGACCGTACGGTTATGTGATGATCGATCAGGGTTCTGAAAACGGTTACGCCCTCGGCGATGGCGTTGCCATTTGGGAAAAGGACCGTTCCGATGCACTGATTCCGCCGCGCCTTCTCGCCCGCGGTATTGTGACGACCTTGAGCAAAAAACATGCCGTGATTCTCGTGCGTGAATCTTACTACGGCGATCGTCGAATCGACTTCGGCAGTCTCGTTTCCATTACGCACAAGGCTAGCCTCGTCAAATGAAGTTTCGGATATGGATGTACTGCGCCTGGGTGTTCGCTATCCTCGTCGCAGTGCTTCTCGCTTTTGCAATCGTTTTGGTACTAAACCCATCTCTTGCCGATCAGATTGCGGAAGCCTTGGGTCCGGTCAAGCTTTCCTCGCTTGTTCGAATCTTATACTAGTCGTCCCTTAAAATCCCGCCCAGCCCGCATAACTATTGGGAAAAACTGATTTCTACCCTGTGAAAATATTGCAAGGTTTTCTAAAATATGATTGAAAACCTTGCAATTTTTTATGTACAGACCGCCAAAATCCCACGCACAGACAAGCCTTTTCTGTTCCCTTGAGGAGCAGTTGAACCACAAGCATTCCCTCTACGTTCTCGCGAACAAGATTGACTGGAACAAGTTCGAGACCGAGTTTTCGAAACGGTTTGACGACAAAATGGGTGCGCCGAACAAGCCGATCCGTCTCATGACCGGGCTCATCATCCTGAAGCACATCCGCAACGTATCGGACGAGTCCGTCGTGGAGCAGTTTCAGGAAAACGCCTATTACCAGTATTTTTGCGGAGAACGGTTCTTCTCGACGGAGCAACCCTGCGACCCGAGCGAACTTGTTCACTTCCGGCACATGATTGGCGAAGCGGGCATGGACATGATCCTCAAGGAAAGTATCCTCGTCAACGATGACCACGATAAACAAGGACCGACAGGATGCGGCACGGTCTTTCTTGACACGACCGTGCAGGAAAAGAACATCACGTTCCCTACAGACGCCAAACTTGCGAACAAGATAATAGAACAGGTACAGAGGATCGTGGAAGAGCATGATCTTCCGCAAAGACAGTCCTACAAGAGAACCTTGAAGAAGGTCCATCGTGACCAGCGTTTCCGCAATCACCCGAAGAACGGCAAGAAGGCTCACAAGGCAGATCGCAGGCTGAAGACAATCGCGGGACGGCTCGTCCGTGAATTAGAGCGAAATCTCGCCAGCAAGAACTTGTTGAACACGTACAAAGAAAAAATCGAGCTTTTCAAAAAAGTTCTGGCACAGAAGAAATGCGACAAGGACAAGGTCTATTCGCTTCACGAACCCGAAGTAAAATGCATCGGCAAGGGCAAGGAACACAAGAAATACGAGTTCGGCAACAAGGTGTCAATCGCCCGGAGCTACAGCGGCATCATTGTCGGCGCGGTCTCGTTCCGGGACGAGTATGACGGACATACGATAGACGATACGCTTGACCATGTTGAACAAATGCTTGGATTCAGGCCGAGCCAGGCCGCATGCGACCGAGGCTACCGCGGACAAAAGGAATCCGGAACGACAAAGATCGTGATACCGGACGTCCCGAAGAAAAACGCGACTTACTACCAGAAGGAAAAGGCTCACAAGCTTTTTTGCAAGAGGGCAGGCATCGAGCCTATCAACGGCCACCTGAAAAGCGACCACCGTATGGGTAGAAATTTCTACAAGGGAATCTTTGGCGACATGCTCAATGCAAAGCTTGCAGCAGCGGCGTTCAACTTCAAGAGGGCCATGAGGCGCTTTTTTGTCCTGTTGGAATGGCTATACTGTTGCTTCCTTTGCCGGGAAGGGGTGAATAAAAACGGCGAACCTCCTTATCCTGCGCTCGCGAAGTGACTTTTTAAGGGTCAACTATACTAACTCAAAAAGGATACCGTGAAACTTCCGAAGAACAATCGCATCTTTATTGCGCTTTTTTTCTGCGGAATTATCATTCCGACGGCTATCCTTGCTTTTCTCAGTTTCCGAAACGTTCAAAACGAGCGCCTTCTTGCAGAAAAAAGCTTTGAAAACGCCCAAGCCTCTTTTTCAAAGCAGGCAATTCAAGCCGTTCAAAAAGAACAGCTCGCCATTCTGAGCGAAACGAAAGCGGCGTCGATCTACCTTTACGAACAGCCTCAAAAACTCCTCGAATTCGACAAAGCGCCTTCCTTTAGACAAGTAAAAGGCATTGCTGCCACTTTCGTTTTTAACGAGAACGCTCTCGTCTTCCCGAGCATTTCCATTCACCGGGAACCGTCCAAGCTCGATCCGCCGACCACCATTCCAGGATCCCTCGAAAGAGACATGCTCCATTTCGAATTGACCGGAGCGAACGAGAAGGGAATCGAAGAAATCCGCAACAAGATTCTAATGCAGCCGGCCCGTTTTATGCCGCAAGACCAGATCTTGAATCTGCTCGGTCTATTGCGTCTGCATTACCGGCACAAGCACTATGACGAAGCGATTCGCATCATCGACGTCCTAGAACGAATTCCGAATGTCCACGGTTATCTTTCAAATAACTTAACCGAATCGTTGCGCTATCTCAAGTTTGAAATTTTCGTGGAGCAGAAAAAGCACGCCCTTGCCGAAGATTACTGCTTAAAGCTCTTCTCGGATTTTTTGGAAGGCCATTCGATGCAGGACATCGGCAGCGCCAAGTTCTTTTTTGACAACGCTCTAAGTCAGATTCTTTCCTTTGAAGATCTTTCCCAGCAAAAACGCGACGCCTTTTGGAACTTGCGTGAAAACCTGAACCGTCAGCTGGAACACGCCGAAGCCTTTGCGACGCACCAAGAATTTTTGCAGCGTTTTGCCAACGAAGAAATCCAAGCAAAAAGCGGAATCCATTACAAGAAAGACGGTTCGACCCTTTTCTTCCGCATGGCCTACCCTTGGCTTTCCGGCGATCAGGTCCTGATTGGAATGGTCGATGCGGAGCCTTACCAAAATCGTCTGCGCAATCAGCTTGCCGATGTTTCCCGCGAATGGAAGAACGTTCTTTTTTCCATTACAGACAGCCGCAATTCGGTGATTCTGAGCAATGCTCCGGGAAAGAATGCGGTGATTTCCAAACAGATGGACTTAGGCGAAGGACTCGGCTGGTCGATGACTTTATATCAACGTGATACGGAAGAACTATACAGCGAAGCGCGCCACAAGATGTTCTTGCTTTCCGGCCTTGTCGCATTCTCGCTTCTCACTGTTTTGCTCGGATCCTTCTTTATCTTAAAATCCATTTCGCAGGAACGCAAGCTCATTATGATGAAGACGAACTTCCTTTCGTCAGTGTCGCATGAGCTCAAAACACCGCTGACTTCGATCAAAATGTTCGCCGAAATGATTTCCAACGGCCGTGTTCAAAAGATTGAAAAATGTCAAGAATATTCCAAACTCATCGGTAAAGAATCGACCCGTTTAGAGAATCTGATTGCTGCGATTTTGGACTACACCCGCATGGAAACCGGAAAGCAGGTTTTCCATTGGGAAAAACTCGACCTGTCGCAATGTGTGAATCGCGTTTTTGAAGCGACCATGGATATTGCAGACAATCGCGGCATTACCATGATCAAGGAACTCGCACCGGGTTCTTACATCATGGGCGACAACACGGCCCTTTACAGTCTCGCTCAGGGTTTAATCGAAAATGCGATCAAGTACACGAATCCACCAGGAAAAGTGACCGTCCGAGTTGCCGAAGAAAATGAAAAAATCGTATTTTCGGTAACAGATACAGGCATTGGAATCAAACCTTCCGAGCAAAAGAATATCTTTAACGACTTCTACCGCGTCGGCGACGAAATGACGCGCAGCACCAAAGGTTCCGGCCTTGGACTTGCGATTGTCAAACGCGTGGCAGAAGCTCACAAAGCGAGTATTTCTGTGCAAAGTCATCCTGGCAAGGGTTCGACTTTTACGGTGAAACTCAAAAAGGCGGAATAGATCATGGAAAACAACAAGATTTTGATTGTCGAAGATGAAGAGATCATCCGGCTCGGGCTCAAGGACAACTTTGAGCTTGAAAACTATATCGTGGAAACCGCAGGTGACGGGGACGAAGCCATTGAAAAAGCGGACTCGTTCATTCCGGACCTCGTCATTCTCGACTTGATGATTCCAAAGAAGAGTGGCTTTGAAGTTTGCCGGTATATTCGCAAAAAGCACCCGGACACGTTCATCATCATGCTGACCGCAAAGACCGAAGAAACCTCCAAGGTAACAGGCCTTGAAATGGGTGCTGACGACTATGTAACAAAACCATTCTCCATTTTGGAACTCCTCGCCCGCGTCAAGGCATTCCTTCGTCGCGGTCCGCGTACAGGCGTATCTTCGAATGCGGCTTCGGCAGAACCTGTCAAGCAAGACATTGTGGACTTCAAGGGTATCCATCTCGACTTCAAAAAGTACGAAGCGAGCAAGAATGGCGTTGCGCTCGAAATGTCTGCCCGCGAATTCCAGATTCTCAAATATTTCTGGAGCAAGCGTGGCGAAGTCGTTCTGCGTGAAGACCTATTGCAGGAAATCTGGGGCTATACTCCGGAAAACATGCCGTCCACGCGCACGATTGACAATCACATTGTAAACCTGCGTAAAAAATTGGAAGACGACCAGGCGAATCCGAAGATAATTCTTTCGATCCGTGGCGCCGGTTACAAATTCGACGTGTAAAGATGAAACGGTTGCGGCTTTCCATTCTTTGTTTTTGCGTAGGCGCGCTTTCGACAGCGGCGTTCTGTTCGCGCATGGACAAAGAACTTTACGAAGCTGTATACCAGTTTGAAATCAAGGGGAACTTTACCGATGCCCTGGACCTTCTTTCTCGTGTTTCGCTCGAAGGCGATGAAGAAGACAAGAGCAAGGCGTTCTTTTTGCTCGGTAAGATTCAGGAAGTTTCCGAAAATCCGCAAACAGCCGCTTTCTATTACCGCCAGGCGCTTGCAAATCCGCTTAACATTCCTGAAGCCTACTTCCTTGCAAGCCGTATCGCAGAATTCGATTCGACCCCAGAACGGATCGTTTTAAGCCGCACCCGATTCCCCGCTCCGATTCGCAAAACCTTTCCCGGAAATTCTCCATCCATTCTTCTTGCCAACAATCAGATTTACACCCTGCACGGAGAAAAATTCATCTCCGTTCCCATGGTGATTCCTTCGGAATCCAAGATTTTCGCCATTACCAGCCAAGGCGTTTGGTACAGCACCGACCAAGGCAGTTCTTTGAACTTCCAGCCCAAGGATTCCAAGCAACCGATTCACACGTACCGCTTTGATTCGCCGGTTGAAGAAGTCATGCCGATTCCAAGTCTCGGAGCTATGGTGATGACGTCTAAAGACTTTGCTTTAGCTGGGAACGAAGGTATTCGCTTTACCATCGAAAACCGTTACCGTGGCTGTACCCCGGTCGGACATTACACGCCGCGGAACGAACTGGTTTTGAATTGCCAAGATAACGCCCTGCATTTGCTCAACGCCGAAAACGGGAACGAGCAGCAAACGATTTCGCTCATCGATCCGATTCGCCAGGCGATTTTGACCGATGACGGCATCTACGCTTCTTCTTCGAACGCCTTCTGGTTCTATCGGCCGCAGACAAAACTTTCTTACCGCTGGGAAAATTCCGGGAATCCGATCGAAGACGCAACCTTCTTTGGCAAACATCTCGCCGTTCTTGAAAGCGGCGGAAATATCAAGTTGCTCAATCCCGAAACGGGGCGAGAAACCGCCACCGCTTCGGTCGACGGCGAAGTCCTTTTTGAAATAGCGAAGGGCGCTCTCGGAATCTTTTCTCAAGAAGGCGCTTTGACCGTTGTCGATACACTGCTACGTCCTCTTTGGCATTACCACTTTGGATCGCCTTTGACCGCTAGGCCTCTCAAGAGCCAAGGTCAAATCTTTTTGCCATTTGAAAACAACGAGATGATGACGATTACCGCCCTGCACTACGGAAAAAAACCGATTCTTTCGCAGCAGTACGCATACCGTGCAGCCTCCAAGTTGCCTTCCGCCGACTGGAATTCCATTCTGCCCCTCGTAGATTCCGCTACCATTCTTGAACCGGGAAATCCTACGGCAAGCTACCTCCGAGCCGTTCACTTGGAGCTGACCGGAGCCGACGAAAAGAAACGCGCCGCCGCCTGGGCAAACGCAGTCCGCTTTTCCTTTGGCGATAAAAAAGCTTCATCAAGTATTCTTTCGCATTACGCAAAAATCATCGGTGCTTCTTATGTGCAATTTTTACCGCTCTCCCCGCGCACTCTTTACCCGAATCTGTTTAACGCCGGGAACAAGCTCTTTACCGTGGACCCAGCCGCCCAAACGCTCCTTTCTTTGGATCCGACAACTGGCGACATTCGCTGGAGCACAAAGCTCGGCTCTCTTGAAACCAGCCCCGCACTTTCAAACGATGCGGAGCATCTCGCAATCGCAAGCGGATTCCGCGTAGACATTTTGGACTTGACCCAAAACGGCAAGAGCCGTTCCACCGATCTTCCGGGCAAGCCATTCCAGATTGAATTTTCGAACGATGCCATTTTCGTTTCGACCTGGAACGGTTACTTCATTAAACTGCTCGCACCGAACTTCCGCATCGCTTGGGCGCGAAAGCTCTTTAATCTGCCGTTCTACTTTGACATATCCAAGACCTCGATCGCCGTGGCGAGCCTCGAAGGGTCCATTGGCTTTGTCCAAGAAGCGACCGGTCAAAGTGCACAACCGATGAAATCGATTGGAACGAACATTTCCGGGATGGAAGTTTCCGACAGCCTTCTCGCAGTCGCCACGGACCGTTCCGAAATTCACATTTACGATCAAACTTCTAGAAATCCCAAATACACGCTTCCGACAAGCGCTGGAATCGTTTCCCTCAAATGGGTTACCTTGGGAAAAACCAAGTATCTTCTCGCAGGTCTTGCGGATCAAAAGATTTGCCTTTACGCTCTGACTTCGCAGGATCCTCTTTGGACTTTTGACGGACAAAGTTCCATTTACACCAATCCGGTCGTCCGCGGAAACAGCCTGTTTATTGATCAAAAATCCTACATTGCGCAGGTATCGCTCTCCAAGGGGACTTTGGAAAAGCGTTATCCAACACCAGGGGGTGCCGGAACACCTTTCATTTTAGACAATACTCTTTTCTGCACTTCGCCCAAAAGACTCCTATATGCCTTCCCTTTGACGAAATAGAGAGAAATTCCCCGTTTTTTGTCTAAAACAAAAACTTATATTTACCTTTTTTTTACGCAAATAAACCTCCCCTTAGAAAAAAGATTCTGTAGATTTAAAAGGGTATATTCATTTCATTGAACAGCTATTCAAAAGGCGGATAGTTCTTTGCTCAGAAAATGTTTGCAGTTTGGTCGAGTCGCAAGCATCCTTCTCACAGGCATGTTTGTCTGTGCAGCGTTTACTGCGTGCGATGATAAAACGGAAGAGACTCAACCTTCCGTAGAAGAATCTCTCTATCCGAGAGCTCAGACCCTTTATATCGGCGGTTACGACTGGGCTCCTCCCTCGTCTTTCAACCCTCTCGACGGAGACCCGAACTTCCCCATCGACGGCAATATCCGCTTGATGTATGAATCGCTTTTCGCATACAACCTTTTAGACGGTACAACCGAGCCAATGCTTGCCAAGAGCTACGTACAAACGGATTCCTCGATTACCGTGGAACTCGATGAACGCGCCCACTGGAGCAATGGCGAAAAGGTTACCGTTGACGACGTTCTTTACACCTTCTACCTCGATTCGATTTTCCCGACTCCGCGTCATGCCGTTTGGCAGTATTTAGACAAAGTTTCTGCGAACGGGAACCAGATTGAATTTTTGATGAACAAGTCGGAAAAGAATCCGCTCGTTCTTCTGAACCTGCTTTCGGAAACCTCCATTCTCCCGAAGAGCGTTTTCAAGCCAATTGTCGAAGCTTCCAAAAAAGGCGGTCGTTACAACTATGCAAATGTGCTGACCTTTAAGAACGATTCCACGCCGGTCGTTTCCGGTCCGTACAATCTGGATTCCTACTATCCGGACAAGATTGTTTTAAAACGCGTCGAAAATTACTGGGGCAACGTGAAACACGGCGGCAAGGCTCCGGCTCCGCTCTATGTGATTCACACGCTTTACCCGGGCAACAACCACTTCAACAATGCGATGAATAAGGGAAACCTCGACGTTTCCTCGATTTTCATGCCTCGCATTTGGGAAAAGAAGCGTGACGATATCCGCTCCTGGAGTCTCAAAGAACCGTACCATTATCCGGGATCAATCCCGACGCTCTTCATCGCGACGACCACGACCCCGTTCAACGACGTCGCCTTCCGCAGAGCCTTGGCCCATGCCATCAACTTTGAAAAAATCAAGGCCGTTGCCGTCTCCAACTACACGGATCCCGTACGTCCGGGCTTCATCCTTCCGTTCGGTCAGGAGTCCAAATACTTTAACGAAGAGGATGCCGAAAAGTATGGGTATTCCTACGACATCGAAAAGGCAAAAAAGATTCTGAACGATGCAGGCTATTCTTGGGATAACAACGGTCTTCTTTTGAACAAGGAAGGCTTGCCGGTTCGCCCGCTGAGCATCGAATGCCCGAACGGCTGGACCGACTGGGAAGACGTCATCAAGGTGGTCGCAGAATCCTTTAAGCAAATCGGCATTTCCACGAACCAGCGTTTTGTCGAATACGCAGAATGGGATAAGGATTTGCGCTACGGCAAGTTCGATCTCGCCATGAAAACGCAGACTGCAGACCTTTCCGCCGCCACGCCGTGGACCCGTTTTGACCAGGTGATGAACAGCAAGAGCACAAAGCCTGTGGGCGAAGAAGCCTTCGCAAACCTCGGACGCTTTAGCGATCCTAAGGCGGATAGCCTTCTTGAACTCATCCCGTCGCTCACCGATTCTACAGCACTCAAGAACGCATACAGAGCCTTGAACCGCATCTTCATGGAAAAGATCCCGGTTTTGCCGCTGATGTACCGTCCGACGCAGTATTATCAGTTCTCGACCAAGCATTGGACGAACTTCCCGACCGAAGAAAATCCGTATGCTCCGCCTCAGGGTTTGATCGTCGGAGCGGGAATCAAGGCGCTCTGGGAAATCAAACCGGTTCAGTAATCTGAACGGATAACATTTCCGTAAAAAGCCCGTTCTTGAATGGGCTTTTTTTATTAGATTGTTACCACGATTTGGAGATCTTACGATGAAAAGAGCTCGTTTTATTTTGCCGAATGCCTTTACCAGCTTGAACTTTTTGCTGGGAGCATTTTCGATCTGCTGGTCCGCCGGAATGTTCACCGGTTATTCGACTCTCGACCCATTCCGCATGGGCGCCTACTTTGTCCTTCTTTCCGTGCTCTGTGACAAGCTGGATGGTTTTGCTGCCCGTTTAGTGGACGCCAGTTCTGATTTCGGAGCTCAATTCGACAGTCTTGGAGATCTCGTCGGTTTCGGTCTTGCCCCTGCATTCTGCGTTTTCTTCAGTTATAAGGCAAATGCCACGGAATGGCTCGGCCAGAACTTGGTGCTCGTGGTAATCGTCTTTGCAATCTACGTGCTTTGCGCCGCTATGCGCCTTGCGAAATACAATGCGATGGACGGAGACACTTACCACCATCACTTCTCCGGTTTGCCGAGTACATTCGCCGGTGCGATCAACATGATCTTCCTCAGTTACATGACCTTGCACGGAATCTTCAATCCAGGAAACGAAAACTTTCTATTCCTCCCGATTCTCGTATTGCTCGTGACCGGTCTGATGATGGTTGCGCCGTGCTTCCTCCCGAAGCTCCAGCCACGCAAGAACAAATTTCTTGCAGCATTCCAAATTGTGATTGTGGTCATCACTTATCTGAGCGGATTCTTCTTCATCACTTCCAATGAGGTTTTGCAGAACATCATCCTCACCTACTTGATGATCCTCTGCGGCTGCTATGTCATGATCGGCTTTACTCTCGGATTCATTCAGCGTTCCAAGATTATCGCCGAAGCGGAAGCCGAAAAGATGCAGAAAGATGCGGCTTAAGGTTCTAAGGTTCCCCCAAAGCCAAATCAAAACTTCCAAATTTCAAAAAAAGCGTCACAATTGCGGCGCTTTTTTGATTTCATTTCAAAGATCAGCGGTAATTCTGCAAAAAGTCAGCGAGCTTTTCTGCGTGCCGGATTGCCAAGATTTCGGGCGCTTCTCGAGGAAGCTCTACCGTTACACATTCGAGGTTCTTTTCCGCGGCATAAGTGCCAAAGCTTCCCGGCGTCGGATATCCGACGCCTGACTGCCACGGTAGCGCAAAAACGTTTTCCATTTGCACGGCGAGTTCCGTGTGGAAATCAGAATCGACAAGTCCTAAGGGAGCATGCAACGACACGACTTTTTTTACGCCGAGCTTTTGAATCAAAGCGATCAGCGCCTGGGTTTCAGGTTCACTTCCCGCAGAGCTTCCCGTCGAAAGTTCCGTTTCACGAGGAGCTTCTAGCACAAGCCTCACAAGCGTCTTTTCCGCTTTCCAGTTCGACGTCGGAAAATTGCGGTTCAGGTCCACGCCGTTTGCGTTACAGCGCGTTCCTCGGAGCATGCCGTCGGGGTTTGCCGTTAAAATACAGGCGACGTAATCGGGTGCCGAAAAGAGCTTTCGCAAAGCACGGGAAAGCAAAAAAGTCGTCTCCGATTCTTCCCCGTGGATTGCGGCAAACACAAGCAGGCGCGCCTCTTTTTTTGCAGGCAAATAGCGAAGCGGAACTCCTTCAACAGAGTGTCCGTATTCGACGAGTTCAAACGGGAAAATTCCCTGTTCCGCTCCAGAACGAAATGCGAAATCCGTCGTCATACAAGTTTACTTTTCTACAAAATACGGATAAACGTAATCGTGCATCAATTCATCGAAATTGTCGAGAATCGCACTTTTGAGTTCCAGATCCGCTTTTTCGTAGACTTTGCGCAACGCCTTCGGATCAAAGAGTTTTTCAAGTTCGAATGCAGAAGGACGGTGCGAAATGTGCCAACGTTCAGGCTGGATTTTTCCACGCCCCGACACAAAGACCCGTTCAAAGCCGCAGGAATTCTGTGTTTCGATTTGCTCCGAAAGCCACTTGTGAAAAGGAGCGAACATTCCGTCGCATTCCTGTTCCGTCAGCTCTACTTCATAGCCTTCGGGAACGCTCTTGCCGTCAACGACATCGAGTTCCGTGCCAAAGTGGTGCCTAGAGCCTCCGGGGAGTGCCGACCACAAAAGAATCGACCGCATGAGCACTTCTTCATCTTTCGGGAGTTCCTTAAATGGCGCTCCGTTTGCATCGAGAAGTTTTAGCTTTCCCGTCGCCTTACGATTCCAAATGGAAAGTTGGCGGTCAAATGATCGGTAAGCGCTTTCAACGCGAAGTTCATAGCCTGCGGACTTGGCTTTTTCTGAAAGTTCAAGGAACGGGGCAAGTGCACCTTGCCGTACACGGTATTCCGTTCCGGGAATCAAAACAAGTCCATCTTCTTCAAGTCCAAAAGCGGCAAAGGTTGTCATTCCGGCAATTTCCCTCCCATCTTCAAAATCAGATCTTTCCACTGGTCCGCTTTCTTCTTGGACGTTTTGCGGGAAGGCGTTTTACGCATCAATTCATTCTGCGGAAAGAGGTGTGTACAGGCAATCGCCAAAGCGTCTGTCGCGTCAAGCTTTACATCGTCCGCTTGCTTCATGCCGAGCCTAGAGCGGACAAGCAGGGCGACTTTCTCTTTTGAGGCTCCGCCGTCACCTGTAACGGCTAGCTTGACCGAGCGCGGACTGTATTCAAAAAATTCCATGCCACGGCGACGACACATCACAAGGATTGCGCCTCGGATGTGACCGAGCACAAGCGAGCTGTGAACATTCTTTGCAGAAAAAACGCCTTCCATGCTCAGCGCCTGCGGTTTGTAATGATCCACGAGTTCTTCTAAGCCCGAAACGATTTTCACCAATCGGTCGGGAAAATCATCCCTTGCCTTCGCCGAAACAGTCCCATACTCCAATACGCGAATCGAATCGTCATCGCGCTTCTCTAAGAACGCATAGCCTGTAGTTCGGGAACCGGGGTCAACTCCTAAAATAATCATAACCAAAAACTAATAAAGAACCCCTTAGTTTCCAAATTTTCTATGTTAAAGAGAGAGGTGGTCACTATGCTCATCGAAGAAGACAAAATAGGTTTATCCCGCATCAAGACCCATCCAAAAAGATTGGGGATACCTTTAAGACGTTGGGGACGTAATCTCATTTCCCAATGTCCATTCCATGCTCCGGAAGAATCTTCGCTTTTCTTCTATGATTCGCTGGGATATTGGCGCTATCGTTGTCTGCAATGCGGCAACGACGGGGATCTGGTTGAATTTTTGATGCGTAGCCGCTTTAATGGGCTTGACGAAAAGACTGCACGGAAAGAAGCCCTGGATTTTTGGGGTGCATCCGAAGCGGATTTAAAGAGCGAAGAAGAAAACCTGCACGAAAAGGAAATCGGCGGGGCAAAGGCTCGCGTCCTTGAATGTTTTGTCCGCTACTGCCACTGGGCAGCGAGCAAAAGCGAAAGCACAGCCGAATTTTTAAAGGCTCGCGGTTGGGACCTTGCGCAGGCACAGATTTACGGTTTGGGCTATTACAGCGGTGATCCTGAACCGTTCTACAGCTACTGCCTGCTTTCGGGGCTAGAACGTCACGAAGTCAGCTTCTACCTGGACAATCTGGACATTTCCCATGAACCGCGTCTTACGATTCCGGCGCGCAATTCCAAGGGCATTGTCCATTCCGTTTACGGGCGCCTTTTGGACAACGCTGGTACGCCGAACTCCGGTGAAGAACCCTATATTTCTTACGCATCGGGACCTCTTGACATTCCATTCAACATTCAGCAGGATATTGACAATCCGATCGTGGTCGAAGGCTTTTTCGACGCCTTGACCGCAGACCTCGCTGGCATTCCGGGCGTTGTATCGACCATGTACCAGCCGTTTAGCCGCAGCCACCTTTACAAGTTAAAATCCTGCGGTGCAGAAGGCATTACGCTTGTCCTGCGCAAGGAAACAAACCGCCGCAATCAGGAACTTCACGTGCGCAAGTGCTTGGAACTTGCCGAATCGGAAGCTCTCAAGTTCAAGTCCATTATTTTGCCTGCCGGCGAAACGGTCGACACGATCGTGCGTGCCGAAGGCGGCGACTTCCTTTTGAACATGATCCGCAATACGGAAGAAGATACGATGCGCACGCACCGCAAGTCCGTGCTGTTGCAGGACATCCGTGAAAATTTCAACACGGCGATGAGCCGTGACGCCGATTCCGACGTCGGATTCCAGCTTTCGAACTTCCCCGCTTTGACTCATGCCCTCGACGGCATTCAGCCGGGCTACTACTTCCTTTCTTCGGATCCTTTTGGCTTTAAGAGCTATGCGCTTTCTTCTTTTGCACTGGACCTTGTCGAAGGAAATCCCGATGCAAAGGTAATCTACGTAGCGCTCGACAGTCCGCGTCGCCAAGCCTTTGACCGGCTGGTCGCCATGATCGCTGGCGTTTCGGAAGCCGACGTGAGAAAGCAGAACAAGGACGACTCCATCAACGAAAAGATTCACGCGGCAACGCAGGAACTCATCGGTTTTGTGAAGTCGGATCGTTTGGAAATTTGGGAAGACACGGACACCTTCAAGTTCAACCTTCTGCTAAAGGAACTCCAGACCGAGCTTTCCGAAAAGCAAAAGCTGATTTTGATCATCGACGGCATGGACCACTTGAGAATTTCGGATCGCGGAGACATTCCGGATTTGAACGAACGCAGGTCTTCCGCCGCCATCGACCTTTACAAGGAACTTGATATCCCGGTATTCATCAGCGGATCGGTAACGAAAGACGGCGACAAGCTGATCGGTCCTCGTCCGTACCTGCGCGATGCCGACGCAACGTTCTGGATTGAACGCAAGGAAGATGGAGCCCTTTGGCTTACCGTGAACCTTAAAAATTCCGGTTCGACTTTGTACGAAGCAAATCTTTTATTCTCGGACAAGTCTTACCGCATGAAAGAAAAGGAACCATGAGCCAACTCGTTATTGTCGATTACAACAACTTTTGGAGCCCTTCCGGAGGCGGTGTCCGCCGCTACCATCTGGAAAGGATGAAGTATTACAAAAACCATCCCGACGCTTTGCTCGTCTTTGTGCAGAACGACGGGAAGACCTATACCGAAAAGGTTTCGGACTCGCTGATTATTGAACATACCAAGGCGTTCCGCTTTCCCGGAAACTGGGAATACCGTTTTCTGTGGAGGCAAATCGATTTGAAGCCGGCAATCGCCAAGTACAAGCCCGATATTATTGAAGTCGGTTCTCCGTACATTTTGCCAAAAGCCATCGAAAAGGCTTGTGAGGGTTGTCCGAAAAAGCCGATCCTCACCGCATTCTGGCATGCCGATTTTCCGGTGACGTATGTGCGCCGCTTTTTTGAGAAATGGGGATTTCCCCGCTTTGCAAAGAAGGCTGAGTCCCTTGCTTTTGCCTATGCCCGTTCGAGTTTCAAAAAATATGCGAAGATCGAAGCGAGTTCTCACGAAGTGATGGACCGTATCCAAGCAAACGGTTTTAAGCCGGAACAGCTCGAATGGATTCCGCTCGGTGTGGACCTTGAAACCTTCCATCCCGAAGCCCGGGACGAAACCCTCGTGCAAGAACTGAAGGACGGCGATCCAAACCGCTTGACGATTTTCTTCCCGCACCGTTTTTGCGACGAAAAAGGTCTGCGTCTTTTCCTCGAAGCGTACCCGATTCTTTGCAAGGAACTCGAAAGTGAACCGGCCGTTCTTTTCGCAGGCACAGGCCCAGACCTTCCGCTCGTCGAAGAAGCAGCTAAAAAGTACAAGCATATTCGATACGAAGGCTTTATCAAAAGTACCGCTGAAATGGCTCGCCATTATGCGAGCGTCGACATGGGACTTGCGCTTTCGGGATGGGAAACCTTTGGACTTTCCATCTTAGAAAGTCTCGCTTGCGGCGATGCGCTTGTCGCCGCATCGACCGGCGCCGCTCTTGAACATCTGCGCGAATCGGGCGCCGGAGTGCTTCTGGAAGAACGCACTCCGCAAGCTCTGGCACAGGCCATTGTGAAAATTTCTAAAATGGATATGGCGCAGTTGAAGCAGAAATCTGTAGAATATGCGAAAAAATTCAGTTGGCAAAGTTGCTTTGAGCGGCAATTCGCCATGTATCAAAAACTCGTACAAAGGTAAACTATGATCAAGCATATCGTTCTCTGGAAGTTGAAGGCAGAAGCTGAAGGTGCAACCGCAGCCGAAAACGGCAAGAAGATTGTGGAAAAGTTCAAGGCACTCGAAGGCAAGGTTCCGGGTCTCGTTTCGATCGAATCCGGTGTGGACTTTAACCGAAGCGCTGCCGCTTGGGACGTCGGTCTCTTGACTTCTTTCAACACCAAGGCCGACCTCGACTTCTACCAGGACTTCCCGGCTCACGTTGAAATCAAGCACTTCATGGCAAAGGTCGCTTCTGACCGTTGCGTCATTGATTACGAGGTCTAATACTTCGCAATGGAAATCGCCGGTGTTCTTTTCGATCTTTACGGAACCCTCTACACCTATGGCAACATGTCCAAGGCGTTTGGGCTTTGGCACGAGGATGTAACTCGCGCGTTAAAAGAGCTCGGCATTTCCGCATCCGTTTCGCAGGTTTCAAAACAGTGCAAGCACTTTTTTACGGAACCTGTACCTGACACGGACCAGTACACCCAATACGAACTCCGTCTCAAAAGACTTGCCGAGTTTTTCGGTGCAACCCCCGATTACAACTGGATCAAGCACACCGCCGCCATTTCAATGAACCGTTGGCAAAGACTCGTGCCCATCCATCCGCAAACAATCCCGCTCCTGAAAAAGCTCAAGAAACAGGGGCTTAAAATCGGTGTCATTTCCAATTTTCAGCACGCTCCACATGTGCGCAAAGTTTTGCGCAAGCACGGTCTCTTAAAAATCCTCGACGCCGTCATCATCTCGGGTGAAGTCCATGTTCGCAAGCCCGATCCCGAGATTTTCAAAATTGCACTCGAACGTTTAGGAACAAAAGCTGAAGAAACGCTTTTTGTGGGGGACGATCCGGAACGCGACATTCGTGGAGCAACCTCCGTCGACATGCAGACTTACCTGTTCCAAAACGGTTCCTCTCTTTTTGACATCTTTAAAAACGGCTAAAAATGAACAGTCCTTTTAAGCTCATCGGAAAAACAGATCCGTGCGTTCGCACTCAAATTGAAAAAGCTTACCATCAACTTTTTTCCGGCGACAAGGAAAAAGAGCGTATTTGCTTTAACTATCAGACTCTCAAGTACATTGTCGACATCGGACACTCCGACGTGCGTAGCGAAGGCATGAGCTATGGCATGTACATTTCGGCGAGACTTGGACGCAAAGACGACTTTGATGCTCTTTGGCGATTTACCAAAAAATATTTGAGAAATCATTCTGGCGATTACGCGCCCTATTTCGCATGGCAAGTCGGCATTCCTGACAACACCCATGCGGATTTTTACAAAATAGATAGCGGAGCCGCTCCCGATGGCGAAGAATACATTGCCGCTGCCCTTTTGATTGCGGCAAAAAAATTCAACGAGCCCGAATACAAAGAAGAAGCGCTCGCACTTTTAAAGCAGATGCTTTACAAGAATACGCAGGGCAAAGTCCGTTCCATGTTCGACAAGGAACGCGCCCTGGTGAGATTTTCCCCTATGGAAGGGAACGACTTCACCGATCCGAGCTATCACACGCTCGCCTTTTACCGACTTTATGCGAAAGCGACCGGCGATGTTTTTTGGGAACGCGTTTACAAGAATAGTCTCGCTTATTTGAAAAAAGCGGTTCACCCAGAGACAGGTCTTGCTGCCGACTATTCCGAATTCGATGGAACGCCCAAATTCACCGATTTCAACCCGATGAGCGGATACTTTAGCGGTGACGCTTGGCGCGTTGCCTTAAACCTTGCCCTGGATTACAACTGGAAAATTCCAGGCATTTGCGAAGACATTCGTGAAGACGCCAAAAACTTTGAGCGCACCGCCATCCGCCGACTGTTGAACTTCTTTACCTCGCATCAGCCCTACCTTGCCGACTACGCCGTAGACGGTTCGGATTTTCCAAAAGAAGCCCGTACACAGACGACCGGTCTGATTGCGATGAATGCCGCGGCGACAAGCGCTCTGGATCTTTCCAAAGCAGACGATATTGCGCTAGCAAGGCCCTTCCTTTCGACCCTTTGGAACACCCCGGTTCCCATGGGAACGTGGCGGTATTATGATGGGCTTCTGTACCTTTTAGGGTATCTCGCTTTAGTCGATTAAGCTTTCCCAATTTTAATGATTTTCAATCGTGGACGGGTCGCGATTTAAGGCACTGTCCAAGCGGTCGGCGAACGGTTTTGCCCAACCGCGTTCCGGCGCAATTCGGCTTGTCGTTTTTGCCGTAAAGCGGTTATAGCTCAAAATCAAAAGTTTTCCCTGGCGAGCGTCCCAGAGCGTCCACAAGGACTTCCATGTAAAGCCTCCGCTGCGTCCCAAGTCCGGAAGAATCTGAACCTGTGCCGTCACAGGAATCGACAGGTAACGGACATTGTATTTTTTGCCGATTTGAGAAAGCGCATTTTGCAGCTTTGCAGGAACGGCTCTGTCGAATGCGGAATAGGCAATCGAAAAATCCGAGCGGGATTCCCAAGGCGCAAGCGAATTCAAAGGTTCCCCATCTGCAAAGGAAAGTTTCAGCAGGTTTTCCATTTCCGCTTTGATTTTTGCCGAATCCGATTCCGGAATGCGAAGCCCTTCAAGCATCTGCTCATGGACCATCTGCGGAAAGCGTTTCTCGAGCAAAGAATCTTCAAAATGCGCGAGGTCAAAATCTACCGCGTCTTCGCTAAAACTGTGGCAGATCTTTTCGTCTTCCGGACAGTCAGCGACCATTTTTTGCGTAGGGAAACTGCCAAGTATCGCCTTGGAATCCAGCATTTTCAAAAGTTTCGGGTTGATTTCTACAAAGCCCTTTTCGTCAAATATTTCCAGTTCGATTTCCCCCTGTTCGCCACATTCGGCACAGCCCGAATCTCCCATCGGATTTTCAGTTGTACGGTTTCCCGCACAACCTGCGAGAAAAAAGGTCAGGAACCAAGCGGAATATTTGAGAACTTTCGCAAACTTCATACTAAAAAAATGCTAAATTTGACCGCGATTAGCAAGGAGTTCATCATGAGTCTTAAATGCGGTATCGTCGGTCTTCCGAACGTCGGCAAAAGCACCATTTTCAACGCCATCACGAACGCTGGCGCAGAAGCGGCCAACTATCCGTTCTGCACCATTGAACCGAATGTAGGCATGGTGAGCGTCCCCGACAGCCGTCTCGACGAACTCGTCAAGGTTTACAATCCGAAGTCCATTGTGCCGGCTGTGACGGAATTCGTCGACATCGCTGGCCTTGTGAAAGGCGCGAGCAAGGGTGAAGGTCTCGGCAACCAGTTCCTGACCCACATCCGCGAATGCAATGCGATCATGGAAGTCGTCCGCTGCTTTGAAGATGACGATATCACGCACGTTCTCGGTTCCGTTGATCCGGTCCGCGACATCGACATCATCGAAACGGAACTCATCCTCAAAGATCTCGACTCCGTCGAAAAACGTTTGAATACCGAAGCCAAGGCCGCTCGCACGGGCAATGCCAAGGCAAAAGAAAACCTCGAAGCTTGCGAACTTTTGAAAAAAGGCCTTGAAGAAGGCCACAGCGCCCGCGAATACATCGGCAAGAACGGAGACGCTCTCGATGCGATCGTTCAGGACCTCGCCCTGCTCACCGCAAAGCCTCTCTTCTACTGCGCCAATATCCGCGAAGACGACCTCGAAAAGAAGGGCAACGCCTATGTGGACCAGTTGAAGGAATTCGCCGCCAAGCAAGGAACTTCCGTTGTCGTCATCAGCGGCAAAATCGAAGAAGAACTTTCCACGATGGAACCGGAAGACAAGGCTGAACTTTTGAAGGACTACGGCATGGAAGAATCCGGTCTCGACTCTGTCGTCCGCGAAGGCTACCGCATTCTCGGCCTGCAGACGTTCTTTACCGCAGGCGAAAAGGAATGCCGCGCTTGGACATTCGAAAAAGGTTCCAAGGCTCCGCGGTGTGCTGGCGTTATCCACTCCGACTTCGAAAAAGGCTTCATCCGTGCAGAAACTCTTGCCTTTGAAGACTTCCGCAAGTACGGTTCCTGGAATGCGGCGAAAGAAGCAGGCGTCGTCCGTACCGAAGGTAAGGAATACGTGGTGAAGGATGGCGACATCATGTACTACCTCTTCAACGTGTAACTTTTTTACCCAGTTGGGTTCAAAACTCACTATCGAAAAACACGAGTTACACAACTTTTGTAAAACATCCAATGCAGGGATTTTTCATTTCCGCATATCAGGATAAAAGTTTATTTTTCTTTCAAAATAATTCTTTAGGAGTGTGAAATGAACCTTTTGAAAAAATCCCTCCTGGCAGCCGGCTTCTGCGCCTTGACTGCACAGGCAGACGTGAGCTACACCCCGGTCAACGCCAACGCGACCGAAGGAGCCCAGAAACTTTACAACTTCCTCGCCACAAACTACGGAGTCAAAACCGTTTCCGGTATGATGACTGGCGACGTTTCTAGCTCGACGCTGAAAGAACTTCCCGATGTGACCGAATTCTACAAAAAGACCGGCAAATATCCGGCTCTCGTGGGATTCGACTTCCTGTTCGCTACCGGCGTGAAGGCAAGCGATGACTGGTACCAGAGCTACACGCAGATGGCTCTCGAAGCCGCCAAGGACCTGTGGAACCAGGGCGGTATTCCGGCCTTCACTTGGCACTGGAAAGACCCGAGCGATCAAATTGACGCTTTCTATACCAAATCCGGCAATGCAAACGAATATACGGAATTTGATTTCACCCAAGGCTTTACCGATCCTTCCTGCACCGTAAATTGCACTTGGAATACAAGCTCTGAAACTTATCAGCAGCTCGTAAACGACATCGACGAAATCGCCGATATGTTCCTCGGCTTGCAAGAAGCCGGCGTCGCCGCGATTTTCCGTCCGCTTCACGAAGCAAGCGGCAAGTGGTTCTGGTGGGGCTCCAAAGGCGGAGCCGCTTTTCAGGCTCTTTACAATCTCGTCTATGACGAAATGGTCTCCGTCAAGGGCGTGAACAACCTGGTCTGGGTTTGGAACCCGGAATATTCAAATGATATCGGTTGGAATCCAGGAGCTTCGAAGTACGACGTCATTAGCCTTGACATCTATGAAGCTTGGGACTATTCGACCAAGTACACCAAGGCCTATTCGGAACTCTTGACCAATTTCGGTTCGGACAAAATCCTTGCCGTTTCCGAAAACGGTTCCATTCCGGATATTTCCGTGATGAAGGCAAACAACATCGCATGGTCTTGGTGGATGCCGTGGTACCAGACCTGGGACGGTAAATTCCTCGACCAGACGGTGGACGCCGTTTGGAAGGCAAACCTCGAAAGCGCTTGCACGATCAGCCTCGAAAACATGCCGGGTTGGAATAGCTATACGCTCAGCACTTCTAAAGTGGCTGCCTGCGAAGCCGGTTATGCTCTCGGCGATCTGGATACCGCTCGCGCTGTTGAAGTCGTCGTTCCGGGCGATACCGCAACGAACGGCTGGCTCCGCGCTTCGATTTCGACTTCTGCCACAAGCGATACCGCCAAGGGTAACGTGATTATCCAGAGCGGAAGCGCTATCGATCTTTCGACTGCCAGCACGATTACCTTCAACGTTTACAACACGAACAAGCTTTCCGGCATTTGGTTCACCATCGCATTCCTCGGCAACGCAAGCACCAGCTGGGCATGGGCACAGCCGGACGGTTGCTGGATCGATGCGGGCGACTCGACGACTTGCACGATCGATCTTTCGACGACCGCCAAGGATCAGGTTGTCTTGACCGGTACGGATTACACGAGCTTCATGAGCCACATTTCCAAGGTCTACATTGAAATCTTCGCAGTAGGCTTCAATGGTGATGTGTACTATGACGCAGTGAAGACGAATACAGGCGTTACCATCAACGACTTTGACAATACCGCTGAAAAAATCGAAGTGGAACAGGCACAGAATCTGTCTGCACAAATCATCGGTTTAGGCAAGGGTTTGGCAATTGAAAAGGTTGCATCCGTCGCTAACGCAGTGAAAATGAGCGTACAGAACCGTACGCTTTCGATTTCCGTTCCAAAGTCTGGCAAGGCAAACATCGCTCTCTTCGACGTGACGGGACATCAGGTGAAGAGCTTCAACCAAGGTTCTCTCTCTGCTGGCGAACATCAGTTCAACCTTTCCGGTATTCCGCAGGGCAACTACATTCTTCAGGTGAAGGGCGTAGGCTTCTCTTCGACTAAGTCGATTCGCATCCAGTAAGTTTGATTGCAAGACTTTCGAAAAGAGCTTCTCCGAGTGGAGAGGCTCTTTTTTTGCATAAAAGGTTCTTTGTTCAGGGCGGAACTTTACAGTACAAAACGCGTACGATATCTGCCTATCCGCCCAGCTAGCGTTGTTCGCTAAACCGGCGCCAACGAGGCTTAAATTGGTGTAGGCAAAAAAAAGGGATTTATGTCAGCACCCTTAAATAAAATGCGTCGCTTTTGCGTCTATTTGTTTATTTTTTCAATAAACGCCCCTGATGGGCATTTCAAGGAGTCTTATGAAAAAATTGAGTTTTGCAGCTCTTTGCGGAGCCTTTTTGCTTGGAGGAACAGCTTTTGCGGCCCCGGGCCTTACGGTGAGCGGCACCGACCTGCTCTATAACGGTAAGAAGATTTTCTTTTCGGGCACGAACCTCGCCTGGAGCGACTACAACTCCGACGTGGGCGCAAGTCCGCTTGACGAAAACGCATGGCGCAAGGCAGTCGAAGGCACGCGCGCTGCGGGCGGCAATGCAATTCGCTGGTGGCTTTTCAACAACATGAGCCAGAGCCCCGAAATCGACCAGACGACACACCTGGTATCGGGCCTCAAGGAAAACACCATCAACAACATGAAGAAGGCCCTGGACATTGCCGAGGAATACGGCGTGATGGTTTCGATGTGCCTTTTTAGCCACAACTTGATGGAACCGGACCAGTGGGGCATTTACAACGAAAAGCTCGACATCACGGCAAACGAATTGCTTTTTGAAGAAGCAGGCACCAAGGCTTTTATTGACAACGTCCTCATTCCGGTGGTAAAGGCAATCGGAAACCATAATGCGCTCATGACTTGGGAAGTCTTTAACGAACCCGAAGGCATGACGAGCGAATGCAGCGGCTGGACCACTAGGAAGATGGCGCTTTCCAAGATTCAGGCGTTTACAAACAAGGTAGCGGCAGCCATCCACACCGAGAACCCGGAACTTCTCGTTTCTACAGGTAGCGTGAACATCCAGTATCAGAAATACTGGAACGATGAGGCCCTCATCGCTGCCGGTGGCGAAGCAAACGGCACGCTCGACTTTTTCCAGACGCATTACTATCCGTATTACCAGAACGATGCGGTATCTCCGTTCATAAATACAGCGGCCCAAATGGCGAGCACGTATGGTTACGACAGCAAGCCGATGATTATTGGAGAATTCCCGGCTAGCGGTTGGGCAGGCGACACCTATAACGCAAACATGGCCGCAAAGACGGAAATTACAACGGAAGAATGCTACCGCAAGGCCTTTGATGGTGGCTACGCAGGCGCTCTCGCTTGGCAGTACATCGGTGACAAGACCGACCCGAAATTCGGTGGTTACAGCTACACGATTGATCCGGCGCTCAAGGCAATGACGGCACTCGCCGCAAAAGAAGAAGCGAGCATCAAAATCAAGGATGTGAACATTGAAGGTGGCGACGGAGGAAACGGCATGATGGCTGTGACTTATGGCGCCGACAATGGACAGGTGGAATACCAGAACAAAGGCGGCTGGGACTTGTCCAAGGCAACCACGTTCACCTGGACGGCAAAGAACAACGGAACATCTGACGCAGACATTTACCTTATCTTCAAGCTCACGGATTCTTGGATGTGGACTGAAACCGACGGCAGTTGTAAAGTTCCGGCAGGCACAAAGGTCACTTGCTCCATCAACATTTCTAGCTTGGCCGATCGCAACAAGACACTCAGCATCACGTTGGCAAACTACGCCGCAGGTTACACCGGCACGGTCATCTACGATGACATCCAGGCCGGCGACTTGATGCTTTTCGATTTCAACACGGACAAGTACGACGCCTTCAAGCGCGGTTACGAGAACACCGAAGAAATGATTCCTGAAATCAAGATTGTGTTCGACGAGAACTATGTTTACGGCCAATCCTCATCTTTGACAATGAGCAAGATGGCCACTTCGAAGTTCTCCATCTACGGCAACAAAATTATGCTCAACACAAAAGCAAAAGGGAAGGTCCGCATCGACGTATTCGGCATGAACGGAAGACTCGTCGCCACGCTCTTTAACGGAATGCTTGGTGTAGGCAATTACGAATTCAGCCTTGCCGACATGCCGAAGGGTCAGTACATCGTTCGTATGAAGGATGCTGGAATAACAACAACGCGACCCGTGATTGTGAAGTAAAAACGCTTCAAGAGTCCCGCGCAAAAGCGGGACTTTTTCATGTTCACGTGCAAAAAGCAGGCGTCGCGATTCTTTGGCGCACGCTGCACGAAGCCAGCGGCAAGTGGTTCTAGTGGAGGAATTTTTCCACCTCTTTCGCTTTCAGAACCTTTCCGGCAGAAACCACCTTGCCTTCAATCACCAGCGCAGGCATGCTCATTACACCGTAGCTTGCGACCTTTTCCAAGTCTGTAATGTACTCCACCTCTGCATCAACTCCCTCGGATGACACAGCCTCTTTTGTCGCATTCAAAAGAGCTTCACATCTCTTGCATCCTGCTCCTAATACCTTAATGTTCATATTGCTATACTCCTTAAGTGAATTTTTATGTCCCTGCCAGGTGATGCGAAAGCTCTACAATCTTTTTGTGAATTTCACGGATTGTCTCGATAAACACGTCATCACAGGCTCCCGTTGGATCTTCTAACCCCCAATCAAATCTTTCATTACAGGGAAGAAATGGGCATTTGACAGATCCGCTTCATCAAGCGCACGGCGTCCTGATTTATTTGAGGCTTTGTTTCCGTTCCGGCAGAATAACTTTCAAATACATCAGATGCAAGGTGTTTGCCTAATGCTTCGGCAATTTGGCTGCGGCATGAGTTATGAACACAGATAAATGCGACTTTCGGTTTATACATCGAATCTCCTCTTTCATACCAATAAATAAGCAATGGCATTGAAGACGTATCCGACAATGATGATCCCCACTGAACAGATAGCTATAAATGTTCCTAGGAGTTTTGGTTTGATCACTTTTTTCAGCATGATGAGCGACGGCAGGCTAAGTGTCGTAACCGCCATCATCAAGCTGAGAATCGTTCCCAGAAGCGCGCCTTTTGCAAGGAGTGCTTCCGCTACAGGAATCATCCCAAAAATATCTGCGTACATCGGAACCCCTACAATCGTTGCGATAATCACGCCAAATGGATTATCGCTCCCCAGCACTATCTGTATCCAACTCTCCGGAATCCAATTGTGGATCATAGCGCCTATACCAACACCGATCAGAATGTACGGGAACACTTTCTTCAATGTCGCAAACACTTGGTCTTTGGAATAAACAATCCTTTCTTTTACGGTCAGTCCCGAAGCTTCTATATCCACGCTGCTCTTGCTGTTCCTGATAAAGTCAGCTATCTGATTTTCCAGATGCAATTTTTCAATCACTATTCCGCCGATGACGGCAATCACCAGTCCCAACACCACATAGACGATTGCAATCTTTGCACCAAAGATACTCATCAGAATTACCAAGCTCCCCAGATCTACCATTGGGGATGATATCAAGAATGAAAATGACACCCCAATAGGAATTCCCGCACTGGTAAACCCCATGAATATCGGTATAGAAGAACAAGAGCAAAAAGGCGTTACTGTACCAAGCAGAGCACCAACGATATTCGCCCCCACACCCTGAAATTTGCCCATAATCTTTCTGCTACGCTCTGGTGGAAAAAAACTCTGGATAAATGAAATCAGGAATATCAGCATACACAGCAGCATCGTAATCTTGATTACATCATAGAGAAAAAACTGTACACTTCCACCGATTCTATCGCCGGTATCCAAGCCGGAGGCAGACAGAAGCTGGCCTATCAGTCCATTCAGCCACTTCATTCCAATTATCTGATTCTGTATGAATGTCCACATTTTTACGCCCTTCTTTCTTATAGATATTTTGCATCTTTATCTCTTCCATTTATGGCAGATGCAGTCGGGCTTATCCTCAAATACCCTTCCAAGAGTCTGAAGCATTCGGTCAAGAGCTTCCTTATCCAACTTATAGTATATGTTCTTGCCCTCTCTCCTGTCTATTACGAGACCGGCCTCTACCAACACCCTCATATCGTGAGACAGCGTAGGCTGTGTAATATGAAATTCTTCCAATATCTCACAGGCGCACAGCTCTCCACACGAAAGCATATCCACAATCCGAAGACGTTTCGGATCGGAAATCGCTTTGAGCATCTTCGCCGTACTCATGTAAATCTGTTCCTTTCGTCTCATCTTACTCATAGAAATTTTTCTATATTTCAATATAACTTTTTTTATAAAAGGCGTCAAGGTCACCAGCGAAAGCAACACCTGCTTCAATTACACCAATGCATTCAAGAGCGAACCATGCAAAGAAATTGACGAAACTAATGCTTTCCCATTTTTATGGTTTCAAGACTGACTGTGATGATGCGGAAAAGGAGATTTTCTATTATTCGTGTCCGGTAAAATTATAGCCAAACAAAACGCTATGGCCAAAAGTACATTTTTTACCGGACAGCCGGTCTTCGCGAACTCTGCAAGTACCTCGACAGGGACGAAGTCCTTAGGATCAGCACGGAATCTGGCGGAGAACGCTACAGGAAGTATTTGACGCGTGGGGAAGCTTACAATATCATTTTAATTTTTCTTAGCAGAAATACGATATTTCGTTGAAATGAGCAATCCATTTCGCAACAACATCCTCATGACGTGCTTCAATAATCCGAAGAATATTTTGCAAGACATGCGGATTAATACGCGAATTGTTATTTGCCAAGAAACATTTTCTAGCCCGAGTTATCCAGATTTTAGTGGCATTGGCAGCAGGTACACCTTCCGATACATGAACATGTACCGGTTCCAGAGGAACACCCTCATTGGACCAGAAATAAACCCAGAAAGATCCTATCTTAAAGATTTGCGGCATTGCTGAACCCACCTTTCTGAGAAAATTCCATTATCAAATGAGCCGTAGATTCAATCACCTTCTTATAGCGATTGATTTCCTCATCTGAAAAACCGAATATATCTTCCCATGTATAGGAGGGTAGATAGCATGTCGCCCGATGGAAGCCGTCTTTTGCGTCGGGCTTTTCGATGTACACCTTAACGCGGCCGTCCTTGCCCATTTCGGAATGGACAATTTCCGCGTTATCGTCAAGTGTCATGAAGGGGTACATCATATTGCTTGATGGCAATATAACATTTTCAGGCCTTGTTGGGCTAGTTTTCATCTTTCCTCCCTCCGCCTACATGCATAAAAAGGCGGGGCTTTGATTATTTTACACCGTGCGCGAAAAGCACAATTCTGCACTCTTGTGCACTAAATATAAATTACTAGAAGGCGACTGTCAAGAGCGTTTATTGATTTTCCTCAAAGTTTTCAACTTGTTCCATAACCTTGCTGAATACTTCGGGGCTGTACTGCGGCGGGTATCCGTTTTTTACAAGGCAGATTTTGATGTCCACTTTGAGGGCGTTGCGCACATTCTGATTGTTGAGCCAGTCGGCAAATGAAGATTTCGTATCGATGATTTCCTTCACCTTCTTCGCCAAGGCCTTGCATTTTTCGTTAATGACTACGCCGTCAACGTTCTTGTCTTCGCCATATTCAAAGTTGTATTGATCGCGGAGAGCAAGCAGAATATCGTAGAAAGCCTTTTCTTCGAAGGTTAAGCCCATTTTGCGGAAACTTTCACGATTTTCGTTCATCTGGCGCAAAATCTCAAGAGCTTGTTCTGTCGCGCTCTTGATGATTTCGTCCGTCGCATGTTCCTGTGTTTCACCCGCTTCTTCAGCGGTCAAAGCCTTGCGGCGTTCGTGATATTCCTCGATTGTCCTTTCGAGCATTTCCAAGAACGATTTTGCAGCAATTTGGTTAATCTTTCCGAATTCCTTGATTTGCTTGCGGAGCATTTTCACCAGAAGTTCAAGCTTAGTTGCGGGCATCTTCACATCGGAAAGTTTCTCGTAGAATTCCGGGCTGAAAATATTCTCTTCATCGCCGCTTTCAAGAACGCTTTCTACTTTACTATACTTGAGCGCTTCTTCTACCATTTTAGCGACATTGCGATTCATCGTATCGGTATCAATATCGCTTGTACCACTCATTTTACGCACAAAGCCCGCAATCGCCATAAAACACTGGGCTAAAGCCGATTCTTCTTCGGTCAAGTTTCCCGAAGGCGAGCAGATATCAAACGCCACGCGCATTCGCTTCACGACTTGCAAGAAGTAATTCTTGAAGGAAACCTTTTGCGGCGCCTTTGCTCCGTTCTTTTTTTCCGAATTGAGTTCTTGCGTTGAGGTAAACACGTATTCAGCGGCTTTTGCAAGCAGCATGTACCGCCTTCCTGGTTCGCATTCCGGATCCAGGAACGGAGCGATATCATACCCGGCAAATAGGCGTTTTAGAATTTCCAATTCGCCCCTGAATACGGCTGTTGCCTGCTCCACATCATCTACCGTCGGGGCAACGGATGTATCGCCGCCATAAAGTTTCATCGCTTCGCGCATGTTATCGCGAATGCCGATGTAATCCACAATCAAGCCATATTCCTTGCCCGTATCTTTACGGTTGACTCGGCTTATTGTCTGAATCAGCATGTGCTTTTTTAGGGGTTTGTCGTTATACATGTATGTAAGGCAAGGAACATCAAAACCTGTAATCCACATATCCACGACAATGACGATTCGGAAATTTGACTTTTCGTTCTTGAAGGCAATATCTAATTCTTCGGAACGGGAATCGTTTTTGACTCCACCAAGATAATCGTACATTTCCTTGCGGGCGTTACTCCCAACGCTTGCGACCATCGCCATAAAAGGCACGGGCTGCATTTTCTTCAATTCTTCTTCAGTTGCTATAACACCATCAGGTGTTTTCTTTTCGACAAACCATTCAGGATATTTCTCCTGGAATTTCTTCAGCAGGTCGTATGCAATTGGGCGAGAAGAGCACACGATCATCGCTTTTTGCACGCGGTCCGGTTCGCCTGCGCAACTGGAAACATAATGGTCGTGAATATCGACTGCAAGACGTTCCAAGCGGGCGGGGTCCCCAAGAATCACCTCCATGGAGCTCATCGCTTTTTTGCTGGCCTGAATATCGTCAACTGTTGCACCATCTTCGGCGCACTTCTTGTAGTAATCTTCAATTTCCTTGACTTTTTCTTTGTCAAGCAATACCTTTGCAATACGCGGATGATACTTGATAGGAACCGTCAAGCCATCGGCAACCGCTTGGTCCATGGTATAGCGGTCGATTTCGTCACCGAAGGTCTGGTATGTTTCTGCAATTGGCGTGCCCGTAAAACCGACGAAAGTCGCATGGGGGAACGCTTCGCGCAGAACTTTCGCATAAGGCTTCGAAATCATCGCCTTCATGTTTTCGTCCACATCTTTGCTGAACTGGATTTTCTTGGAATGTTCCAGTTGCGTGCGGTGTGCCTCGTCCGAAAAGCAGATGATATTTGCACGGTTGTTGATTAGGCCGATTTTATCGTCTTCGCGGTCGCAGAATTTTTGAATGGTGCAAATGTAGAACCCTCCGCTTTCACGCGCACCAAGTTCTTCGCGAAGTTGCTTACGGTTCTTTACGACTTCGACGCTCCCAAGATTCAGGAACTCCGTGCTTTTCTTGAAAAGTTTTGCCCCCTGCTTTTGCAATTCTTCGCGGTCCACAATCATTACAATTGTAGGAGACCCGATTTCGGGAATATCGGAACAGCGAAGTGCCAATTGACGGGCAAGAAACGCCATCGTGTAAGTTTTACCACAGCCTGTCGCACCAAAGTAGGTGCCGCCCTTGCCGCTTTTTTCAATGACGGACTTGACAATGCTCTGTTTGAGCAAGCGGGAGGCAAAAAACTGCGGATAACGGCAGACGATTTCTTTTTCATCGTGGTCGTATTCGCTGTCCTGAAAATAAACATAGTCGCGGAAAATTTCTAGGAAACGGACAGGATTATAGACGCCTTTTATCATCGCCTCGGTTTCGGCAAACGGCATCGTTGAAATTTTGTCGCCTTCATTGATTCGTCGCCATGCATAGAAATGTTCGTAAGGCGTGCGGACTGTTCCAAGACGGGTCTTTACGCCGTCGGAAATACAGGCCAATGGGCAATAATGCAAAAGATGCGGAATATCGCGCCAGTAGCGAATATTGATTTGCTCCCAAGCGTCATAAATAGTGGCGTTTGCATCGGCGGGGTTCTTCAATTCTATAACGCAAAGCGGGAACCCATTTACATACAGCATCACATCGGGACGGCGGTTTTCTTTTTTGCCGTTGTTGACATATTCAACCGTCAACTGGTTCACGACGCGGAAAATATTATTTTCAGGGCGTTCAAAATCTATCAGTTGAATTGTTCTTGGTTTCCCGTCTTGCGGAGTGAACTTGATGCCGTCTATAAGCCAGTTGTAGAACTTGTGAAGTGTTGCAAAATCGCTTTCGGCACCCACGAGGCGAATGGTGTCGAACAGTTTTTCGACATCGTCCTTCGACAGGTCTGGATTATTTGTGGTCAGATATTCCTTGATGTCATCGGAGTGAAGGACTTCCTTGATTTCTTCTCGGGCAAGTTTGTTGCCCGGCAAATACTGCCAGCCTTCCGTTTCAAGATATGAGATAAAGGCAAATTCGTAATCCGATTCGCAGAAGCGACCGTTGAAGTTTATCAATTTCGCCATGGTTTACTCCTCCAGCGAACCCTTGATGAGAATGGGACAGATATCCTTTATCTGTTGCTTTAGCTGTTCGTTGATGCGTTTGCGTTCTGTATAGACTTTATAGATATCTGCGATTGAACGTTGTACGGAAATATTGGGAATGGGAATTTGCATCTCAAACAATCTGTCATTATCTAAATTGGCCCGAATGCTAGCATCGCTATAGAACCATCCCAAACGATCGATTTCGGTTCTAGAAAACCACATCATTACATATTCAGGTAATATCTTCGATTCCTCAACTTGAAATACCGAGTAAGCGGGAGAAATAATAATTGATTTATTTGTATCTTGGAGCGCTATTCTAACACACCTGTCTCGTCCAGTTTGCATTCCACTATATGCAAGCTCATTTTTTAATACCAATTTGTATTTCTTTAAATCAACACCATTCGTGTCTGCTACAGAATCAATAAATTTTTTATCTATGTTGATTCCCTTTACAGAAGTAATCTGGCCATCTAAATTTCTTCTATCAACTTCGGTGAGTAATTTTCCAATTTCTTTTTTAGGACATTCTTTTTTCAATTTGTCTAAAAAGGCATCGCAGGTAAGCTTTAGGTCGTCAAGGCCTTTTTCGTAAGCTTTTTGGTTAGCGACCATTGACTCGTAAATATCCACATACTTCTGTTGGATTGTTATATCAGGAAGTGTGATAGAAATATCACAAAAAACGGGCCAATCTAAATTAGAGCGAATGCTGCCATCACTATAAAACCAACCTAATCGATCCTTTTCTTTTGATAAGAATAGCATAAAGAAAAACATTGGTAAAACAATATCTGTCCTAGAAATTTCAAAAGTCACATATGCAGGCGAAACGATGATAGGATTCTCATTTAAATACATGCTGATTCTAATGCATTCATCTCGACCCGTTTGCATGCCGCTAAATACAAATCTATTCTTTCTAACAACTTTATATTTTGATTCGTCTAGCTCATTTGTATTAGCAACTGTTGGCATAAATTCTTTATTTATATTAATGCCATAAAATTTTTTTATTCTTTCCAAATTTCTCTCATCAACAACAGATATCAACTCACCTAATTTATACGTTTTCAAAGCCATAATCCATCCCCGCTATTCGATATCAAAGCCAATGCCCTTGAAGGCTTTTACCAACATTTCCTGACTTTGTTTTTCTGTCGCTAGCAAGGCCTTCATCTCGTCCTGAATACGTTTCATTTCTTTCTTGTAATCGATATCCAAGTCGTGGTCAATGAATTCGATATACTTGCTCGGCGTAAGCGCCCAACCCTTTTCTTCGATTTCCTTGATTCCTACACTGCGGTAAAGTTCCGGCACTGCATAATTCGTGCCGTCGGTTCCTTCGTTCTGCCAAGTGTGATAAATGCTTGCAGCCCGCTCAATCTGCTCCGTGACAAGACACACCTTTTTCTTCTGTTCGTTCTTCACGGGGTTCTCCGTCCATTGACGCAAATCCATAAAGAGAATTTCGTGCGTGCGGTTGCGGAGTTTACGACCATTGTATTTTCCGCCTTTTTTGTTCTGGTTCAGTATCCAAAGCGTCACGCTGATATCGGTAGTAATGAATAGTTCCCGCGGCAGTACGACAATCGCTTCGACCTTGTCATTTTGGATAAGTTTCTTTCGAATATTAATCGTGTCATCATCGTTTAACGCACCGTTTGCAAGTAAGAAACCCGCTACACCATCAAACGGCTTTAGGTGCGAAAGCATGTGCAAAATCCATGCATAATTTGCGTTACTATCTGGCGGGGTTTCGTAATCGGCCCAACGTGCATCATCTTTCAAATCGCTATCATACCAACCCTTGAGATTGAACGGCGGATTCGCCATGATGTAATCGAAATAGAGTCCCCTGTGCAAGTCGTTCCTAAATGTGGAATCGTTCGTCTCGCCCAAATGGTGACTGAGTCCGCGCAAGGCGAGGTTCATTTTTGCAAGGCGGTAAGTAGCGGCCTCTTTTTCTTGACCGTAAATGTTGATGCGGTTGACGTCACCCTGCTTAGATTTGACCAGTTCCGCACTCTGGATGAACATGCCGCCCGACCCGCAACACGGGTCGTAGAGCGTTCCATCGTAAGGCTCAATCATCGAGGCTATCAGCTGCACCACATCGTGTGGCGTATAGAATTCTCCTTCTTCCTTCGTGGCGTTTACGGCAAATTCTTTCAAGAAATATTCATAGACGCGGCCGATCAAGTCCTTTTCTTCGCCGAACTTTTTATGGCTTATCTTGTTCACCTCGTCCACCAGTTTCTTGATGTCGTTGGGGGCAAGGTTTCGCGTCATGAACGTGCCTTCGACAAAGCAGCCCTTGAGGTCTTTCGAGTCGGTAGCAATACTGTGCAAGGCACCATCAAGCGCGGAATTCAGTTTTGGAGCAGGAGTGTCAATGATATTCGACCATCGGGCTTCAGGAGGCAAATAGTATGTTCCGTCTGTAAAAGAGATATCTTCAAAAAATGCAGAGCGGACACCTTCATCGTCAGGATCGAGTCCATGTTCTATCAGCACATTGCGCAACTTGGCGACACCGTCGTCAAATTTTTCGCCAATAAAGCGCAAAAACACGAGCGTGAGCATCATGTCGCGTTTTTCGAAGAACGAACCCGAATTTCGGGCAGCCCGCAAAATATCGCGACAGTTAAAGAGAATGTTTTCGAGGTTCAGTGTGGTCTCGACCGCTTTTTTCTTTGCCATAATCGGGGCATGCTCCATGTAAAAATGAACGAGTCATCCCTTGTGCACGGAGACCTTGGCCCAAGATGTCGGAAAAACAAAAAAGGCGTGGAGTCGGATGCACTTATGTTATCGAGGCTCTGGTAAACCTATTCCCAACAAGTACAAACGACCCACGCCCCATACGGGACGTGAGTGTTCACCTTATTCTCGGGAATTTTCAAAATTTACCAGATTTCGATAACGAGAATAAGAGCTAACTCAGCGTTAAACTCAGCGCCTATGATTTTCACACCACAGGCTATGTCGTTTTCAAATATATAAAATGCGGGCTAAAGATTGCTTCGCTCCGCTCGCAATGGCATCCGCCTGGATTATCGCATACATAAGTTTTTCAACCTTTTGAAAAAACTCTTCATAAACTTATATTGTATAAACCTAAAGGAGTGTGTTCATGAAACTCAAAACTTTACCCCTAACCGTTTTTGCTGCGGCTGCCTGGATTACCTCAGCCCATGCAACCCCTACCGTTTACGAAGCCGAAGAACAATCTGGTGTAGACGCATCCGCCATTACTTCAGACGCCACCTATTCTTATTCTGGTGGAAAATACGTCCAAGTCAGCAAAGCCATGACATTTACTGTCAAAGTAGACGAAACGGCCATGTACGACATCGCCACCCAGGTACTCATTCACCAGTATGATTGGACAACTTCCGTCATTCTCGTGAATGGCGTTGAAGCAGGTTCCATGCTTACCACCCCGCGCACCTGCGACTCCGTATATACCATCACCGCATCTGCAAAAATGAAGGCCGGTGAAAATACGATTACAGTCGGCAACGGAGCCATCGGCGTCGACTATCTTTCCGTCGAACGTCACCCAGACCCCGTATTCAATATTTCATCTACGCCAGTCACCCCAGGCGCCACAGAAGCCGCATACAAAGTCCTGGATTTTCTGAAGGACAACTTTGGAACCAAGACCATCAGCGGCATGATGATCAGCGATCAAGTTTTCAATTATGACTACGGCAATATGAAGCTGTTGAAAGCCGGCGAATGCACTCCGGCAGATTCCTGCAAATACAGCGATGCAGAAGTCGCTTGGACAGGCCAAACGGATATTGCCGAATTTTACAACCGTAGCGGCCATTACCCCGCCATCGGCGGTTTCGACATGCTCTTTGCAGCAGGCGGTCGCCATGAAGAAGGCTGGTTTAAAGGCTACACCGAAAACAACCTCGTCATGACCGAAGAACTGTGGAACAAGGGCGGCATCCCGACATTCACATGGCACTGGAAGGTCGGCGAAGACACCATCTTCTACACCCAGGCAAACGGTTACAAGAATGCAGGTTGCACGGAAGGCGTCACAAAGACAGCCGACAACAACACTTGTTTCAATTACACGCTTGCATTCACCGACAGCACCTGTAAAGAAATCAACACTTCTTCCGAAGTCTACCAGAATATCGTCAGCGACGTGGATATCGTTTCTAACTATTTCCTGCAACTGCAAGAAAAAGACATCGCCGTTGTATGGCGTCCGCTCCACGAAGCAAGCGGCGGATGGTTCTGGTGGGGCGTCGCCAGCGCAGAATGCTACGTCCAGCTTTACCGCTTGGTCTTTGACCGCATGGTGAATACGAATGGCGTAAAAAATTTGCTCTGGGTCTGGAACATCAACACGGATCCGACTTATGGTTACGATTACAGCGCTCTCAACGGGGCATGGTATCCCGGCGACGAATATGTCGACATTGTCGCAGTCGATATTTACGATCCCCTGCTCAACCACAACTCTGGTGCCAATTATTACAACAAGATCATTAGCGAAGTCGGAACAAACAAATTAATCGCGTTGAGTGAAAACGGTGCAATTCCAGATATCGATAGCATTGCTGAAGATAAGGCTTATTGGAGCTATTGGATGACCTGGAGCCAGACCTGGAGCGGAAACTTCCTCGACAAGACGCCTACCGACATGTGGAAAAAGAATTTGGACGACGAACGCATTATCGCGCTTGACGACATGCCAGGTTGGGCAGATTATGACGTCAGCATTTCCCCGGCAAGCAAAGTCCGCAGTTCTGCAGTCACGCTTTCGCAGCAAGGACG
Organism: Hallerella succinigenes; assembly: GCF_002797675.1. Classification (NCBI taxonomy): domain Bacteria; kingdom Pseudomonadati; phylum Fibrobacterota; class Fibrobacteria; order Fibrobacterales; family Fibrobacteraceae; genus Hallerella; species Hallerella succinigenes. The sequence goes on along the minus strand of NZ_PGEX01000001.1, from coordinate 2,404,191 downwards.
TTCCTTACAGCTCACAGTCCCGTCCCGTTCGAACGCAAGCCTCTTCTCGTTGCAAGGAAAGCTCGTGCAGAACATCGGCACGAACCTTTCTGCCGGAACGCACACAGTCCAGCTTTCTAAAATTCCGCAAGGCGTTTACATTGTCCGCGTAAACGGTGCAAACTTTAGCGCTACTCAAAAGATTCTCATCCGCTAATCCGAACGTCCAAGCGTTACACAAAAAAGGCTCCCCCACGGGAGCCTTTTGCTTTTACAGTAAACGGCACGCTTCGCAAACGAAAGCCGCCGCGAGCCAAGTGGAAAGGCGGATGCCTTGCGCGACCTGCGCGGTAGAGTCCCGCTTTGAACTAGAACTTTAGATCATCGTCGCACTGAAGGTCGCATTGCAAACGACCTGATCACCACAGCGAATTTCGCCCGTAAAGAACAAAATACCGCGACGCATCTTATCGAGAGAGACACGCACATCGAGAGTATCACCTGGACGCACCGGACGACGGAAACGGCAAGCATCCACGCCCATAAACGCCGGGCGCTTCCCCGCGCATTCCGTCTCGTAGCGAAGACCGGCAAGAATCGCACCCGCCTGAGCCATCGTCTCAATCTGGATCACGCCAGGCATCACCGGTTCTCCCGGGAAATGTCCCTGAAAGAACGGTTCGTTAAAAGACACATTCTTCTGAGCCACAATCGTCGGCACTTCCGCTTCAAGATCCATCGAAAGGACCTGGTCAATATACAGGAACGGATAGCGGTGCGGCAAGATCTGAAGAATCGCCGCATAATCGTAAAGAACGCCCGGCTTAGTCGACTTGGGGAGTGTATCTGTAAGCATATTCTAGAATCCTCTCTAGCATTTTGCGGTGGGCAAGATGCCCACCATTGTGAATCCTAATTCGTAATCTAGGTAAAAAAGGCGCTGGAAGGGCGATATCCCCAATCAAATCGAGGATTTTATGCATTACCGGTTCATTCGGCATCCGGAACTTTTCTCCAGCCACCACTGAAGCCTTGCCGTTTTCTTCGCGAAGCAAAAGTCCACAACTGCCATCGACACCGGCAAGAAGCCCTTCGGCACGAGCCTTTTCAAAATCGTCTTCAAAAATAAAAGTGCGCGCCGGGAAAAGTTTCACCAGGTCTTCCGCTTCGTAGATTTCCACATAGGCATCATCCGCATAGGAACCATGTGAAATCGAATATTCTATTTCCAAGGAATCCGCCGGGCTCACTTCCATAAAGCCGTAGCCCCAGTCAAAACGTTCGCGGATCGGAGCGTCATAAAATACAAGATCCTGCGGAAGCCCAGCAATCTTTCGAACCGCTTCATACCACGGATACGCACTTCCATCCAAAATCGGAAGTTCCTTTGACAGCGCCCGAATTTCAAAGTACGACTGCGGATACATCAAAAGGACTGGCGTCAAATGTTCAAAAGTCGCAAGCGAAGAATCCGCATTTTTACGGAGACCGGTCGAACGTTCCGAAAAGAATTCCAAACGTTTGAACGAATCCAAATCCACCGTCGTCCAAAGGCTTTCGCCCGAACTGGCAAACCATTCCATTTTCGGATGGCGTGCACGGTCGCACAGGATTTTTACAGCGGCACATTCACTCGACAAGGAAGGTCCCTGCACTTCCGTTTCAAAGATTGTCTTTTTCATTTGTGCAAAGTCCCCTGCAACGGATCGATTCCGTAGAGCATAAAGGCCGCAATCTGATGCGGATGGTGAATTTCCCCGGAACGCATTTTTTCGACGACCGTTTCCGTCGAATACAAGAGCGTTTCTATTTCTTCGCCCATATCAAAATGCGTATTGCCCTGCGGTTCGACACCCGTCGCACGCACCACAAAAAAACGTCCTCGGTGACGGTCCGGATTCATCGGAAGTTCTGCAAGATATTCAAACTTCCCGCCTGCATAAGCACATTCTTCTTGCAATTCACGCTTGGCCGCTTCAAGCGGAGACTCTCCCGCATCCACAATTCCTGCCGGGAATTCTAACGCTATCTTTCCTGTGCCGTGGCGGTACTGATGTTCCATAATCCATTCGCCATTTTTCGTCTGCGCAAGGATCAGCACCCAGTCCGGTTGCCAGAGCGTATAAAAATCCGGGATGACTTTTCCATTCGGAAGTTCACAGACTTCCTCTTCGACTTTCAAAAAGCGCGTATCAAGCAGCGACTTTGAAGAAATCGTTTTCCAAGACTTCAAATTTTTAGGCATCCAACTTCAACCGGTTAGAACGTGGAATACGGATCGAAAAGCGAATCATCAAAGCGGATATTTGTGTATGTATAATGGAATTCCTTTTCAAGAAGGTACAGGGCAAGTTCCTTCGTCGACCATTCCTTCTTCATCCCGATACTTTCAAGGCCCTTTGTCACAAGCGGAAGCGTCGCCTTCACATTGAGCTTCCAGCTGATATCGTCCCACGCAAAAATGATGACCGGAACCTTCGGGCTCGTCGCAAGGCCTACACTGCCGCGGTCCTTTTTGATTTCGAACGGTCCAAGCTTCAAATTCGTCATACGGCGGATCACGCCTTGCTTACCCGCCAAAAGCGAGAGCATGCGGTAATCTTTGTTCATATTCGGATCCCAGGCACGTTCCCGGTCATAAATGCGGTAAACCAAAACGGCGAGCATTTCACCGAGCGGCAACTGTTCCACCTGTTCCGCAGGCATTTCCTTTGCATAGCGCTGAAGCGTATCGGCAAAGAACACAGACGTATCCGTTAAAAACACGAGAAGCGATTCCGGGGGAACATTCGCTTCCACCTTTGCGATAAAGTCCGCATAGGTCTGTTCCAGCATGAGCTGCTTCTGTTCCGTCGTCTGCTCGTAAGTCACAGCGTCGGACGTCTGAGCGGCTGTATGGCCAACACATGCGGAAAGCAGGGCAAGAGAGAGCGTGCAAAGAACAAAAACGAGCTTCTTTGCGCCGAATGTTATATTTTTCTTGTGATGCATCGCGATACCTATTTACAAATGCCGTTAAACGAACTCCTCCGAGCCTGCAAAGTTTCGGGTTTCCAAGGAGGCGGCCCAGGCGGACAATTCCGCAACAAGACGAATTCCGGAGTCGATCTTCGGCTATCCGTCTTTAATTTAGCAATCAAATCCTGTGAAAGCCGGAGCGCAAACGAGAACAAGGTGCATGCGCTGCACCGATTGAGGCTCGCCATCGCTCTGAACGTGCGAGAAGCCCCCAAAGACCCGAGCGTTCTCAAGTTTCCCGGCAGCATGGGACACATTCAGCCGTCTAACGCCGCCTATCCGCAGTTTATTGCGGACGTTTTGGACTTTGTCGCCGCCAACGGAGGCGACACCAAGGAAGCGGCTAGAGCCTTTGACCTTACGCCCTCAGCACTCACCAAAATTCTCCATGCCGACAAAGCGATTCTCGCCAAGATCCAGGAACTGCGTCGCGCCGGAGGAAAGCCGGATTTAAGAAGATAGCCGCATTTTAAGGACAGATAAAATGAAGTTCAAGCATTACATACAAATTCTCCTTTTGACCATTTTTGCCTGCACCGTTTTTGCAAGCGCCAAAACCGCCGCCTGGATTACCCTCGAAGGTGACGTCGACCCCGGTATGTACGATTACACCGCCCGCGCGATCGGCGAAGCTGTGCAAAAGAATCCCGATTACATCATCTTCGACATCAACACGTTCGGCGGACGCCTCGACGCAGCCTTCGATATCGTCGACACGATCATGGGAATCCGCGAAGCCAAAACGGTCGCCTTCGTCTCCAAAAAAGCGATTAGCGCAGGCGCCCTCATAGCCCTTTCAAGCAAAGAGCTTTACATGCTCCCCGGCACGACCATCGGTGACTGCGCCCCTATCGTGCAGAACAGCGACGGCACTCCGCAAATCATCGGCGAAAAAATACAGTCACCACTCCGCGCTAAGTTCCGGAACCTCGCCCAAAAGAACGGCTACCCGGAGCTGCTTTCGACCGCCATGGTTTCGCCCGATCTTTCCGTATACGAACTTACGCACAAAGATTCGACCATCGCCGTGGACGCGGCCAAATACGCCAAATGGAGCAAAGAAGACAAAGACTTCTGGGGAACGCCCAAGGTTCTCGTAGACTCCGGCGAGCTTTTGACCATGACCGATGAAGAAGCCGTCGCTCTGCACTTTTCCAAAGGCACTCCGCAAAACCGCGCCGAGTTCGAAAAGATGCTTGCGATTGAACAAGTCCACGAAGTAGAAATCACCTGGGGTGAACGTTTTGTGCGCTTCATCGCGGGCATTTCCGGCATCCTATTGATTCTCGGATTCGGAGCCCTGTACATTGAATTCAAAACTCCGGGATTCGGCATTTTCGGCATCATTGGCATTGTGCTACTCGCAACCGTATTCCTAGGGCAGTACGCCAACCACATCGGCGAATATCTGCCGCTGATCCTGCTTGTGGTAGGCATTCTTCTGTTTGTTGTCGAAATCTTGATTTTACCGGGAACCTTTATTTTCGGCATTTCGGGTATCGTGTGCATGGGACTTGCGATTGCGTTTACGTTCGACTTTAGCCAACTGCCGTCGTTCATGCCGGGAGTAGAAGAAGCCGAGCCGTCGCTCATGCCGATTATTTTGTACGTCACCGGGTGCGCTTTGATTGCGGCCATCTTCCCCATCGCTGCCTCCAAATATTTGATTCCGCTTTTACCGGAAGGCTGGACGCCGATGCTCAAAACGGATCTGGAAGAAGCGAAGTCCCCGACCGAAGACATCGTCGCCATCGAAGTTGGCGAAATCGGCAAGGCAGAAACGCCTCTCCGTCCGGTCGGCCACGCACGTTTCAAGAACAAGTCCTTTGATGTACAGACCAAGGGAGAAATGATAAACGCAGGCGAAACCGTCTGCGTTACCGAAATCATCGATGGAAGAATTTGGGTCGAAAAATCAGAAAGACTTTCCGTATCCTAAGACTTCGCGGACCTTGTCCATGTGTTCTCGGGCGATCGGGCGAGCCTTTTCCGCACCCGCGTGAAGGATCTCGTCAATACGGTCCGGATGGGCCATCAAATCGTTGTACTTTTCACGGGCTTCGCCGAACGTACGTTCAAGAACACGCTGCAGTTCGCCCTTTGCATAGCCCCAACCCATGCCGCCAGCACGGTAGGTTTCAGCGAGAGCTGCCGTTTCTTCCGGTGTTGCAAAAAGCTTGAACAAATTAAACACGTTGCAAGTGTCCGGATCCTTTGCAGCTTCCAGCGGTAGGCTGTTCGTCACGATCTTGTTCACCTTTTTCTTGCGAGCCTTTTCATCGAGGAAAAGTTCAATCGTGTTATCGTAAGATTTGCTCATTTTGCGTCCGTCGAGGCCAGGAATCACATCCGTCGTTTCCTGAATAAGAGGTTCCGGGACCACGAAAACGTCCTTGCCCATCTGCTTGTTGAAACGGATGGCGACGTCACGGGCGAATTCCACGTGCTGCTTTTGATCTTTACCGACAGGAACCACATCTGCGTTGAACATCAAGATATCGGCGTCCATCAGGCACGGATAGCAATAAAGTCCCATGTTCACGTTCGTATCGAGATCTTCGCCGTTTGCGCGGTTCGCTTCGACCTTTGCCTTGTAAGCGTGGGCGCGATTCATGAATCCCTTCGGAGTGAAGCAACTCAAAGCCCAGCTCAATTCAAAGATTTCTGGAATATCGCTCTGCTTGTAGAAAAGGCCCTTTTCCGGATCGAGACCGCAGGCAAGCCATGTTGCTGCGACCTTGTGAATGTTTTCGGCCATTTCCTTTCCGTCATGCACAGTGGTCAAAGCATGATAGTCTGCAATGAAGTAGACTGTATCGTAATCTTTAGCGAGTTCAAGGGCCGGGCGGATTGCACCCAAATAATTGCCGAGATGCGGCGTTCCAGTAGGCTTAATGCCGGTAAGAGAAATCTTTTTCATATCCGCAAATTTAGAAAAGCGGAGCAATTCTGTTAGGGAATGGAATCGAAAAGGGTGGAATCATAAGTATCCACATCGCCGGCGTCCATTTTCATCATGTTCTAAGTCTTTTCGTTGCGACCTTTTTCCGCCGCCATTTTTTCGCTATCACCAGAAGACGTCTGGAACAAGGTTTGATTTTCAAGGCTTTCGTAAACTGACGATTTTTTGAGTCCCGAAAGCAAACTGCATCCACAAAACCCCAAAGCAATCACTTGCCCAAAAAGCCAAACCCGTTTCATGCACGCAAATATAAAAAGTACAACACTCAACGTACTTCCAGATAGGCATCCAATTCACCATCCAAAAGATTCCGGAAAGAGTAGACAAAAAGACCGCTCGCAATTGTATCCAAAATTTTTCATCTCATTTTCCCCGCTATCTTCGTCTTATAAAGTGTATGAAACAAGAAAAGCCAATAAAACAGAAACGCAAGAATCCGATTCCGGAACAGTTACAGGGTCAAATCTACATGGACCCTAAATATGACACCGCTTTCAAGGAACTCTTCGATAGCAAAGAGGCTCTCAAAGATTTTTTGGACGGAGTTCTCGAATTAGAAGGCGACGAGAAAATCAAGAATCTCTCCTTTTCTTTCGACAAGACCATATCCATGTATTCCGCCCAAAGCAAAAAAGTTATCCTAGACATTTTTGCAACAACAGGAAGCGGGCGCTTTCTAGACATCGAAATGCAGAAAGCGGAACACGATTATTTGATTGATAGAGCCGTTTTATACAAGGCATTTCTCATCATCAAAGGAAAACAGGAAATGGACCGTTCCGAAGAATTTTTAGCACTTCCCAAAGATGCTCGCAAAAGCAAGCGCTACGAGCTTCCCGAGACTATATCCATATGGATCTGCGACTTCGACCTTCCGGCTTCCAAAGGAGAGTACATAGACGAATGGGCTCTCTATAATCGCAACTCTTTGAAATCAGGCATCCTGACACCTATCTTTAATAAAAATAGGTATATTATGATTAGTCTCCCCAACTTCAAAAAATCTATTGGCGAAGTCAATGGGACCATGGACGCCTGGCTATATTTGCTAAATCATGCCGGTGATGGCAAAGAACTACCTCGATTCGGCAATAAAGTCCTTGGGAGCGCCCTAGAACGGATAAGAATTGAAAACGCAAACGATGAACTTTTAACAAGGCAGGCTAAAGACATGATTACGCAAGATGAAATCGATACACGGCTTGCCGGTGGAATGATTCGCGCCAAAGCACAGGGACTTGCGGAAGGACGCGCAGAAGGGCTTGCGGAAGGACGCGCACAAAGCCTTAGCGAAGCCCTCGACATTCTACAAGGCATGAATTTGACCCCAGAGCAAATCTCCATTTTTAAGGCCAAACTGGAAGCCAAACAGCCCTAATCGAAAAAATCACCGTAGAAAAGCCTCCCTTTCGGGAGGCTTTCTTTTCCCTAGTAAGAAATCCAAATAGATAATCTGTCATCAATTTTAAGCATTCGGGGATCTAGAACCTACGGAAGGTTCTAGCTCAACTTGTACTTGCGATGCAAATTGTGATAACTTGAACACAGCTACATATAATAAGTGGGAAAGCAGCCCTTCTTATTGTTTCTATCGAACATCAAAACCAAGTTACATCAATTCTTCGGGTTCATGCGTAATAAAGGTCAATGGAGTAGCGATTTCACTCGGCCTTGTAAAAGACTATGCTGATGCTTCGGAATACTACATTGAACTAACAGGGTCAAGTTGTTGGGCAGATATTCCGTAGCCTTTTTTAGCTGTAATCCGCCCCATCCGATCTAACCTGTTCCACAGATTGGTAAGAATGGAGATAATGAAAAAGTCCCTAAAGAAAAGGGATTTTTTCATTATCACAAGTATCATAGAAATGTTTTGCTAATTGCTTGTAACCCCAGTTCCAGAACAGGGACTCGTTCCTGATGAATATTCACAACCTATCTTAGTTAATGTACCAGAATTAATTGTTAGAATAGTGCCGGATGCAGGCATTGATGCCGTTGAAGATTGTTGTTCAACTCCATTGCATGTCAGAGAAGACCCATTCCATGAAATATCGGCACCATTCGAGCAGGTGTAGAAGAAACTATTAGAATTTGTTCCTTGACAATCATGAAGCACCTCGTATGTACCAGTATTCGATATTCCCGAAGTTATTTGTGGCCATCCGTCATTATCGGCTTTATCTAAACAAATTGTATAATTCGTGCTAGAACCTTCCGTAAACTCTACACTGCAATCGTGTTCCACAGAACCCGCAGAATTTGTCAAACGGACGGTATACGACTTTGAATCTTCCGATGTAACCGTATTATCCGTAAACACCGGGAGAGTTCCACCGGTATAGCTATTTCCCGAGACGCTGATATTCCCATCGCCGGTGACGCTATAATTGCAATAATCTCCACCTTCATCACATCCGGTTACACCGGTTAACGCAAGCTTCACATTATCCGAGGCCCCAATCGAAGCCTTGGCATTCGACGGACATGCAAATGTCGGAGGCACTTGTTCCACCGTAACCGTCTTTGTACAGTTAGCATTAGGAGAGCCCTCCACATACATTACATACTGATAACTCCCTGGAGTCGAAGGTGCTGTGAAATTCTGAGATAAACTTGTGCAGTTCAATTCACCAGGCCACTCAGTTCCAGTACCAGAAAGATTATGTGTCCAACCTTTTGCACAAGATGTACCCGAATAAGTTCCCGTAAGAGCGAAAGATTCCCCTGCATTAACTGTTGTTGGTGCAGCACAGGTCAAGGCGTCTGTAAGTTCTAACGTGGCAGCACACAACTGACTACCATTCAAACTTACAGAATAAGTATATATACCCGCTGTCACAGGAGCTGTAAAACGTCTAGTCGCATTCTGATTAGCGTTCAGCCACAAGCTTTCGCTAGTCTTTTCCACATCTGCATTTGCAGAACCATTCCATTCAGCAACAGTCCCCGAGAAATAGGCCTGCGTATTCGAAGATGCATCATGAGTCACGCTTAAATACAAGTTACTCGTCCCCGTAAACGCAGATACAATTTCTTCGTTGCTGTTATTGTACAGCTTACAAGTTGCAGTCACAGCCCCACTCGAACTCGATACGAACGCAGAACTTGAACTTTCCGCTTGTACTTCTAACGTAGCCTGGCAAGTACTCGAAGCGCCTCCATAGGTGACATTCAACACGTAGTTATAATCCCCCGCAGCTGTCGGCGGCGTAATCGTTCCCGAGAAGTTTTTCGTATTCGAAGAACCGCTCAAAGTTTTTCCCGAAATCACATTACCCAAGTTATCTGCAACCTGAAGCGTATAGGAATATGTCAAATCCGATACATTCGAAACGGCAGCTGTAAACGCGCCCGTACTTGTCACGCTGCAACTAGTTACTTCCGGATTTACGGATTCCGTCACTTCAAAAGTTTGCGAGCAAAAACGATTCGAAGGATTCATCGAATTCAACGTATAGGTATAAGTTCCCTGCTGCAACGGACTAGACGCTGAATTGTTCAAATTCGTCGGAGACCAAGACTGAGCCGCAGATTCCGAGAACGTTCCCGAAGTTTTCTCGCTCACGCCAGGACCTGTCAACGAAACGGTATAAGTACAGCCACCGTTCGGGCAATTTGTAAACTGATAATTTAAAGTTGGAACGGTTCCAGAGCCCGCCGTCACTGTACCCGTCGAAATATCGCAGGTTAGTTCCGCTGGGTAAAGCGTCGTTTCTGCCGTACAAGAAATCTTGTCATTGTCACTTTCCACGACGATATCAAACGAATAAGTTTTTTCCGTATTCAAACTTTCATAAACGCCTGCATCTTCTACAGCAAATTCCGCCGGACTCGTCGTCGGGCAATCCATCGCTGCAGGCGCATTCCCAGACCCAAAATCACCCGTGATCGAGCAACCATTCGTTTTGGCAGACGAAGCGTTTGTAATCAAAGCATTAAAGAGCCAAGACGAACCGTTATAAGAAACGGAACAATTTGAAATATTCATCGCGTTCGGGCAAGTCGTTCCCGCGCTGACGAGGGTAAACGTATTGGTTGTCGAAATAACAATGCCTACAACCTTCTGTGGATCGAAAGATTCAGCAAGATAGGTTTCTTGTGTTTGCGAAGAACTCGCATTGGTCGCAAGCATCGTATTGGCAGAGAACGTAGCCGTGCCCGTTTTGCTTGTCGAAATAGGCAAGCTCCTGTTGCCATTTTCATCTATAAAACGGACAGTAATCGTTGCGCCGTAAGAATTATCGAGCGATAAATAAAGGCTTGCATCGCGAACGTTGACCACCGCGGAATTTTTCGTAGAAATCGTCGTTTCCGAGCCGGCAAAGATTTGCTGACTTTCTACATCAAACAAAGCGTTCTCCGAGCACGCATGCATTTTGCCCACGTAGAAGGAGCCACAACTGGTTCTTCCCGCTGTATACGATGCATATTTCGATTCCGAATGATAACGAAGCGTCTGATTCGGACAGTAGATCTTGACTGCAGCATCGTAATGCTTTCCTGTATAAGTCACCGTTTCAAACTTACCAGTCCAGTAATTATAATAGGTATATACCGTTGTAGCCTCATAACCGTACATGCCCTCCGTATTAAAATTATACCCATCATATATCCAGTAATATTCATACCGATTATTCGTAGGCTGATAATAATATGCACCATAAACTTCATTCTTTGTAAGCGAAGCAGAATTTCGTCCACCATAAACAGAAACGTATTCGTTATACAAGTACAGCGGCTCGCAATTTTGCTTATCAAACCAAGAAGAAAGCGTCACCCAAGGCTTCACATCCGTATCCTTCGGCACAATACCACCCAGATAGTTCGCCTTAAAGGAACAACTCGCCGTCGGGTATGTTTCCCAGCAGGAATCCGCATAGGCCGCGCTCTTCCAACCGATGTCATAGATTTTGAACGCTTCATCGCCAAGCTTAAAACCTAAATATTCATGATCCAGATCGTTCCAAGTCGTGCCGAAGAGATCGCTCAAATCAAAACTCGTCGCCACCTGTTTAGTATTCGAACTTTCATACCCGCCAAAGCCGACTTCCATGGATACATTGAGCGCAGAGCTTGTCGGTGTCGAAGTCAGGCTTGTTTTCGAAGCAGCCTGAGCTAACTCGACCGTCATCAAAATCATCGTCTGAGTCGAAATCGAAACCGTATTGCTGTCTGCATCCTTCATCACGCGATCTACGCAATTTCCTAAGGAAGTCAATTGGCGAGAAGTCGATTTGCAAAGGCGGGCATGCAAAATTCCATCGCTTCCAGATCCAAAGACATTCAGCATAAAGTAGTTCGTGGCATTGTCGTTGGAGCGGATTACAAAGCCGGAATTCAATCCCGATTTGGAATCTTCATTTTCACCGATTACCTGGGTCTGGAACATCGTTTTTAACGAGCCCGTTGCACCGGCCTGATTCGTGCTCATAATGAACGCTGCGGAATCCACATCCGAACCACCGATCAAAGAAATCCGGCTGTCCGCAACTTCAATGTGTCCCGAAGCTTCCTGGTTCATCAAGAGCCACTTGGCCGTAGCCGCATGGCCACCATCCGTAACAGAACAGTTGGACCCGTTCTTTAGGCAATTATCCACGCAGTAATACTGACCGCTCGAACAAGACGTTCCCGTTGTATCGAAAGAATCATAGAAGCAATGCTTATCATTTTCACCAAAGTAAGCGGTGACCGAATTATTTGAAGTAATCAGCATGTAAAGCGGGTTGCCCGATTCCGTCGGATTCGTGCAATCATCGCCTGCACATCTCCAATAGGAGAATTCCTCGTCATGGTCATCGTCCACTTCGAGCTTTACGTAATAACCGGCATAGACCGTAATATCGCAACCGTTTGTTTCATCCGAGCATTCATAATCCGCTGTCGATTTGAATTCCCCGCTGATCGTTGACGTATAGACATTGACCGAAGTCGGATTCGTTCCGCCCAAATTCACATGCAACGTATAAGGCTTGCGCTTTAATTCTGCATACAGGGTATAGGTTTCATCATTTTGCGGAGCCGCAATCGAGTTATCTTCTGCCGGCAAATAAAGGTCGCAATATTCATCCGGATATCCCGAAGCCGATTTGAGCGAAATAGCGTTGCTCAATCCGCAAACCCACTGATGATTCACAGCCGTCGTGCGGCAGTTCATTCCCGACGCCTTCACCCAGACATCGCTGCTATTGACCAAAGCATCGCAATTCGGGCGACTCTTTACCCGATCATATTCGCTATTTGCCGGGCAATTTTCTTCGTGATTAGAACAATATTCTTCAAGGCCAGACCGGATTACCGTCGCCACGCCGGAAATGTAAACGGTTTCCATATCCGGAGACGTAATGGTGCAACCGTCGCAAGGCGTCAGCAACTGGAATGTTGCCGTTCCCTGAGTCGTACTGGACTCTAGCGTCACCGTGAAGAGAGTCACAACCGATTCCGTCGAAGACGGAGTTACCGTAGCCGTGTAAACACTTCCGCTCTTCAATGTCACATAAGACGACGGAGTGACAGACCAACCTGTAGGCATATCCGGAACCTGGACATCGACACTGATTTCCTCCGATCGTGTGGAAGCCGGAATAACCAAGTTCACATCGGCAGAACCACCAGCGGTAACTTCCGCATAGCCACTTTCCAAATGCACCTTCGGATTCGAAGAACTCGTTCCCGAAACAACAACATAGAAGGTCGCATTTCCATTCACATTACTTGCGTAAGTACAGTTGTAAATGCCTTCATCCAACGCATTAGTTCCATCGTAAAGAGCCCCTGTCGTCGGAAGAGTCGGGGAACAGGTCACGCGGCTCGCCGTCTTCGTTTCCGACGCACCGTTCAAATTGATGACGTTATAATAGTCCGGCAATTTACCAACCGGGTCTTGCGTCAAATAAACGATACGAGGCAAAATAAGAATGGAAGGATCTATCTCGGTATAGTCGCCCTCTTCCAGTTCTTCCACATCAGTTTCATTATTGCGATACTGAGAAAGCAAACTGATCCCGAGCTGCGGAGCAATCGAAACATAGTAGCTGTCATAGGAGCCGTTGGATACGGATTCATCCTCTTCTTCCTCGGATTCTTCCGAGTCCGTACTGCAAACGCCCGTTCCGTCATTATCGCAAATCACCCCCGCTTCCACAAGAGCTTTGGTCAGGCTCGAATTGTATTCTGCAGTCACCTTATTATTAGACTTAATGGAATGGCAATCCGAAAGGAAAATCGAGCCCGAAATACCATCCGAAGAACCGTCATTGTATGCAAGATCGCCATCGCTGTAAATAAAGTAGTTATGATAGCTACCCAGATCATTGATCTGAATGGAGCCACCATTCCTAAAATACATGATGACATAAGCCGAGGAGGTCGTCGGAGGCAAAATCACATTCGTGTATTCATCAAAAATGACAATCATATTATGGGAAATGGTTTCACCATTGATGTTTGCAAATGTCGTCGTACCAAATTCAATCAACAGCCAAGAATTTTCATACAGCGTATTCGCCGCGTTCGCAAGATCGTAACATTTATTCAATTCACCCCAACGAGAGCCGTTATTTTCAGATCCCCAAAATTCCGAAGCATTGCCACTAGCCGTCAAGAGCACATTTGCATTCGTGCAAACGCCAGGATTGCTAGAATTAATCAGAGTAGACTCTTGAAGTAAATTCGCATTGAACTGAATCGGATCCTTGATATGCGCACCCGAGCAATTGCCATCCGATTCTTCTGTGATCGCTTCTGCATATTTCGTCATGCGGTCCGCTCCCCAGCCATTCGTATCCGGAACCGTCGTCGTCAAATTTCCGTTGACCTGGAAGAAAATATCGTCTCGATAATAATCTAATTCCGAACCATAAAAATCCGTACGATCTTGATAGAACGACCACTCGGCAGAGGACCCATTATACGAAGGTGCACAATTAGAGCTATTGCAATATGTATTTCTAGAATACTTATAAGTAATGTCCGACGAATGGACATTATTCCACTCATCCGTCGTCGTGTATGTCAAAGTTCCATTTGACCCCGTCAGATGGTGATCCAGCCAATGCGTATATAACAGATTCAAGTTTGCATCCGAGACCTGGTACATGGGCGAGGATCCCAAATAAACTTCATCAGAAGATGCGTTGCCTAACACTAAATTCGATGCGGTCTGATACAAGAAGTGAGAACCGTCATCCATGCCATTTTTTACATAAATATTTCCGTAGGCGTTAAAGACCCACTGCAAATAAGCGACATTACAACCCAGCGACGGATTACATTCGGAATGTTCCGGGAAATCCATCTGTCCCAAAACCACCAAATTTCCAGCAATGGTATTTGTATCAGCACTAGAGTAATGCGGCATCACCAAGTTGCCTTCCGTGGTCACGTTGCCACCCACAGTCAATGCACCAGGACCGCAAGTTCCAGAAGGGTTCAAATTAATCGAAGCAATATTATACAAATCCCCGCCAATCCGAACGCCATTCTGACCACCGCCAACATACAACACATTCTTCACAAACGCATTTCCAGAAACCTGGAAATTGGTACAGCTAGAAAGATCACCCTGAACGTAAACATCACCCAAATTCGTATTCGAATTCACGGTCAAGTTTCCCGTCACAATCAAGTGATCCGCAGAAGTTGCGTAACCACCGCCAATCGTCACGTCACCATTAATAATGCCCGAGTTCACATCATACGCCTGAGTTCCGCTCACACTGCCAAAGAACGATTCTTCAAAATTCAAAAGGCCCGAATTATCGCTCGGCACTCGCACTCGGTACAAGCCGCTCACATTCAGCACAGCCACTTCGCTATGCTTTGAACCGTTGCGCGCCACTCCTTGCGAAACGATTTTCAATTTGTACTCGGTCGACGTCACATCGACGCCCACAAGCCAAACGTCATATCTTTGCCCGCGACGATTAATATTTTGAAGCACAGAATCCAAAAGGATCGGCTTTTTAGCATCATCAAAATACTGCTTAATAATGCCGCCCAGGTCATTGCCGTGGTAGGTCATCCAAGAACGAGCCGCTTCAATCCCAGCCACAGCAGACTGGTAGGCTTCACTCTGAACCATTCGCGAAGCAGAGGCTTTACTTTGAGCCGTTAACCAACGATAAGTCGCCGTCGCAGCGATGGTCGCAACGAGCATAAAAAGCAAAACGACAACTAACGAAACGCCTTTCTTGCTATTCTGCATAATCAACCTCCGCATTAGCTCCGTGGTCCATTGCTCGGTGTCGGGATAACAAGCATCGTATGTCCCGTTTCACCTCTGCGGTTAATCGTCAAATGCAAACGGAACGCCTTCACATTCTGCTTGTCTCTATTCGTGCTGGGGAAATAATTTTCAAACGTATAGTTGGAAGCCGCCACCTTGTCCAATCTCAAATTACGGATATAAACGTAGCCGGTTGCTGCCGTCGGAGAATAGCTCGCAAAGGTAAACGCCATGCACACATTTTCAATCGTGGTAGGAACCGTAAAACGCATGTGGCGAGCCCCTGCAGACAAAGAGGAAACCGGCGGGTAAAAGAGGAAATCCTTCAGCACAACCGGGCGATCCCCCGTCGAAACATTGCGGAAACCCACCGCCATGTGATCACGTCCTGGCACAAACATTCGGGTTGCATCTTCGGAATACGGCATATCGAACGAAATTTCATAGTCCACATTGGGCTCCAGCGTCACCTGCTGGCAAAGGCTCTGCCAGTCACCCGTCGTCGAATTCGGAGCTCCAACAAAGACCTGGCTTGCCAACTTTCCATCTTCCACGACCAGATTTTCATCAAAGTCATAGTTCGCGGTAAAGCCCGAAATAGAAACCGAGGCTGACGGATCCGAAACCGTCACCGTTTTCCAGTATTCCGTGCCACCGCGGGAAATCAAACGGAAATTGTGCACCGAAGTATCCGTAGAGGGCAAAAGCTGAGTCGTTTCCAAGCCAGAAACTCCAGGCTTTGCCGGTTCCACATAGAACTGAGCCACGTTTGACGCAATCTGCACCGGAGTCGGGTTCGATGTATTCGAACATGGGTCTTTATCTTCAAAACTTACACCCGCCCGTTGTTCAATCACCTTACAGGTTCTGTAAAGCGTACTGTCTACCACAAACCACTCGATTTCCTCAATCGAAACATAATGGCCATTGTTATCAAAACGCATACGGCGAAGCGTCAATGTATCCGTATTCTCATTCGTCGAAGCCGAACCAATCCTGAAAGACGAAGAATCCGGACTCACAGCTGTCGGATTCATATAAATGCTCGACAGATTTGCCATGTAGAAAGAGTCCGTTTCCGAAGAAGCCTTGTATTCCAGAGAAGCCTTCGCCCCCATCTGCGCCACGTCATCCTTAAAGAGATTTGCCACGTTTTCCGCTTCTTCCGAAGCGCGCAGCATATTCTGCGTTCTCACGCGGAACTTGGTGCTGTCCGAAAAAGCCTGACCAGCCACCAATACGACGATGCCAATCATCGCCATATACACCACGAGTTCCATCAATGTAAAGCCACTCTTCTTCATTGAATAATCCTCGAAATGCTGATGAATGGGACGGTATTCTTATACTTCCAAGAGACGGTCACTTCTAAACGCTTGGCATATACATGCGAAGTCGTATCGTAAGCGGTCGTATCCCTGCGGGTAAAAAAAGAGTCCGGACCGACCTCAACCTTTGTCGAATATTTCACCTGCATCTCATACTGGTTACTGCCGGGTTTCCCCTTCCAAGTGCGGGTGATCGTATCAATCGTAATCGTCGAACCCGAAGTCAAACTTGAAATGCCGAGACTGCTCAAAGAATCCACCACCTGTTGCGCGACCTCTATCGCGCCATCACGGCCGCGAATACGGAGAAGCGTATCCCGGTTTCCCGTCTGCAAATGGTTCAGCGCCACATACAAAAAGCCAAGCACAGCAATCGCAATCAGGACTTCAATAATCCCGAAGCCCTTCTTGGCCACCTTGGCTATTTTTTCACGAGACCACACCATTCCACCAGCTCCTTACAGATCCGCCCAAGATTCTCTTCCATCGTAACTGATTTTTGAAACGAAGCTGTTCCGGGTTTCCACCTTAACGGCTGCACCGAACAAATCCGTTTCCAAATACCGCACCAAGAAATAACCTTCATACGGAGCGGCAGAAATTCCAAAACGAGGCACAAATTGCGCACCCGTGCCATTTGTCAGCCAGTTGCTTCCATCAAACGAAGATTCCGTCATCGCTACCAGATTCACACCGGTCGGCATTTCCAGCCGATCGAGCACCGTCGCCGTACCCGTTTCCGTACAGGCAGATTTATAAGCCACAAGCACATTGTTATCCGCCTTGACACAGACCGTATCACTGATCTGTTTTGCCTTGTTCGCTACCGTTTCTGCAAAAGCGGCCACATTAAAAGCAGCGTCTTTCACGCGATTGTTGGCAATCGCCTGGCGCAAATTCGAATAACCGGCCGCAGATAAGATGCCAATGATGGCAACGACGACCAACACTTCAATGAGGGTAAAACCCTTCTTTGTCAGAATACTCTTTTCCACATTATAAATCTATACAATTTACGGCAATCGCGTAAACAAAACAATACAAAGGGCTGCCCAAAACGGGGCAAAATAGCGATGCAATTTTTTTTGCCACATTAAATGGCGAAGGATGCTCTCAAATTTTCAATATTCGAAGCAAACTCCGGATCGTGACGCATATCACGTTCGACGGCCTTGATGCTGGCGATTACCGTCGTATAATCACGTCCGAACTGGAAACCAATGCTTAACAAGGATTCCTTGGTCAGCTCACGGCAGAAGTACATCGCCACCTTACGCGGAACCGAAACCGATTTTACTCGGGTATTGGCTCGCAAAGATTCCACGGAAACGTGGTAGGCATTCGCCACCATTTCCTTGATCGAAGAGATCGTCGGAATCGGCTTGTCGGCCACATTTGCCGGATCAATCACATTGCAAGATTCACAAAGTTCCTTGAAGGTATCGAGAGTCAAATTGACTCCGAGAAGATCGTGGTAAGCAAAAAGCTTGGTCACGACCCCTTCGATTTCACGCACATTGCCACGCTGATGCTGAGCCACCCAGCGGAAAATACGGTCGCGTTCTTCTACCGGAATCTGCAAAGCATTCGCCTTTTTGCGAAGAATGTTCAAACGGGTTAAAAAATCCGGAACATCCACGGCAATGCTGTTGCCGTCAAAATGCGTAAATCCATCGTAAAGGTTCGGAATTTCGGTCGGGCGGCGGTCTGCGCAGAATACGGTCTGGCGCTTTGCGGCCACACGTTTCTGCAGGACCTGGAACAGAGCCTTTTCTGTCGCTCCATGTCCAATGCCAGCGATTACCTGAATATCGTCGATCAGCAAAAGTTGCGGATCTTCGTAAGTACTGCGCAATTTCGCAAGCGCGTCCGCACGTTCTGCACGGGAAACGCTCATGTCCTGAGTGAGCATGAAATCTTTCAAGAACTGTTCTGCCGTGCGGAAGACAACGCGTGAAGCCGTGCTGTACATGATCGCATAGCGGCCAATCGACTGCAACAAATGCGTTTTGCCGACGCCCGGGCCTCCGAAAAGGAAGAACGGATTCATAGAACATTCCATCGGATTTTCGGCGATCGTGCGGCACATGGCAAGAGCAATGCGGTTCGAGTCGCCTTCCACAAAGGTGTCGAAGGAATAGTTCGAATAGAACAAAGCGAGAGTCTTAGCGTTTTCCGCAAGGAGAGTCTTTTCTTCACGGCTGATCAGCGGTTTACGGACAACAGGCTTTTCCACAGCGGCTTCGCTTGCGGCGTCCGTGGACATGATCATCACCTGGGACGCCTTGCTACTTGCAGAAACAGAAATCAAATAATCGTTGATTTCCGGGTCTGCCTGCTTAAACGCTTCTAAAAGGGCGCTTCTAAACTGACCGTTGATCCAAGAGGCGACAAGTTCGTTTGCAGCGATGAGCTTTGCACAACCGTTTTCAATGCAATCCAAGGTCAAGTTCTTCTTGCCGAACCACATATCGTAAGAGTTCGCCGAAAGCGAGCTCCGCAAAGAAGAAAGGACAGAATCCCACAGGCCCTGTGAGGCATCTGCCAACCGAATTACATTATCTATCAACATTCAACCAAAAGAAAACGGTAAAGGTTTTACATACCCATTTTTTACGGTTTCGTAATTTAACAAAAACTTGCAACTTGGGGACTTTTTTTCAAAAAATCTTAAAAATCGCCGAAATTTAGCCAATTTCAAACATTTCAGTTTTTGTTCAAAATATCATCTTTTAAGTCTGCAATACAACCCTAAAATATCCCCAATTAAGGTCACAATTTATCCACCGATATTTTCGGAAGAATCCCTTGCCAGATTTTAGAGCCTATTGCTGAGAGATTCAGGAGTAGGAGGTTGGAATGTTATTGCGAGGAATACATCCGCTTCTTTGGGGCTTTACAAAGTACGTTCAGAGATCTGCTTGTACTTTTCGTAAACCATCGGAACCAGTTCCGTTTTCGGATTGATCGGCTTTTCCGCAGAAAGTTCTTTGATGTCGATCGGTTCCATGACCGTGGAGCGGACGACGACCGTGTCCGAACTTTTGCGGGTTTCCCATGTCGTGCGGGAACCTTCGATGTAGATTGGGAGAATGATGGCGTTCAAATCCGTTGCGAGGCGGAAAGCCCCGCTCTTGAACGGTTTAACGGTTCCATCCTTGCTACGCGTTCCTTCCGGGAAGATAAAGGCTCGCACCGTTTCCTTCGAAGATTCGAGGCGGTCCTTGATGGCAACGCATGCACGGGAATCCTTACGGTCCACGATCACGCAGTGCAAAGCCTTCATCCAAAAATTCAGGAACGGGATATAGGTCAGTTCCTTCTTTGCAAAAAAGCCAATCGAACGTCCGAGCGTCAAAAAGACGATCGGAATATCGAAATAGGACTGGTGATTGCCCACCACAAAAACCGGACGGTTCCAATCGACACGGGAAAGCGCCGACTGATTTTCAATGTCGATGTGAACACGGAGCACCTTAAAGCAGTACTTCGTAAACGTCTGTACGCGGTATTCTACCCATGCCGGCACCGACTTCCGCATGAATACACAGCGGAACAGGAACGGCGGCATCACGACCATCATATATCCCAAAACCAAAATGATGACGCGGATCTTAAAAAGGATCAGTGGCATATGTGATTTCTCCGAGAGCGGTCTTTCTAAATAGCGTAAAAACCGGGAAGGTTTAAATTCAGAAAGACGGCCCTTCCAAAAACGTTTTTTACAATATAGCAAAATCAGCACCGCCTCTGCACGGGTGACGCCGACGTAAAAGAGACGTTTTTCTTCTTCTAATTGCATTTTTTTCTGTTTTCGCGAACCTTCGCATTCGCCCGGAGTCAAGCGTTCAGATAGACCCGCATAAAAGACGACCGTATACTGTAAACCTTTGGAACCGTGGACCGTTTCTACATGCACACCGGGAACTTCGGGAGATTCCGAATCCTCTTCACGGTAAACGGGAATGCGAAAATTTTGAAGCGCCTCTTCGTAATACAGGCGCTGTCGATTATAACGCACCAGAATGGCAAAGTTCTTAAATTCAAGATCATACGCTTCACGGAGTTCCTTGATTTTAGAAACGATGCGCAAAAGCTCCGTTTGCGGATCTTCACTGACCCAAAATTCCGGAGCGCGATTTTCCAAAAAGATCGGTTTCTTTGAGCTGTTCCCCGCTCGCAGCGTTTTGCGAAGAAGCAACGGTTTATCTTCAAAGATATTGTTCGCCAAATACAGCACCTTGGGAACGGAGCGGTAATTCCATTCAAGGCGCAACAGTTTGGAATGGGGAAAGTCCTTGCAGAAGCGAAAAACGTTCCCAATATCTGCGCCGCGAAACCCGTAGATAGCCTGGTCGTCATCGCCCACGGCAAAAAGGTTTTCGTTCTGTCCGAGGATTGCTCGAACAAGCAAATACTGCGAAGGATTGATATCCTGATATTCATCAACAAGAACTTCCCTAAAGCGGTTGCGGATTTCCTTTTGCACGGCGGATTTTTTTTCAAGTAGTTCCGTGGCGAGGTAAATTAGATCTTCAAAGACGATGTTCCCTGTTTTTAAAACGCCTTGGCGAATGACCTCGAGTTTTTTCAAAAGATTACCGGGAAGGTTCGGCTTAAAAAGATCATCGCGTGAAATCGCATCCGGCGAAATCCGATGATCGACCAAGGCGCAGGCGAACCGTTCACTTTCCCCTTCCCCAGGCTTTGGAGCCTTCAAAAATCCGGCGAGTTCCCAGCCGAATTTCCCGTTGAACTTTTCTCGTAAAATGGAATACGCGAGCGAATGGAAAGTGCTCAGTCGAATATCCGCATCGGGAAAAAGCTTTTGTACACGTTCGCGCATTTCGGCAGCCGCCTTAGCGGTAAATGTCAGAGCGAGAATCGATTCCGGTTTTACGCCCTGCAGAACGCGCCACTGGATACGCCTCGTCAAAACGGATGTCTTGCCCGATCCTGCCGCCGCCAAAATCAAAAGAGGTCCATCCTTTTGATGATCATAAAGAACGGCCCTTTTTTGATCGCTGTTCAAGCCCTTCAAAATTTCCGTTTCCATTTCTTCTTTTGTCGCCATGCGAATTCTCCCTTTTCACGGTTTATCCGTCTCGTTAGTGAACAAAAAAAACGTCTTCTGCATAAGAAGACGCTCGAAACATCAAAACAGAGAAAAAGAAAGGTTTTTTAATGATTTTCGGAATTCACATGATCCAACGATTCCACTTCGGAAAACGTGGACGACTCCTGTTTTTTCTTTTCGGTCATAAAGAACACAGCACCGGCAAGGCTCACCACCAGGCTTACCATGTAAGCGAGGAGCTGCACCACCACAGACTGCAAGCCCGGCACGCCGATACGGTCAAA
The DNA here is from genome assembly GCF_002797675.1 of Hallerella succinigenes. Lineage (NCBI taxonomy): Bacteria > Pseudomonadati > Fibrobacterota > Fibrobacteria > Fibrobacterales > Fibrobacteraceae > Hallerella > Hallerella succinigenes. The sequence goes on along the minus strand of NZ_PGEX01000001.1, from coordinate 2,382,314 downwards.
GAGAGACTGCGCCAAAAGTTCACGCGGGCCAAAACCGCCAATCGAAATCGGAAGCGCACTGATCACCGAAACCATCGGAATAAAGAAGAAGTACCACGAGACATCAATATCGAGACCAATCGCAATTCCACAAAAATAATGTACGACCACGCGCAGACCCTGCGTCAGAGCTGAAAGCACAACGATATGTACCCACATCTTCCAATCGCGATAATGCTGAAAACGTTTCTGAAAATGCAAAATACGGGTCTGTACCGACTCAGGAAAAATCTTATTTGAAAACCAGGCGAGAACACGCCCGATCCGCTTGCTGAAAAGTCCGGCAAACAAAACGCAAAAACCGAGAAACACCCACAGCGAAGGCAACAGGAACAAGCGCTGATTCGGATCGCGAATAAAGAACAACAAGCCGACCGCGAGCGCGAGCACGTTCAAAAAGAAGAGTCCAAAAAGACGGTCAAAAAAAGTCGCGGTCAAGCCACCACCCACCGTCCGCTGATTTCCCTGCATACGGATGTCGTAGACCTTTTTGACGTCTCCACCCACGTTTCCCGGCATAAAGTTGTTAAAGAAAAGCCCGACAAAATAAAGCTTCACCAGGTGCCAATAGCCCATGTGAACTTCTTGCTTATCCAGCAACAGCTTCCACTGCAGGCAACCGGTAAAATTGGAAAGGGCAAGGCAAAACATGGCAACAAACAGCGGCAATAACGAAGATATCGAAAAAAGATTCCATAGGTCACCCGTGTCCCAGCCCGGAGCGGTCACAATTTCCCTGTACACAAAGTAACAAGGAACCAGCGTTACCAAAAGTTTCAGACAAAAAATCAAAAAAGACTTCACGCGAGTGTTCATGGATTCTCAATCGTCTTTTGCAAGACCGCTAAAATTTCATTCGCTGTACGACTCCAGTGGAAACAATCGGCATAGCGCTTGGCATTGGCCTGCAAATTTTCACGGAGTTTTTCATCTTCATAAAGGCGTTCCATCTGCTGACAACAGCCTTCCACGCCCTTGGACCTGGGATACAACAAGCCCGTCACGCCGTCTCGGATACAATCCTTGTATCCCGAAAAATCCGGAGCGATTGTAGTCGTTCCATACTTACCCGCACAGATTACCGAAAAGCCCCAGCCTTCCTGGTAATCGGTCTGCAACAAGCAAAACGCGCGGCGCATCAAATCGGCCTTGCGTTCCCGAGTCGCATTGGATTCCACAAGAACGCGGTCGCCTAAGCCTCGGCGTCGAATCTCGTTCGGCAACTGCGATAGTTTTGAACCGGAAAGAGTCATGCGCAACAAAAATCCCGCATCGGGATGGCGACGGCTAAAGACTTCAAACGCATCCAACGCCGCAACCAAACCATTGCCGTGACCCTGCGAAGAACTCCACAAAAAGAAGCGTTCCTTTTGCGAAACAGGAGGTAAATCTTCAGGAATGAGATCCGAGCCACAGTACACAAGCGCAATGCGATTGCGGGAAATTCCCAAATCGATCAAGCCCTGCACAAGCGTTGGAGATACGGAAATAAAAGACGACCTGGTGTAAAGGCTCGGCAAAGCGATTTCCCAAATCCACGTGAGCAAGGAAGCTAGCGAAATGCTCTGCCTAAAAATCGCCGTACGCCATAGCCGATGCACCAACACGACCGTTGGCAGATCCGTCTTCTTTTCAATTCTCAGCGGACGTCCGGCCAGATTTTCTAGAGCTACGTCAAAATGAAATTCTTTATTCAGCTGCGGAATTGGATTTTCCCCCGAACGCACCACAGTCACACCATTCAACACCTCCCGCGGAGGCGCTCCGTGAATAGGCGACACGAGCATCACAACCTCGTTTCCTTGCGAGGCGATGTTCTCAAAGATGCGCTGGGAATAGTATTCAAAGTCACCCGAATCCGGATGCTTAGAATCCCTGCGTTGGAGAACAAGAAGCTTCATTACTTTTTCTTCGGTTTCTGTGCGAGAATACCAATGGAAAGCTGCGTATAACGGGCAAGCGGTACACGGTCAAAGGCATCCAGGAAAGCATCCTTCGCCTTTTGATATAGAGTGCCGTGCAGCGGATACTTCGGCAGTTCCACATTGATTTTGAAACAGGCTTCGCGCAGAATGCGATAAAAAAGGTTCGGTCGCATCCAATCACCGTATTCATACGTGATGTGGAAACCGGCAAGCTTGATCAAAGAGCGAAGACCCTTGATCGAGAACTGCGTTTCCCAACCGGCAAACCATTTTCCCATCGCAATCAAGACGTGCTTGATCACCGTGTAGATGTGGAAGGTCTGCGGCACGTCACAAAGAATATAACCGCCTTCCTTGATGATGCGGAAATTTTCCTGAATCAGCGGATTCGGATTCACAAAGTGTTCTGCGAGACCCTGATGGAAAATCAAATCGAAAGTGTTATCCGGGAACGGCGAATGGAAAGCATCGCCACGGACACAGTGCAGATTTCCTTCGAGACGTTCACGGATGCGCAAATTCTCGACAGTCTTCAAGCTTTCTGCCGAAAAATCAAGAACGTAAACGTCCGCGCCTTGCCTTGCAAGTTCCGCACTGTCTCGACCCGTACCAGGTCCGACTTCAAGGATTTTCAATCCCTGTACATTGGGGAAATATTTATGAATCGTCTTACGGATCGCCGGGGACGCAGGATACACCTTGGAAAGGTCCTGCTTACGAGCCCAGAAACGGTCCCAAACAGATTGATCAGGTTCTTTAATAGACATAGCTTCGGAAATATAGGATTTTGCGCAAAAAACCGAAAAAAAAGGCTCCAAAAGAAGGCACTCTCTTGAATGTCATTATTTTATGACATTTTGATTTTACTAGTCATTTTAAATTTACTACATTACTGTTGAAACATGGATTAACAACACGCAAAATTGTTTTCTTAATCTTGCAAAAAACACACAAATATTTCAATCATGCCTTAATTTTTTAAAAAACAACGATTCGAAAATTATGCTCTTGAAATTTTACACTCTTGGCACGCTCCTTGCTCTAGAAAAAAGCGATATTATAGGAAAAAGGACAATAAATGCATATTGATTCAACAGACGTCACTCTGAAACGCTACTTGGACGACATCCGTAAGACAGCTCCGCTGACTCGTGAAGAAGAACAGATTCTGTTCCAAAAAGCGAAGGAAGGTGACAAAATCGCTCGTCAGAAATTGATTTCTGCGAACATGCGATTCGTTTTGAAAGTCGCGATCCAGTACCGCGGCTGTCCGATTCCTCTTCCGGATCTTGTGAGCGAAGGCGCTATGGGCCTCGTTCGTGCTATCGAAAGTTTTGAACACACCCGTGGTTTAAAGTTCATCAGTTACGGCGTATGGTGGATTAAGGCTTACATTACACGCGCCATCAACGAACAGGGCAACCTAATACGTCTTCCGGCAAACCAGCACTTGCGCGTGCGTAAAGCTTTGCACGAACAGTCCCGCGGTAAGGAGATCAGCGAAGACATTCGTGAATTGATCCAGATCGGTCAGCGCGGCGTTTCGTTCGACAGCCCGCTCAAGGCAGATTCCAAGGCTACCTACGCAGAAGTTCTCGCCGACGGCAGTGCTTCGAACCCGGAATCCGATTCGGAAATTCAGAGCGTGGAAAATCTTTCCAAGGAACTCATGGAACAGCTTCCAGAACGTGAAGCGAAGGTAATCGAAGGCATCTTCGGCATTAACCAGGAAGCTCCGCAGACCTTGCGTGAAGTCGGCGAATCGATGAACATTTCTCACGAACGTGTTCGTCAGTTGCGCGACCAGGCTCTTCGCCGTATTCGCAAGTACAACAGCCGTGAATTCTTGCAAGAAAAGAAGGACGCGTTCCTCGCGGCCATCAACAAGTAATTCTATTTTCAATTTTAAAAAGCCCGTCCAAAAGACGGGCTTTTTTAGTTTTAAAAACTCCGATTAGAGTTCTGCCACCGTTTCGATTTCAACAAGGGAGCCCTTCGGAAGTCCAGAAACTTCGAAGCAACTACGCGCCGGCTTGCTTACGAAATGTTTTTCGTAAACCGCGTTGAACGCGTTAAAATCGCCAAGGTTCTTGAGGAAGCAAGTTGTCTTCACCACTTTCGAGATGTCGGAACCTGCCGCCTTGAGAATCGCTTCGACGTTCTTGCAAGCCTGTTCGGCCTGTTCTTCGATCGTCGATCCTTCTACGTTACCCGAAGCCGGATTGATAGGAATCTGGCCCGAAGTAAAGATGAAATTACCGGACACAATCGCCTGCGAATACGGGCCGATTGCCGCCGGAGCTTCTGCTGTATGAATGACCTTCATGGATTTTTCCCTTGGGTTATACACCGAGCTTCGTTTTCACGATTTCGGTTGCGTGCTGGATGGCACCAGAAACCTTTTCCACTTCACGGGTACCGGCCTGTGCACGGTCCGGACGTCCACCGCCACGGCCGTTTGCATAGGCGGCGAGTTCCTTCACCAAGTCTCCAGCCTTAACGCCCTTCTTCTGAAGAGCCTTGCCGACGAGAACAGCGATGCTGCCCGCCTTGCCACAGACATTGCCGAGCACAACGACTTCGTCGTCTGCAATCTTCTGGGCAATGCCGTCAAGGAGCGTCTTGAAGCCGTCATCCGGAGCCTTCGTGTCGCGGATATAGAGCTTCGCTTCACCGACCTGTTCCGGATTCTTCAAAAGTTCTGCAGCGGCGGAAGCCGCGATTTCGAGCTTTGCGTCAGCGAGTTCCTTTTCGAGCTTGCGAGCGTTTTCAAGAGTGAGTTCAAAGCGTTCGACAATCGCATCGTTCTTGGCGCGGAGCTTGTCACGTAAAACGGTGAGAACGGAGTCTTCCAGGCGGAAGAGAGCCATTGCGCCACGGCCCGTAAGAGCTTCAATACGGCGCACGCCCGAGCTCACGCTCGCTTCCGAAACGATCTTGAACATACCGATGGCACCGGTGTTCTTCACATGGAGACCGCCGCAAAGTTCCTTCGAGAATTCTTCGCCACAGGCACCCATCTTGACCACACGAACTTCTTCGCCGTACTTTTCGCCGAAGAGAGCCATAGCACCGCTTGCCTTCGCTGCGTCCACGTCCATCACGTCGGTGTTCACCGGAAGCGTTGCACGGATCTTGTCGTTCACAATGTCTTCGACCTGCTGGATTTCTTCCTTGGTCATCGCCTGGAAGTGGCTAAAGTCAAAGCGGAGAAATCCCGGTTCCACACGGCTACCCTGCTGGGCAACGTGCGAGCCCAAGACCTGACGGAGAGCTGCCTGGAGCAAATGCGTTGCGGAGTGGTTTGCACGGATATCGTCGCGGAGACGCATATCGACCTTGGCGACAAATTCCACGGACATCGTGTCCTTGTTCGCTTCGCCCTTGGTCACCTTACCGCGGTGCACAATCGTATCATTCACGCGGATCGTGTCGAAAATGGCGATGTCCAAGCCTTCTGCCTGGAGAAGGCCCTTGTCGCCGACCTGACCGCCCATTTCTGCATAGAACGGAGTCGTGTCGAGGACGATCGAAAGAATACCCTTATCTTCACGGAAACGGAGAACCTTGACTTTCGCGGTGTCCGCTTCGTAACCGACGAACTGCGTCGAACCCACAGCGTATTCCGTCCAACCTTCAGAGCCCATCGTGTTGATGCCCTTCTTCATGTTGGCACGTGCGCGGTCCTTCTGTTCCTGCATGCACTTTTCGTAGCCTTCTTCATCGATCAAAAGACCTTTTTCTTCAGCGAGAATTCCGGTGAGGTCTGGCGGGAATCCATAGGTATCGTAAAGGAGGAACACCTTGTCGCCCGGAATTTTTTCGCCCTTCTTCAAGTCAGCGGAAATGGTTTCGAAGCGTTCAAGGCCTGCATCGAGAGTGCGAATAAAGCTTTCTTCTTCGCTCTTGATGACGTTTGCCACAAAATCCTTGCGTTCGCGGATTTCCGGGAAGGCGTCTCCCATCGTATCGGCGAGGACCTGGACAAGCTTGTAAATAAAGGCTTCCTTCTGTCCGAGGAGACGCGCAAAACGGCTTGCGCGGCGGAGAATGCGGCGAAGCACATAGCCACGGCCTTCATTCGACGGAAGTGCACCGTCAGCGATAGCAAAAGAAAGTGCGCGGAGGTGGTCCGCGATCACGCGGTGCGGAGTACCTTCAACACCGTCATTGTACGGGACGCCGGAAAGTTCAGCGACCTTGCTGATGATCGGAGTGAACACGTCCGTATCGTAGTTGCTGGTTTTGCCTTGCAAAATGGCGCAAATACGTTCAAAGCCCATGCCGGTATCCACGTTCTTCGCCTTGAGCGGAACGAGAGATCCGTCGGACAGGCGTTCATACTGCATGAACACGTTGTTCCAGATTTCGATATAACGGTCATTTTCACCGTTCACACCTTTGATCGGGTCCTTGAACGTTTCCGTCTGCGTGGCGATGTCACCACGGTCATAGTGAATTTCGGAGCAAGGACCGCAAGGGCCGGTGTCACCCATTTCCCAGAAGTTCGAGTGAGCGCCAAAGCGCATAATGCGATCATCCGGAAGACCCGAAACATCCTTCCAGATTTGCCAAGCTTCGTCGTCATCTTCGTACACGGTTGCAAAGAGACGTTCCTTCGGGAGCTTCCAGACTTCGGTCAAAAGTTCCCAAGCCCAAGCGATCGCTTCTTTCTTGTAATAGTCGCCAAAGGACCAGTTGCCGAGCATTTCAAAGAAAGTGTGATGATAATTATCGCGACCGACCACATCCAAGTCGTTATGCTTCCCCGAAACGCGAAGGCACTTCTGACTGTTGCAAACACGCTTCCAGCCCTTCGGATTATCTCCGAGGAAAATCGCCTTGAACTGGTTCATGCCGGCGTTGGTGAACATCAGCGTCGGGTCGTCATGCGGAACAACCGGCGAGCTGCGGACAAACAAGTGTCCTTTGGATTCGAAAAACTTGATAAAGGATTCGCGCACCTGCGCGGAAGTCATCGTTTCTGCCATAAGTTTACCTTTGGATTTATCCGGCGGCAAAGTTAACAAAAAAAGGACCGGAAAAAAAATCCGGCCCTTTCTGGTTGATCGAAAAACAGGGTTAATGCACCGCCATGCGCTTTAACGACAAAATCCGCCCGTTTTGAGAAAGCCTGACCAAGAAAACGCCCTTCACCGAAATATTTTCCAGTTCAAGCGTCTTCGAAAATCCATAGAACGAATCCCGGTAAAGGATCTTTCCCGAAAGATCGTACACAGTTAAATCCTTTTTGCCCACAAGCGAAGTATTCGCCTGAAGAAGATTCCCGTGAACCTGAAGCGAAGAAACCGCATTTTGCGGATTTAACAAAGCGATCGCTGAAGAATTTTCAGATGGCGCGTCCGAAGAATCCGATACAATCGTAATTTTAAATTCAAGATCGACTCGTTTTTGTCCATAAACAAGAGCCTGCCTAATCGTGTAAGATTCTCCGATTTCCGTTTTGAAAGGAAACTGGGCGATTTTTGCAACCCCTTCCGAAAGATCCAGTTCCGAGAAAACCCGAGCGACGGATCCTTCCGAATCCCAATTGCAAACATTTCCGGAAGCATCGAACCAATGACCAGAAGCCGATGCGGTCGATGTCGGATTAAGCGAGCCATCGGATTCCACTGCATAATAGAGAAGATCTCCCGAAGCAAAGAGGGAGCTTGCAGAACCGACAACCCCGAGCGATTCCAAAGCTTCGTTCACATCTACAGACACCGACGTATACAGGGAATCCTTTTGCAACGTGACAGCATAGGTAAACGATTCCGTCAATAGTTCCACGCTAGAACTCGAAACATCCATTTCGCTCGAACTCGAAAGTTCCACGCTAGAACTCGAAACATCCATTTCGCTCGAACTCGAAAGTTCCACGCTAGAACTCGAAACATCCATTTCGCTCGAACTCGAAAGTTCCACGCTAGAACTCGAACTTTCCACGACACAAGTTTCCACCGAAATTCCGTCCTGCGTTGCAAAGCAGACTTTTTCATCCTCTTCCAAAATGTTGTACAAATTCACTCCCAGGTTCACTCCAGCCCAGGAATTCATCGCCGTAAAAGAATTCACATTTTGAGAGCCAGGAAAAACGTCATCGACCAAGTGGGTAAAGTCAAAACCATCGTGATACCCCGTCACTTTTAAATTTCCCGCTTCGACGACATCGATTCTCTGATGGCTGACCACATCATTCAAAACATCTTGATTCCAAGCGGTCTGATCGTAATCAATATGCCAAATCAAAAGGCCATGATTCGGGAGAGATGCATCCCATCCGCTCTGCTGGCGGTTTTCGATCACGTACCATTCATCGGCTTTCCCGCTTACCGGAACCTTGTACGCCTGATTCGAAGAATTCAAGCTTTCGAGAACCGTTACTCCGGAAGAGGAACTCAGAGTCGTATAAGACATCCAGCCCATAAATTCCTTTTCAAACGCACTGTAACCGACCGGTTTACCGCCACCGTTATTGTACATCCCTGTCGACATCACATCCCAAGCATGCGCCCCCGGAGCCTGATAAGCATTGTTAGAAAAATCGTCATAGCAATCCGAAGCAGCGACGCAGTAATGATCTTTCAAACCCATCGTATGGCTGAATTCATGCACAAAAGTTGCAATCGGCAAAAGTTGCGTCGCGCTGGACATCTGGCTGATGATAAAATACGAATTGAAGTTTTTCGAACTTCCTGCACTGATTTTTCCCCCATCCCACTGCAATTCGTACTGATAGCCCCCTAAATTATTGGCCGCGGATTCCGTCCCCGCATAAAGAACCACAGTCGCATCGATATCGCCATCCCCATCCGAATCATACAAGCTCGGATCAAAATTCGGATAGTTGACCTTCAGGGTTGCTATCGCTTCTTCGATTAATGTATGAACCGAATTGGTATAGCTTGAAAGAGAATCCGAAACGGAAACCAGATAGATGTCAAAGGTCGGAACAAAAATTCCATTGGACTGATCTCTGAAATAATCCTTGACAGAGCCCAAATGGTTATTCTCCGTATAGCCGACTTGATTCAGCTGATTCCAATATTTTGCGGAATCCGCATTGGAGGCACTTGGAGACGCCACCAACAAGACCGGGAAACGGTTGGTACCCGTCGCATGGGAATTTGCACTCGGAAGCCGAAGCAAAGGAATTGTATTTTCCGCAGACGGCACCCAATCCGATTTCTTTTCTTCCCGATTTTGGTCGGGGCGTTCAAGCTTATTCGGATTTTTCTTTTGATGCGACTTTCGCACTTTGAACTTATCGAGTTTTTGCAAAAAAGACTTGTCGAAAGTATCTCGCAGATCTGCATTCTTCGCTTTGACAGAACTGGCCTCCCCCTCTTCATCCACATAGTAATAGACGCCGTCGGAATCGGAAATGACAAGATAACCATCTACGGTTTGCGTATAGCGATAATGTTCATCGCCTCCGTTCCGAAGGGTGAGCGAATCGCCCGCGTTATCTATCGAGTAGGGAGTCGGATTTGCAGGAAACGCCCAAAGGCCAGCAGAAAATAGCGACGCGTTTGCAAGCAAAAAGTACTTTTTCAAGTTCCATTTCATTTTAAGCCTCCTACAGCCTTGTCTCTGTAAACTAAGCTCAAAATAATCAATTCATTCTCACTTCTGGCCACTATTCGTGTAAACGGTGTTTAATCAACGATTTTTTTACAAATCATATAACTATATTTATACCGTGGCTAAATTACCTATCGTATGTATCGTAGGACGCCCGAACGTGGGCAAGTCCTCTCTTTTCAATCGCATCCTCGGACGCAGAGCTGCTGTCGTTTCTGACCGTGAAGGCGTGACCCGCGACCGTCATTATCAAACGGCAACTTACAAGGGCCGTGAATTCACCGTCGTCGACACTGGCGGATTCCTTCCGGATGACACGATTGACGTCCTCGCCGCCAATGTGCGCGACCAGATTTTCACAGCAATCCAAGAAGCAGACCTCGTGCTGTTCATGGTTGACGCTCGTGTCGGCATCACCAAGCTCGACGACCAGTTCGCAAGAATGATCCGCAAGCTCGACAAACAATGCCTTTTGATAGCAAACAAGAGCGAAGTCCCGGAAGACCGCGCCGAAAGCTGGGAATTTTTCTCGCTCGGCATGGGCCAACCCCGCACCATCAGTGCGCTCACCGGCTACGCCTGTCTTTCGCTCTTGGATGAAGTCATTTCGCTTCTCCCCAAAAAGGGTCAGTCCGACAAGGAAGAAAAGCGTCCTATCCGCTTTGCGATCCTCGGACGTCCGAATGCAGGCAAGTCTACGCTCCTCAACCGTCTTATGGGCGAAGAACGCGTCGTGGTTTCCGACATTCCGGGCACGACCCGCGACTCGATCGACTGCACCTTCACCGTCGATGGTGAAAAGTTCGTCGTGACCGATACCGCAGGCCTTCGCAAAAAGGCGAAAGTCGAAGACGAAGTCGAAATCTTCAGCAACATGCGTACCGAAGAAAGCATCCGCCGCTCGGATCTTTCCATTCTCATGATCGACGCAACTCTCGGCATATCGGAACAGGACTTCCGCATCATCCAGAGCATCCGTCAAGCGGGCAAAGGACTGATCATTCTCTTGAACAAATGGGACATTCTCCCGGACAAGACAGAAAAATCCTTTGACCACATGGTGAAGGCGATGCGTGAACGTGAACCGTTGTTCGAATTCACCCCAATCCTCTCGATCAGCGCCAAGGAAGGTTTGCGCGTGCACCGCATTCTGCAGGAAATCAAGACCGTCTATGCGAACTGTCGCCGAGTCATCGGCCGTGAACGCATTGCAGAAGTCTTCGCAGAAGCCTGCCAAAAGAATCCGCATCCGGCTCACCAGGGACGCTTGGTCAAGCTCACCCGAGCCTGCCAAATCATGGTCGAACCTCCGGTCATCGACATCGAAACCAAGACCCCGGACGCCGTCGACGAATCTTACAAGCGTTATCTTCTGAAGACCTTCTTCGAAGCGTTCCATTTAAATGGCGCACCGCTCCGTTTAAACTTCGATACCAAACTCATTCTTAGAAAGGACGAAGACCTTGAACAGTTTACTCTCGCTTCCGATAGCATATCTCCTCGGGTCAATTCCAACCGCCGTATGGGTCGCAAAGATCGTCAACGGTAAAGACTACGACATCCGCAATTACGGTTCGAAGAATTCCGGTCTCACGAACACAATCCGCGTCCTCGGCGTTAAGCCGGCTCTGCCTGTTGTTCTCGTGGATCTTTTGAAGGGTTTCTTCGCTCCGACGATCGCTTTATGGATGAACGAAGCTTCCAAGGCTTCGGGCGGTCCGGATTACTTCTGGCTTCCGCTTGTCTGCGGTTTGCTCGCGATTCTCGGCCACAGCTTTACTTGCTTTGCGGGCTTCCGCGGCGGTAAAGGCGTTTTGACCGCTTTCGGTGTTTTCCTTGCCCTCGCTCCGGTCACCGCTCTTGGCGCATTTGCCGTCTGGTGCCTCTTGACCTTCATAACAAAGTATGTCTCCGTGGGCAGCATCTTCGCCTGCATCACGTTGACAGGCCTTGCCACCTTCGGTTATGTCGCCCCGAATATCTATCCGCATGACCACATTAACGAAGGCATCCTCTCCATCGCTTGGATCGTCGCCGTGTTCGTCATTTACAAACACAAGGCAAATATCAAGCGTTTGATGAACGGAACTGAAAACGGCTTTGGCAAAAAGAAGAAAAAAGTGTAATTTCCTTATTAGGAAACAAAATTGTATCAATATAAAGGCTAACTAGAACTATGAACGTTACAGTACTCGGCACCGGCGGATGGGGACTTACCCTCGGCCAAGTTTTGAATGACAATGGACACAAGGTTTCTTTCTGGACTTTCTCACAGGCAGAAGTGAATCTGCTTTCTACGGAACACCAGTACAAGGACAAGCTTCCTGGCGTTATTTTTCCGGATTCGTTTACTTACACGACCGACATGAACAAAGCTCTCGAAGGGGCTGAACTCGTTTTAATCGTCGTCCCGTCCCAGGTGATGGGCAACGTCTGCAAGACCTTTGCCAAGTGGAATCCACAGGGCAAAATTCCGACCGTCGTCTGTGCCACGAAGGGCATTCTCGAAGGTACCGACCAGCGCATGAGCGAAGTCATCCTCGAAAACGTTCCTTGGCTTGACAGCGATCACGTGGTGACTCTGAGCGGTCCGACCCACGCAGAAGAAGTTTCCCGCCGCGTTTACACGGCGATTATCGCCGCGTGCCCGAACGAAGAATCGGCAAAGCAGGTGCAGAAAATTTTCAGCAACGACTACATCCGCATTTACACCTCTACCGACCAGATCGGTACGGAACTCTGTGGCTCTGTGAAGAACGTCATCGCGATTGCAAGTGGCATTCTGTACGGCATCGGTGCTGGCGACAACACCCGTGCCGCTCTCATTACCCGCGGTCAGGCAGAAATCTGCCGCCTCGGTCGCGCTCTCGGCGCAAACCCGAGCACCTTTGCGGGCCTCGCTGGCATGGGCGACTTGATCGTCACCTGCCTTTCTCAGCACAGCCGGAACCGCTATGTGGGCGAATGCATCGGCAAGGGAGAAACCCTTTCCCAGGTGATGAGCCACATGAAGATGATCGCCGAAGGCGTTCCGACCTGCAAGAGCGCCAAGGCTCTCGCGGATTCTGTTCACGTGGAACTTCCGATCGTCAATGCGGTCTATGAAGTACTCTTCAACGACAAGAAGCCGGCTGAAGTCATCCAGGAATTGATGAACCGCGATCTGAAGCCGGAAGCGGAGTATTAATTCCCATTGTAAAACATTCACAAGTCAAGTTCGCATGAAAAAAGCGCTCATCAAAAGTCTAATCCTTTTGTGGGCGCTTTTTTTGTCGTCCTGCGTCACGATTCGCGATGACTCCGCCGAAACCGTCTATTCGGAAAGATGGTGCTATTACGACTTCAACGGGATTTACCGTTGCTCGACCTGTTACGGCAGCGAATGCACCTGCAATATTTCCGCATACGATCTATGCTCGTTCGGAACATGGGAGCGTGCTTGCCACGCCTGCTATGAAAGCCGCTTCAGCGATTTCGCAGACCTCTACGGAGATCCACGCCTTTCCGTTTGCAGTCCACAAGCCCTGTGCAACCTTTGCAGTGCAGGGAACACAGCCTGTGGACCTTACCCGCGAGCAGAATGGAGCATTCACGTTTACACGGCTCCACCGCCCCCAGTTTACTACAGAAGGCGTCACCGCGGTCGCCCGGATGACTACCCAGAACCTCCACCGCCAAGGCGCAAACGGTAAACGTCAAACCGTCCTAAATTCCTTCACAATTTGCCGCCGCATGCAATGAGAATTCCCCATTGCACCAAGAACTTCCCTCGGCGCGCGTCTTGTAATTGAAAAGCGGCAACTGCACACTCATCTTGGAATCAATCGGGAACTCCGAAATCAGGAGCGAATCGCTTGCCACATTTTTAGCGCTCGCATAAAAGAGAGAATCCACCGTTCCCGAAGCGCAGCGGAAAACAATCGAACCTTTAGTTCCGGGCATCGCAAGCGGAACCGTTACATCACGGCCTTCCAGAGAATCCTTTCCAAAGACCAGATAAGCGTTCGGAGCGATCTTTGCCGTAAAAGCGGAATCGGTCATCTGCTTGAGCGAGGAGGTGCTCGTTGCCCAAAGGGAACAGCCTTCCAGATTCAACGTATCAAGACTTGCATTGTAATACTCCACGAATTCTTCCTTGCCTTCCGTCATGAATTCCGTAACCAGCAAGTCTCCCTTTTGCGGAGCCCGAAGCTTGGATGGCAAATGCGCAACCGCTGTTAACGTACGAATAGAATCGTTTGAAATCGAAAGAGAAACGTTCGCGTGCAACGAGTTCAACTGCCAGTCGAGCACAAAGTTTTCTCCGTCGATCGTCACCTGGGAATCGATTTCAAACAAAGTATCCCCTTCCGCCGAAAAAAGAAGAATCTTCGCATCATATTCCTGTCCAAGAACAAGCATCTCCGTCGCCGCAGTCGCTTCGATTTCCCCTACCAAAAAAGCGTAATCCTTGGAAAAATCTTCACCACGAACCTGCAACGTTCCCGAAGAAATCCCCATCGAATTTTCAAGACCGAGCGGGATGCGCACGTAAAAGAATCCCGCAACCGCATGCATCGCAATCGAAAGGGAAACATTTTCCCCCGCCACGAGGTTCGCCGAAACTTCGCCCTGTTGCACGAGCATTCCATTTGCATAATGCTTGGCATAAAAATTCCAGTCACCCGGATCAAGCCTCTGATCCAAAGTTTTTTCTCCCTCCGAAAGAACCGTGTGAATCGTATCCGGGCCAACAAAGTCTACCACGATACTATCCGAGAGCGGAACGCTTTTTGCAGCAACATCCAAATGCACCGAGGAAAGTTCCCCCGAAGAGACCTCCGGGTTTTCGCCCTGGGTGCAGCCCCAAAATTCAAAAGCCGAAAGCATCGACAACGTAACAATGGGGAAAATTCGCTTTAAATGGGTAACTCTCATTTTTGACTCCTATGGTTGAATGAGAGAAGCTCCATATACTAGACGCTTTTCGGCGCTAAATTTCTACATTATTTTTGAAAAGATTTATTAACCCGAATGCTGGGAGATTTCACGATGAAGAAACTGACTCTTTCCGAAAGCAATAAAAAAATCGTCGGCGTATGCGGCGGTATTGCAGAATACTTCGGCATAGACGCGACGATTGTTCGAATCGGTTGGATTTTAGCAACGCTCATTTCGTTTGGAACGGCATTGCTCGCTTACTTGATTTGCTGGGCGGTTATGCCCAACGATCCAGAGTAAACGGATACGGTGAACGGCGCTTAAAACGCGGATCGTCCAAAACCTTCGCCCACAAGAATCCCTTGCGGGCTTCTTTTATATTCAGATTAAGGTTCGGTGCACGCTTTGAAGCCTTCTGTTCCAAAGAAATCTCGTGGAAAGAAACGTCTGCACTCGGATCCTGCGAAACCACAAATTTCGGTTTTGCGGTAAAGACAGGTTCTGCCTCTACAAATTCGTGAGCAGGAACCTGGGTAAAATCCTTTTTCGGAGCATAGGAATGTGCAGGCGCCTTCGGAGTCGGAGTCGACTCAAAGTGCTTCGCCCTGTGTTCAAATTCCCGATGTCCGGAAGGAATCTCGTTCGAAAGCGTTTTCTGTTCCGCTTCGATGATTTTCTTTTGAGGAACCGGAGCCGAAGAAACTTCCCCACGCATCGCCTTCGCCTGTTCTTCTTTGAACTTGCGAATCAGATCCTGCAAGGGATCCGGCGTTTGCGGAGAAAATTCTTCTGGTTCTTCCAAATTCTCTTCGGAATCTTCTTCCCATTCTTCACCTGTATCTTCTGATTCCCAAGACGCTTTGCGCGACGATTCAGTCGGCAGCTGATTCTGCCGTTGCTGTTTCGCCTTGCGATGCGCAGAATAAGCGATAATCGCAAAGGTAATCAAAATTCCAACCAGATTTTCCATGAGAATTCCAAAGAGTTTGAATTAGGCATTCGGCTGATTCGGCTGGGCATCAACACCGCCGAGCTGGGAACGCATTTGCGTATCGGCCTGGATGTTCTTCATGTTGTAATAGTCCATCACGCCAAGGCGTCCATTGCGAAGAGCGTCCGACATGGCCATCGGAACCTGGGCTTCGCTTTCGACGAGCTTCGCACGCATTTCCATGACCTTCGCCTTCATTTCCTGTTCGGCAGCGTAAGCCATGGCACGACGTTCTTCTGCCTTCGCCTGGGCAATCTTCTTATCGGCTTCAGCACGGTCCGTTTCAAGGCGTGCACCGATGTTCTGACCGACATCCACATCTGCAATATCGATCGATAGAATTTCAAAAGCGGTTCCTGCATCCAGACCCGATTCCAAAACCTTACGAGAAATCATGTTCGGATTTTCAAGCACATCCTTATGACTTGCGGCACCGCCGATCGAAGACACTATGCCTTCACCTACACGAGCCACAACCGTTTCTTCGCCAGCACCGCCGACGAGCTTCTGAATGCTTGCGCGCACTGTAATACGGGTCACCGCATGCAGCTGAATACCGTCCAAAGCCACAGCGCTCACACGCGGCGTTTCAATCACCTTCGGGTTCACCGACATCTGAACCGCTTCCAGAACGTTACGACCGGCAAGGTCAATCGCCGCAGCCTGCTTAAAGTCGAGCTTGATGTTCGCCTTGTTCGCCGCGATCAAAGCCTGAACCACGCGGATTACGTCACCACCCGACATATAATGAGCTTCGAGGAGGTTCGTATCGACCGGCATGCCTGCCTTGCAGCTTAAAATGCGAGATTCCACAATTACCTTTGGCGGAACCTTGCGTAAGCGCATTCCTATCAACTGGAACATGCTCACGCTTGCCCTAGAGAACAAAGCCTGGAGCCAAAGACTAAAGAAATTGGCAACGAAAGCCAACAGGACCAAAGCGACAATTGCGGCAATGAACAGCGCAATAGCGGCAATCATACTCATAATACCCTCGAACGGTTAAAAGAAATTTCTAATCAACAATATACAACAAAAACTATTTCAAAGTCCATTCGAAATAGGAAATCGTCTTTCTTAAGCCTTCCTCCAGCTGCACGACCGGTTCCCAATTCGAAAGCACTTTCTTTGCACGAGAAATATCCGGTTTACGCTTCTTCGGATCATCTCCTGGAAGGCTCAGGTAAACAATCTTGCTTTTGCTTCCCGTCAGGTCAATCACCTTCTGGGCAAGTTCGAGCATCGTAAATTCATGCGGGTTTCCAATATTCACAGGTCCAATCGCATCGTTCTGATCCATCATTCGAACGATCGCTTCGATCAGATCCGAAACGTAACAGAAGCTGCGGGTCTGTTCGCCCGAACCGTAAATGGTAATGTCTTCACCCTTCAAAGCCTGCACGATAAAGTTGCTGACGACGCGACCGTCATTGGCGAGCATGCGCGGACCGTACGTGTTGAAGATTCGCACGATGCGAATGTCCACACGGTTCTGACGATGATAATCCATGAAGAGCGTTTCTGCGACGCGCTTGCCTTCATCATAGCAGCTGCGGATACCGATGGGGTTCACATTTCCCCAGTAATCTTCGGTCTGCGGATGCACATCCGGGTCGCCGTAGACTTCACTTGTCGAAGCCTGGAGAATTCGAGCGTGGACGCGCTTTGCCATACCGAGCATGTTGATGGCGCCCATCACGCTTGTTTTAATCGTCTTGACCGGATTATACTGGTAATGGATCGGGCTTGCCGGGCAAGCCAAATTAAAAATGCGGTCAACTTCCAACAGAATCGGTTCGGTCACATCGTGACGAATAAGTTCAAATCGGCGATTGTCACGCAAGTGGTCCACATTGCTCATTCTGCCTGTAAAGTAATTGTCGAGACAGATCACTTCATGACCATCATCCAACAAACGTTCACAAAGATGCGAACCTAAAAATCCAGCACCGCCGGTCACTAAACAACGCATATAAACTCCAGAAATGTCTTTGAAGAATATATATAAATAAAAGGCTACTCTTCATCGCCGTCACGATCGATTTCGACGGCCTTATTTCCATACATCGCAACGAGGCGCACCCCATTGACTGTCAAATACGGATCATACGTATCAATCACATCGCTGTGACCGAGAACCATACGGCCCCAGCCTCCCGTGGCAAAAACAGGAACGTTCTTTTTACCGAGTTCATTCTTGATTTTTTGCACCAAGGATTCGAGTTCCGCAATAAAGCCGTAAAGAAGACCCGCACGAATCGCATCGTCGGTATTGTTCGCCACTATGCGATCAGCCCATTCAATACTCACCGGCTTCAAACGAGCCGCCTTTTCCGTCAAAACATCCATGCTAGCGCTGATGCCCGGAATGATCAAGCCTCCTTCAAAACCGCCATCCTTCATCACGTCAAATGTCGTCGCCGTCCCCATATCGATGACAATCGCATCGGTATAGCCGCGATCACGCAGCGAAATAATGTTGCAAAGACGATCCGCGCCCAAGGAAGCCGGATTCAAATACGCAATCGGGCAATCAAGGCAGTTGTTCGAATTCACCACCTGGACAGGTTTCTTCAAAAGCTTTTGAAGGGCCTTTACCCAAGGGCGTTCCAAAACCGGCACCACTGTCGAAAGTCCCACAAAGGAGATTTCTTCCAGCTTGATTTTGGAAAAGCGAATCAGGCCGCCAACACGGTTCAAAACTTCATCGCTCGTCGTTTCCTTGCGAGTCGTCAGGCGCCAATGGTCTTCAATTTTTTCGCCTTTGTAAATACCGAGGACGGTATGCGTATTGCCCACGTCCACGACAAAGGTATAAGGTGCTTTTTTACGGATCGAAGGCTTCTTCTTCGCGTTCTTCATGGAGCCTTAAATTCTCATGGAAATATCGAGAGCCTTTACGCTATGCGTCAAAGCGCCTACCGAAATGAAGTCGAGTCCAAGCGTCGCAATTTCCTTCGCACGTTCAAGCGTCATATTGCCCGAACCTTCCACAAGGCACTTGTCTCCGCTTTCCTTGATAATCCTTAAAGCTTCTGCCATCGTTTCGTTGCTCATGTTGTCGAGCATGATGACGTCCACGCCCTTGTTCAAAAGTGCACGGAGCTGGTCGAAATTTTCCACTTCCATTTCGACCATCAGGTTCTGGGTATTGTGCTTTTTGACAACGGCGAGGGCTTCGAGAACGCCACCGGCTGCGGCAATATGATTGTCCTTGACAAGGACCATGTCAAAAAGACCCATACGATGGTTCGAACCGCCGCCGACGCGCACGGCATACTTCTGCAAAGTACGGAATCCCGGAACGGTCTTGCGGGTATCGAGGACCTTGGTCTTTCCACCCTTCAAAGCTTCCTGGAAGGTATGCGCCACCGTGGCAACGCCCGAAAGCTGCTGAATAAAGTTCAAAAGGGTGCGTTCACCGGTCAAAAGTTCATGAGTCGTGCCGTCGAGTTCAGCGATCAAATCGCCCTTCTTCACCACGTCGCCATCTTGCTTGTGGAGCGTCACCTTGGCTTTCGCCTTGAGTTCTTTGAACACGAGTTCAATAATCGGAAGACCCGCCAACACACCGTCTTCTTTTGCAATCAAACGCGCATGCTGCTTTTGATCCGCCGGAATTGTCCATGCACTCGTTACATCGCCCGTGCGCACATCTTCTGCGAGAGCGAGGCGAATCATGGTCAAAGCGTCTTCTACCGGAAATACAGGTTTCGAATTATCACCGTACATAAGTTTTATTCCGAGTTAAGAGTTGTGGGCTAGAAATAATTCCACCGGCCCCTGCAAACAAGTCCAGAAAGGGGATGGCTTTTTTCCTTCCAGAAATGACTTCTTTTCGCTCATCTCTACTGTGCCCCCTTCCCCGTGAGTACCACGTAAATCGTTCTGAATAAAATTTGGAAATCGAGAAGCAGAGACATGTTTTCATAGTAGTACATGTCGTATTCGAGTTTCTTCTGCACATCTTCGAGGCTCGTGTCGTAATGATGACGCACCTGAGCCCAACCGGTAAGTCCCGGTTTCATTTTCAAACGTCCAATGTAGAACGGAATCTGTTCGCGCAACTTTTCAATGAACACGGCACGTTCCGGACGCGGACCGACCATGCTCATGTCGCCACGCAACACGCACAAAAGCTGCGGCAGTTCATCGATACGGGTCTTACGAAGGAAGTGCCCCACACGCGTAATACGCGGGTCGTTCTTCGTCGCCCACTGCGCACCGTTCTTTTCCGCATCCGTCCGCATCGTGCGGAACTTATGCACCATAAAACGTTTGCCATAAAGGCCCACACGTTCTTGAGAATAAAAGATCGGGCCCTTTGAATCGAGCTTAATCGCAAGAGCAGCAAGCAAGGAAATCGGAAACGTGCAAAGCAAAAGGATTGCAGCGACAACCACATCCATCAAGCGCTTCACGCGGACTTCCCAACGCGGCATGTTAAACGCAAAAAGTTCCTGCAGATCAAAGCCGTGCACGAGGTTCGTCTTGTAATGTCCGCTGATGACGTTGTAAAGTCCTGGAATCACATAAATGTGAAGTGGCAGGTCACAAACCCAAGTGAGTACGCGGGTGATTTCTTGCAAGGAGGAGCTGTCGTGCGAAATCACGATGCCCGAGACTTTGTACTTCTTCACCAAGTTCGCCAAGTCGGAATACTTTCCAAGAACCGGGAAACCATTGAATTCATGATCCATGACCTGATAATGTTCGTCCAAAAATCCGACGACCTTCTGCCCACGTTCCGGAGACTTGGCAAAAGCCAAAGCGATCTTTTTACCCGCTTCCGTCGCACCGAGCACGAGCAAGTTGTTTGCCCCATAGCCCTTGCGAAGCAGAGCGCGCAAAAATCCAGCAATCGTCATACGAACAGAAGCGACAAGGAAAAAGACCCCAGCGCCGTAAAGGAGAATCCACTTGAAGCGCGAGCCGTAAACGTAATCCCCGAGAAGCGGCTGACCTGCGACCAAACGCCCGATAAATTCAGAGCCGAAAAGGCCAAGGAGAATCGCCACAATCCCAAGAATAACCGCACGCGCCACATGCAGAACCTGGAGTGTTCGAGAGAGCAGAAGCCATGAACGGTAAAGTCCCGTCACGGCAAACAAAAAGACCCAGCCCGCACCCAGGAAAAAGCTTGCGCGGGTATATTCCGAAATCATTTTGGACGGATCGAACTTATCCAAGATCCAACCGCTATGGAATTGGACCCAGAAGGCGATGACAAAACAAATCATCACCGCCAAATAGTCGCCGATCAAATGCAAGAGGAGTTCGAGCTTATTTCCTCGTAGCATGGGTGACGCCTTACTTGAGGAAGCGGATCATCTGGCTCTTTTCTGAAACAGAAGAGAGAGAGTCTATCGCTTCGAGTGCCGTGAGCATCTTGCTTTCCTTTGTGCATTCGGAAATGACGACAATGCTGACCTTGCCCGGATCCTTCACATCCTTTTGGATGATGGATTCGATCGAGATTTCGTTCTGGCTGAAAATGCCCGTGATGCTTGCGAGGACGCCGAAGGAATCCTTCGTCGTAAAGCGCAGATAGTAACGGGAAGAGGTTTCCGAAATCGGGACAAGCTTTGCTGCATTTTCCTTGTTGAACCAGCCCATCGGGAGCGGCTTGCGAGAGCCGGTATCCGTGGAACGGGCAAGGGAAACGAGGTCAGCGACCACAGCGCTTGCCGTCGGAAGGCGACCTGCACCTGCACCCGTCTGGAGGGTCTGGCCGAGGTTGTCGCAGTGGAGGTACACGGCGTTGATCACACCGTCCACGCTAGCGAGCAGATGGTCGTTCGGAACGAGGCACGGATGGACGCGAGCGTCCACAGCGCCATCTTCGCCACGGCGATAGATGCCGAGAAGCTTGATCTTGTAGCCGAGTTCCTTCGCATTCGAAATGTCTTCGGCGGTAATCTTCGCAACACCGGTGACGTGGATCTTTTCAAAGTCCACATACTTACCGCTGCAGAGGCTCGAAAGAATGGCCGTCTTGTGAGCGGAGTCAACACCTTCGATGTCGAACGTCGGGTTTCGTTCTGCAAAACCGTTTAGCTGGGCTTCCTTCAAAGCGTCTTCAAAAGACATGCCGCTTTCGCCCATACGGGAAAGGATGTAGTTGCAAGTACCGTTGATAATGCAGCTGAGCTGTTCTACTTCGCTACCGACAAAGCCTTCCTGCATGCTACGGATGATAGGAATGCCACCGCCCACGGCGGCTTCGAACAGAACGTGGCAATTGTTCTTTTCGGCAAGCGGGAACACTTCGTGACCATACTTGGCAAGCATCGCCTTGTTTGCAGTCACAATATGCTTCTTATTTTCGAGAGCGGTAGTAATCCACTTGCGCGGCATTTCATAGCCGCCAGCGAGTTCCACGACCACGTCGATCGTCGGATCGGCAATCATCGTCATCGCATCGGTAGTCGTCTTGTAGCCCTTTGCCTTGTACGGAGCGACTTCTTCGTCACTCTTGGCGCAGATACAAGCGAGTTCAAGGTTAATACCCAACTTTTCACGATACTGAGCAGCCTTGGTTTCGAGGATTTCCACGACACCGCCACCGATCGTGCCGGTACCAATAAGTCCAATGCGCATAATTATCTCCAATGGATGAAATTTTTCGCCTTTAAATTAGAAAATCAGAATTATATTTGGGACGTGCACGACAATTTTACACAATCCACGCTGGGAGATTTTCTTTCCCCGCAAAATATTGGGAATACGGTTTATCCGGCAAACTTCTTCAAGGCTCGCCTGCGTGAAGAGTTTTTGCGTACAAACCGCAATCAGCATCCATTCCTCTACTTTAAGATTATTACCCGCCAGTTCGACATCGTCGGATTCAGCAAGTTCGATTCATCTTATGTCCGGGCATGGAAAATTGCGGTCCTCACCGTCTTGACCGAAACCAAATTTACCGATGTCGTTGGTTATCTAGACAATCCTGACGGTTTAGGCGTCATCTTGATCGATTCTGACCTGCGCGTTTTGGAACGCCTGCGTCGCAAAATGCTCGTCAATATTAAAAAGGCGGGTCTCGTCGACATTCTGCGTAAAAAGACCAAGCAGCCGATTTTCCAGGTCTGCGTTTACACCGGTCTTCAAGAAAAGCGGGATCAGGAATTCGACGAAGCGATTGAAAAGTTCAATATGCGCAACAACGGTTTTTTCTCGCTCAAGCGCCTGTTCTACGGTGACATTCTCACCCAAACGAACAAATTTTCCGTTTACGCCAAGGAATTCATCAAGCGGTCCTTCGACGTGGTATCGTCCTTCTGCGGCATCGTTTTGCTTTCCCCGGTTCTCATCGCCTGCGCCTTGATCGTCAAGTTCAGCGACCCGAAGGGACCCGTTATCTTTAAGCAAATCCGCGTCGGCAAAAACGGCAAGCTCTTTACGATGTACAAATTCCGCAGTATGTACATCGATGCGGAATCCCGCAAAAAGGAACTTCAAAAGTTCAACGAATCCAGCGGTCCGACCTTCAAAATGAAGAACGATCCGCGCATTTATCCGATGGGCCATATCCTTCGCAAGTTCAGCCTAGACGAACTTCCCCAGCTGTTCAACATTCTTGCCGGAGACATGTCGGTCGTCGGACCGCGCCCACCGCTTCCGTCGGAAGTTGCAGAATACTTGCCGTGGCATAAAATGCGCCTTTCCGTGACACCGGGTCTCACCTGTTTCTGGCAGGTCAGCGGTCGAAGCGACATTCCGTTCGAAGGTCAGATGCGCCTTGACAACAAGTACGTGCGTCATTCGAACTTTGGCATTGACCTGCAGCTCGTGGCAAAGACCTTCAAGGCGGTGTTCAAGAGCAACGGAGCTTACTAAAGTTTCCTTTTTGAAAAAAAGGACCGCTGAATCCAGCGGTCTATTTTCATTTCTTTGAAAAAGGCTTACATGAGTCCCGGGATGCGCATACCGGCGGTGAGTTCTTCCATGCTAGCCTTGGAAGTGTCATCCTTCTTCTTCGTTGCCGAATTCACGGCAGCCATGATCAAATCTTCAAGAGCTTCGACATCATCCTTGTCGACAGCATCCGGGTGGATCTTGATCGAAGTCATGATGCCCTGACCGTTGAGCACAACCTTCACCATGCCACCGCCCGCTTCCGCTTCAAAGCTCTGAGCCTGAAGATCGTTCTGGGCCTTGACCATCTTGGACTGCATCTTCTGCAAATCCTTCAACATTTTCTGCATATTCATAGGGCTTTCCTCTTTTTTTTGGGGATTAAAATACAATTTTATTCCTGTTCCGGAGTCACTGCACATTGTTCGCCGTCCGAATTTTCTTCGTCGACCATTTTCGGCACGGATCTTGTCGCAATGAGTTCCGCCATAAATCTCTGGGTGAATTCCGCAAGCCCCGGTTCATGTTGCAAGTCCGTTTCCCAAGGGCTGAGCGGCACTCCGGAAACATCTTCGCCGGGTTTCGGCTCCAACAGTTCATAGGTCACAGCGACTTTTGTCTGCAAGCGGTCTTCCAGAATATTCAACAAGCGATCGCGGTAATCGTCACGCATCATCATCTGATCGAAGCCCCACTTAAATGCGGCCGGATAAACGACTTTCAAGCGGAACGGATTTTCCTGGAAGTCTCCGTGTTCAAGAGTCGAACCGTTCAGGCTTGTCGCAAAGAATCCCATTTCCTGAGAGAAACTGCTGCGGATCAAATTCTGCCAGGCGTTGCAAATGTCGTAGCGCGTAATCGCCTGCACATCGCCCAAATCATCTCCGGCTTCGGCAAAGCTTGGCCCTTCGTCAAAACCGTGGTCATCGTCAAAAGCAGGCGCACCGCCAAAATCGATTATCATGGAAGGATCCATTTCGGGAGTTCCCCTATCGATAGACGGAGGCGCTTCAGGCGCCGTCGGAATCGCAAACGAATCGTTTGCAGAAGAAGTGGCAGGAGAAGACTTCGGAGCGTCAAAGCCGTCGAAGTCAATTGTAAAAGGCGAATCGGAAGGCGCCGGAGCAGTCAACGCTGCCATCGACACCTGAGCCTGCGGTTCAGTTAATTTTTTTTTTGAACCCTGGGAAGCAGGGTCATTAATCGCGGCCAAGGCACGTTTCAAGTCTACGACCCTGTCGAGATAAGCCATTCGAGCGAAAGCGGATTCCACGAGCAAACGCGGATTCGTGCTGCGGCGAATGTTCCCCTGCAAGTCCGTGAGGATACGCGCAATGCGCAAGAGGTCACCGTTGCCAAGAGATGGCGCGCAAGAATTGAGCTTGCTAAAAAGACCTTCCGAAATGTTCAATTCTTCGGCAGAAATTCCGCCCACCTTCACATACAGGCGGTTGCGGACAAACTTGGCAAAGCCTTCGAGAAGCGGTGCAAATTCCACACCCGTTTCCGAAGCCTTATCAACAACGGCAAACGTACCCTTGAGATCGTGCTTTTCAATGGATTCAAGAAGGCTAAAATAAAGATCGTTCGGAGGGACACCGAGAACGGAACGGACGGAGTCCGCATTCATATCGTTGCCGGTAAAAGCGTAAGCCTGATCGAAGAACGTGAGAGCGTCACGCATCGAGCCATCCGCCTTTTCTGCAATCATGCCGAGTGCTTCCGCATCGGTCGAAATCGATTCCTGATCACAGATGTATTTGAGACGGCTCGTGATTTGCTTTGTCGTAAGACGCTTAAAGTCAAAGCGCTGTACTCGCGAAAGAATCGTCTGCGGAACCTTATTGACTTCGGTCGTCGCAAAAATGAAAATCACATGCGGAGGCGGTTCTTCCAAGGTTTTGAGAAGCGCGTTGAAAGCGCCTTTCGAAAGCATGTGGACTTCGTCGATCACAAACACCTTGTACTTGCCGATCATCGGCGTATACTGGGTTTGTTCCAAAAGATCGCGGATATTGTCGACACCCGTATTCGAAGCCGCATCAATTTCAATCACGTCCATCGGATGACCGCTCGCGATATCGAGACAGCTCTTGCACTTTCCACACGGGATCAGCGGATCACCACCCGTGCAGTTCAACGTTTTCGCCAAGATACGTGCAGAAGTCGTTTTACCGACACCACGGGTTCCCGTAAAAAGGAACGCATGATGCAGACGACCACCGACGATTGCATTTTCAATCGTCTTTGCGATATGCTCCTGGCCGACCAGATCGTTGAACGACTCCGGTCGCCATTTGCGCGCCATTGCAATATAAGCCATACTCGACTTACCCTTTAACGGAGAGTGATTTCGCTGTCGGCAGAAAGTTTTTCGCGAAGCTTATCGTGAGCCTTGTTCACCACTTCATCCGTCAGAGTTTCCGTCATGGACTGGTACGTGAACGAGTAAACCATGTTCTTCTGGCCCGGAAGGATTCCGACACCCTGATAAACGCTCTTGAGTTCCACCTTCACCAGGTTCTTCACCTTGAAGGAATTGAGCTTTTCAAGGATTGCTTCGTTCGTCATGCGTTCCGCCACGATCATAGAAATGTCGCGGGTCGTGAACACCTGACGGCTGAACGGCTTAAAGACAACCTTCTTTTCCTGAGCCTTCAAAACCTTTTCCAGATCGACTTCAAAAAGAGCCGTCGCATAGCTGATGTCAAAAGCCTTCAACACAGCCGGATGCACCATGCCGATGGAACCGAAGACCGTACTCCCGCTCATGATCACAGCCTGCTTGCCCGGGTGGAGGAATTTTTCCTTCTGTTCCGCGGAGCGCACTTCTACCGGAAGGCCAAGACGTTTGAAGAAGGAAATCGCAAGACCCTTGATGTCGCCGAATTCGACATCACGCGGTTTATCGTCCAAAGCTTCCATTTTCCAATGGCCGGCGATGACCGCACAAAGGATTGGCTTTTCGGTAAAGCCCGGATCGCGATCGTCCTTGCGCTCCGCATTCTGGAACTGCGCCTTGCTGTTTTCGAACAAGCGGACAGAACCCGGACGGTTCTTTTCGTTGTCGGCAACGGACTTGAGGAGAATCGGAATCAAGGAGGTCGGGACGCAGCCGAGGTCTTCGGACAGCGGATTCAAAAGCTTAGCCGGCTTCGAGCGCGGATCGGCATCGTTCGGTTCACCGAACACAGCCTGCGTATTTGCAGCACTCGTAAAACGGAGCGAAATACATTCGTGGAGGCCCATCGAAGAGAGCGTGTAACGGATGCGGCGTCCGAGGACTTCTTCTGCCGGAAGATCGTTCGGCTTGATCTTGAACGACGGGACGTCGTACGGGATATTGTCAAAGCCAACGAGACGAGCCACTTCTTCGATCAAGTCCACTTCGCGTTCAAGGTCCGGACGGTACGGCGGAATTTCAAAAGTCATATTGCCCAAGTGTTTGAGGCCAATGCCCGTCAAGTACTTGGTGATTTCGTCTTCGGAAAGGGTGATGCCCAAAACCTTCGTCACGCGGGATGCGCGGAGCGTCACCACGAACGGTTCCTTCTGGTGATCTTCGCCTGTATATTCAACTGTGCCCTTGAGAACGTTGCCTCCGGCGACTTCCTGGATCAAGGCGCAAGCGTAATCGTCTGCTTCACGCTGCATTGTGTAATCGATTCCGCGTTCAAAGCGATAGCTCGAATCGGTCGACGTGCAAAGGCGGTGAGCCTGCTTACGCACGACAGTCGGGTTGAACCAAGCGCTTTCCAGGAACACCTGCGTCGTCGTATCCGTGATTTCACTTTCTACGCCGCCCATCACACCGGCAACGCAGGACGGACGATCGCCATCGCAGATGACGAGATCATTCGTCGTGAGTTCGTGTTCCTTGTGGTCCAAGGTTTCAATCTTTTCGCCCGGCTTAGCCTTGCGAACGACAACTTCTGCGCCGTTCAACTTGGCCATGTCGAAGCTGTGGAGTGGCTGACCGACATCCATCAAAATGAAGTTCGTCACGTCCACAACGTTATTCACACTGTTCATACCGACGGACTTGAGAAGCCGGGAAAGCCACGCCGGGGACGGTGCGACCTTCACATTTTCGATAACACGGCCCACATAGCGGGAACAGCCGGAACCCGGTTCCACGGTGAGCTTGATTTCGGAAGCAGCTTCCTTCGAAGCGTCTTCGGTGAGCGTGTAAGCGAGCGGCTTCAGCGGACGGTCGAACTTGGCTGCGAGTTCGCGGGCGACACCACGGTGCGAAAGAGCATCCGGACGGTTCGGGGTCACGTTCAATTCATAAGTGGCGTCGTAAAAACCGAGGGAAATAAACTGGGTACCCGCCGGAATCTTATCGTCGAGAACCAGGATTCCACCGTGGTCATCGGAAAGGCCGATTTCATCTTCGGCACAGATCATGCCAAAGCTTTCCACACCGCGGATTTTGGATTTTTTCATCTTCAAAGATTTGCCGTCCGGAAGCGGAAGCTCTGCACCGATCGGAGCGAGAACGACGGTCTGGCCTGCAGCCACGTTCGGAGCGCCACAGACAACCTGAATGGTTTCCTTGCCATCGTCCACCGTCGTGACATGCAGGTGATCACTATCCGGGTGAGCTTCACAGGTGAGAACCTTTGCCACGACGAGCTTTTCATACTGCTTCGCCGGTTCTTCCATGCCTTCGACTTCAAGACCGATGGAGGTCAAAGCCTTCGAAACTTCTTCAGCACTTTCCGGAAGATCCACATGACGGCGGAGCCAATTCAAAGAAACTTTCATTTGCAAAATCCTTTCTTGCTTTTACGCGCATAATCTAGAATTTTTCCAAAACTTGACTGCGTCCGAGCAAATCAAAATGCCGCACAGGGACACTCTTCAACAAAGGCTTCGCCCGCGGACGGATACCCGTATCGTCAAAGCTCCCCGTCGGATCTATTTCGCGAATGCTCACATACTTATAATAAGGATTATCATTATCGGAACGCATCAAAGCGGTTCCGCCCCCTTGGAGAATCGGAGCCAGAGCGTCGCTGTAGGCACAGCCTTCGATCGTCGACGCTCCATAACTTGCGCCCGACCAATCCAAACCAGCATCCTCTGCGATACCGACCAGTTCCCAGTTTCCGGGAGCCGTCGCGTTCGACGTCGAATCGATGTAAAGTTCTAGGCGTACCGTGGAGGCGTTTGGATTGTAAACGATGAACTTCATCCCAATCCACTTTTTCACCGGAAGGACTCCCCCGCCCCAAAGCGGATCCTGCTTGCCTATGCCCGATGTACTGCGATAATAGCTTCCCGGATGCTTCCATTCCTTTTCAAAATCCCAGGTTCCATCGTTTCGAAAACGCGCATAATAAGTATTCGCAAGGCAATTGTCCCTGCCCGAACTTCCGTGATGATGCGAGCCGCTGCGCAAGCCGACTATCATGCCGCCCCAATTTTCACCGCCGAGCGCATTCCGCATAAAGTAAGCCGTGTACTCGACATTCAAAAAAAACTGGCTCGTCGGAGTCGGGTCTTCATCGTTATTCGAATTAATGTGAAAACGCGGAGCATTTCCAAGCATCTGCATCACGCCCGAACCATCCACATGAAAGCCTTGCGCGGAACCGCTTTGGTCGCTTGTCCAGCCCGTCGGATCATCGGGGTCCGTGGACCAGTCCGAAAAGGTTCGGTCATTTCCATTGTTCCAATGCGCCGAAGTCCACGATAGACTGCCTGTTAGAGTGGTGTAAAATTTTTGAAAGCCGAAATCGTCCACCGGAGATTCCGCAAAGACCATTTTCCCAAGAAATATCGCCCCGACAATCATCGTTTTGAAATGCATCCAAACCTCGCTTTTCTTCAGAATATATCTTTTTTGCTCCCCTTAAAGCCATTTCGCTTCAAAATGTGTATTTTTGCATTGACGTCAGGTGACGCCAAAATAGAAAGGTTCAATTATGCAAGTCGATTTGAATACTGTTGATTGGAAGACTCTTCCCTTCGGTTACTACGATACCGATTACAACGTTCGCTGCTACTACCGCAATGGTCAGTGGGGCAAAATTGAAGTCACCTCCTCCAAAGACATTAGCATTCACATGGCCGCAACTTGCTTGCATTATGGTCAGGAAGGCTTCGAAGGCCTCAAGGCTTACACGGGCAAGGACGGCAAGGTCCGCATCTTCCGCGTTGAAGAAAATGCCAAGCGCATTCAGAACACTGCAAACCGCGTTCTTATGGCTGTTCCGCCGGTAGAACTCTTCCGTGAAATGGTTCACACGGTCGTGAAGGCGAACAAGCGTTTCGTTCCACCGTATGGCTACGGTGCAACTCTTTACATCCGTCCGCTCCTCATCGGTATGAGTCCAGAAGTCGGTGTGAAGCCGTCAGATGAATATTTGCTCCTCATGTTCGTGACCCCGGTCGGTCCGTACTTCAAGGACGGCTTCAAACCGGTCGACATGATGATCAGCCGTAACTACGACCGCGCCGCTCCGCAGGGTACGGGCACGGTCAAGGTCGGCGGTAACTACGCGGCGTCCCTTCTTTCTCTCGCTGAAGCAAAGAAGCTCGGTTACTCGAGCACGATCTATCTCGATGCAAAGGAAAAGAAGTACATCGACGAATGCGGTCCGGCAAACTTCTTCGGTATCAAGGGCAAGACCTTCGTGACCCCGAAGTCCGAATCCATTCTCCCGTCCATTACGAACAAGAGCTTGCAGCAGCTCGCGGAACATCTGGGTTACAAGGTGGAACGCCGCCAAGTTCCATTCGAAGAACTCGCAGAATTCTCGGAAACCGCAGAATGCGGTACGGCAGCCGTGATCACCCCGATCAAAAAGATCGTGGACCCGGTGGCTGGCAAGGAGTTCACCTACGGTGACGGCGTAAACCCGGGTCCGGTCTGTACGGAACTCTTTACGAAGTACACCGCAATCCAGTTCGGTGAAGCGCCGGATCCGTTCGGCTGGACTGAAGTCGTAGACCTGTAATTCAAAAAATCAAAAAATCCTCGCAGCGGGCAAAACGTCCGCAACGACGGAAAAAAAGATTCCCGTG
This sequence comes from Hallerella succinigenes, assembly GCF_002797675.1. Taxonomy (NCBI): domain Bacteria; kingdom Pseudomonadati; phylum Fibrobacterota; class Fibrobacteria; order Fibrobacterales; family Fibrobacteraceae; genus Hallerella; species Hallerella succinigenes. The sequence goes on along the minus strand of NZ_PGEX01000001.1, from coordinate 2,351,960 downwards.
GAAAATTCCACGGGATTTTTGTTTTTCTTCGAAAAGCGGCACTTATCATAAGTTTTTTGTTGACAAAGCCGTTTTTTTTCGTACATTTTCAAAAAAAACACCCAATCCCCGGAGACAAAAATGAAAAAGAAAGCCTTACTCGGATTCGCTCTCGCGACGGCAACCTTCTTCAGCGGTTGTGCCATGATGCAGCCCAAGAAAATGCTCGACGATCCGACTCTCTACGACGAATACATGACCCGTTCGTTCGAATATTCTTCCACAGCCTGCTACGAAGCCACCAAGAAGACCTTCGCCGACAACAAGGTTGCCCTTGCCAAAGATGATCCGGAAAACGGAAAGATGGTCACCGAAAAGTACACGGTCGCAAGTTACACCCAACGCGATGACCAGAAGCGCAACATGGAAAACAACCAGTACATCAAATTCTGGGTAAGCGTTTCGGGAGACGAATCTTCATGCGTGATCAAGGTGACCAAGCTCAAAGCCTGGATGAACACCCAGGAACTCACCTATGTGTATCCGAAGCAAGGCGGTCCGTCTCTCTGGGATCCGATCTTCAACTCGATCAAGGATCAACTTGAAGACGATAACAACTAGGCTTTAGTCGACCCAGCCGACTCGGCCTTCCCCGCCTGCCAAAAACTTTTCGATATAAAGTTTGGCAGCCTGGCAAGATTCCGGCAAGGACTTTCCAAGCGCCACATTGGCGAGGATCGCCGACGAAAGCGTACAGCCCGAGCCGTGCTTATCGACTCCGACAAAACGCTTCGAAGTGAATTTGAAAATTTTTCCTTCGTGCCAAAGCGTATCGGTGGAATCTTCCCCTTCCGCATGACCTCCCTTCAGCAGAATGGAGGTCTTTTTTCCAACCAGAAGTTCCTTGCGGCTGTCAGCGACACCTAAACCCAGATAGGCGTACTCATACTGGTTCGGCGTAATCAAATCGATCTGTGAAAATACCGGAAAGAACCTGTCCGCATCATCATCGGCGAAAAAGCGGAAACCGGTCGTCGCTCCCATGATCGGATCCCAAATGACAAACGCATCGGAATTATTCTGGCGTATCCATTCAACAATTTTCTGGAGCATTTCCGCATCTTGCACAAGTCCGATTTTGATGAACTTGTATTCGCGCACTTCCCGAAGCTTATCGAGTTGCACACGGATGCGTTCCCATGGGAGAAATCCCGGGTCCGCAAAAGACAGTTCGTTTTGCACCGTCAAAGCGGTACAAACAGAACAGCCGTACACTCCAAAATCCCTCATCGTTTTGATATCGGCCAAGATCCCTGCGCCGCCACTTCCATCGAAACCTGCGATTGTCATGGCATAGGTCATTTTAGACATAAGCGCCTCCAAGCGGAAACCGAGTCGGCGAATTCCCAGATTCCCGAGACAATCGCCCTGTTAGGTTCATCATCCGATAGCTCTGTGGCATCGCAAGCGACAAAGACATTTTCCGGAACCTTTTCCGGTTTATTCTTCACTACCACCTGGAAAATTTTGGAACGCAATTCCGGGGAAAGCTTTTCCAAATCCCGCAAATATTCCACTTCGACACTTAAAAGTCCCGAAGCTCTCAGCGCGGCTCCACCATTCTGAACGAACCATTCCATCGGCTGATGGAATCCGGCGAGGCTGAATTCCTGAGCCATACTCGGTGAGCCGCAAAGAAACGTCTTCATTCGGATTTCTTCTGGAATCGAAAGAAGGAACCGTTCCAGCTGACGGTCGTTCATATATGGTTTCTGCACATACAGATAGTCTACATCATTAGCGAAGATTTTTTCAATTAAATCGACTTCGTCGACAAAACTCTCTGCACTAGTGAAGAGAATATACTGCATTTTACTTCTCCATATCTAATTTTCCTGTTTTTACAAATTGCAGGATGTCTTTGGAAATACGCATGGAGCAGAATTTCGGTCCGCACATCGAGCAGAAATGCGATTCCTTGGCACCATTGCCCGGGAGCGTTTCATCGTGGAAATCCACTGCGCGGTCCGGGTCGAGCGAAAGCGCAAACTGGTCGTTCCAGCGAAAATCAAAGCGGGCGCGAGAAAGCGCGTCGTCGCGGAAGTGAGCCGCCGGATGCCCCTTGGCGAGGTCTGCCGCATGGGCTGCTAGTTTATACGTAACCACGCCTTCGCGGACGTCGTCTCTATCCGGGAGGCCCAAATGTTCCTTCGGAGTCACATAGCAGAGCATCGCCGTTCCGAACCAGCCGATCATCGCGGCACCGATTGCAGACGTAATGTGATCATAGCCCGGAGCGACATCCGTCGTGAGAGGTCCAAGCGTATAGAACGGCGCATTGTGGCACATCTGTTCCTGACGTTCCATATTTTCACGGATCTTGTGCATCGGCACGTGGCCCGGACCTTCGATCAAAACCTGAACGCCCTTTGCCCAAGCGACCTTCGTGAGTTCTCCGAGCGTGTCGAGTTCCGAGAACTGGGCTTCATCATTGGCATCCGCAGTCGAACCCGGACGCAACCCATCGCCCAAAGAAACGCAAACATCATACTTCGCAAGAATATCGCAGATTTCGTCAAAATGCGTATAAAGGAAGTTTTCCTGATTGTGCACCATGCACCAGCGGGCGATAATCGAACCGCCTCGGCTCACAATGCCCGTGGTGCGCTTCAACGCGAGTGGCACATACGAAAGCAAAAGTCCTGCGTGAATCGTAAAATAGTCAACGCCCTGTTCCGCCTGTTCGATAAGCGTATCGCGGAAAACTTCCCACGTGAGGTGATCGGCAATGCCGTTCACCTTTTCTAACGCCTGATACATCGGAACCGTTCCAATAGGAACCGGGCTATTGCGCAAAATCCATTCACGCGTTTCGTGAATGTTCTTGCCTGTCGAAAGATCCATGACCGTGTCCGCGCCCCAGTGCACCGACCAAACCATCTTTTCCACTTCTTCTTCAATCGAAGAGGCCACCGCGGAGTTTCCGATGTTCGAATTGATTTTCGTCAAGAAGTTGCGCCCAATAATCATCGGTTCGCATTCCGGATGATTCGGGTTACACGGGATGACGGCACGACCTGCGGCGACTTCGCTGCGCACAAATTCCGGCGTTATCGACGAGCCGTTTTCACCCAAAAGAACGTCCATCTTTTGATTTTCACGGATAGCGACGTATTCCATTTCGGGCGTGATGATTCCCTTCTTCGCATATTGCATCTGCGTCAGAGGTTCGCCATTCTTTTTACGCGCATCGATCCACGGCTTTCGAATCTTTTCAATTCCCTGATTCACATCGATCTTTTTCTGCGGATCGCCATAAGGTCCACTCGTATCGTAAATGCCGAGCTTCGGGGTCAGAGGATCCGAAATTTCGACTTCACGCATGGATACGCGGATATCGGGAAAAAGCTTTCCCGGAACATAGATACGGTGAGACTGTGGGAAGGGCTTAAAAAACTTCGAAGATTCTGTCATACAGATTCCTTTTGCTCGATTACGAACCAAGTTCTTAGGGTATAATCTCAGCCAGCACTCGCCAGCACCCCTATTTGTACCGACCGTAATATAGCAAATCCCATCTGGAGTTTCTATTTCCTGCAGTTTCAAGGCCACTCCTTTCACGGAAGAGTGCCCATCTTTTTTATATTTTGACAAAAAAATGGACACACGACATGTCGCGCAACAATAGCTTTGGAAGACTTTTTCTCTTTGTTGTCCTCGGCCTCATCATCGGCGGAGTCCTTGGCGAATGCCTCGGCTTTGTTTTCGGAAAGCTCGGTGAGCTGATGAACGCTGGCGGCTACAACAATATCGTGCACAACTTCTTCGTGAAACCGTTCTGGGCGTTCAACACGGGCGACGGATCGGATATGGAACCGTTTGTGCTGAATCTGTACATGATCAAGATTTCCTTTGGCCTTGCGCTCAAGTTGAACGTGATGAGCCTAGTCGGCCTCGTCGTCGGCCTCTATATTATGAAATGGTCCGGAGAACGCTAATGAAAAACATCCAGGAATTGAAGAAGGATCTTGAAAGCGGTGCAACTACCGCCGTCAAGCTCGCAGAAGAATCGCTTGCATCGATTGAAAAGAATAAAGGTTTGAACGCCTATATTTCTGTCCTCACTGAACGCGCTATGCAGAAGGCGAAGGAAAGCGACGAACGCCGCGCACAGGGCAAGACTCTCGGCGCTCTCGACGGTATTCCGGTTGCCATCAAGGACAACCTCTGCCTCGAAGGATCCCGTACCACGGCCGCTTCGAAGATCCTCGAAAACTTCGTCGCCCCGTACACCGCAACTGCTGTCGAAAAGTTTGAAGCGCAGGGTGCAGTCATCGTCGGCAAAACGAATATGGACGAATTCGCCATGGGTTCTTCGAATGAATCCTCTTACTTTGGCGCTGTTGAAAATCCGGTTGCCAAGGACCGCGTTCCAGGCGGTTCCTCAGGCGGTTCTGCCGTCGCCGTCGCTACGGGCACGGTTCCTGTCGCCCTCGGTAGCGATACCGGTGGATCGATTCGCCAGCCGGCAGCTTGCACCGGCATCGTCGGTCTCAAGCCGACCTACGGTCGCGTTTCCCGTTACGGCCTCATCGCTTACGCTTCGAGCTTGGATCAAATCGGACCTCTGTCGACGAACGTCCAGGACGCAGCTACAGTTCTTTCCGCCATCTGCGGTCAGGACATCCATGACAACACCACGAGTCAGCGTCCGACAGAAGATTTCGGGCGCAAGATCGGTGAAAGCCTGAAGGGCAAGGTCATCGGCGTTCCGAAAGAATACTTCGCCGAAGGTCTCGACGCAGGCTGCAAGTCCGCGATCGAAAATGTTCTGAAAAAAGCGGAAGCCGAAGGCGCCGTTCTGAAAGAAATCTCCATGCCGAACATCAGCTATGCCGTTGCGAGCTACTACATCATCGCAACTGCTGAAGCTTCGAGCAACCTTTCCCGCTTCGACGGTGTACGTTACACCTACCGCAGCAAGGAAGCGAAGAACCTTTACGACCTGTACGCCATGTCCCGCAGCGAAGCGTTCGGCAAGGAAGTGCAGCGCCGCATCATGCTCGGCTCCTATGTGCTGAGCTCCGGCTTCTTCGACGCCTACTACGTTCAGGCGCAGAAGGTCCGTCGTCTGATCTCGGACGACTTCACCAAGGCTTTCGAATCCTGCGACGTGATCGCTTCCCCGGTGATGCCGGGCCTTCCGTTAAAGCGCGGAACAAACGAAAGCGATCCGATGGCAATGTACCTTTCCGACATCTACACGGTAAGCCTCAATCTGGCTGGCCTTCCGGGCATTTCCGTTCCGTGCGGCAAGTCCGAAGATCTGCCCGTGAACATCCAGTGGATCGGCAAGCCGTATGCAGAAGCGGACTTGCTCTCGATCGCTGCTGCAGGCGAAAAGCTCGTCTAAGCATTCCGGTTTAAAACAAAAAAGTTCCTCTCGAAAGAGAGGAACTTTTTTGTTAATCGGGCTGATTGGATTCGAACCAACGACCTCTTGAACCCCATTCAAGCGCTCTACCAGACTGAGCTACAGCCCGCAACTTGCGTTGCAAGGTGCCCCAAATTTAACTTAAACGGCTCCTTTTTGCAAGTCGTTTTCGTCTTGCGAACAAGGCTTTAGTTCCAATATCCGATAATCAGAACTTCCGGAGTTGCCTTCGGATGTTTTTGGCTCTTGAACGAAACGATCTTCGAAAGGCTCTTCTGTTTAAGCTTCGGATCCTTCACAAGGCCTTTGGTCTTGAGCGTAATCTTTTGGCCAGGTACCTTGCCGCCTTCCTGAATCGCGTCGAATTTTTCCACGTTCAACGAAACGTTCTTCATCTGTACCGAGAATTCCTTGGAGAATTCTTGGGGAAGTTCCAAATCCGGGCGCGTCTTTTTGTCTTCGCTCCAGACGTAGAAAGTCCATTCGCGTTTTTCGCCCGCTTTATAATAGCCCGCGTCAAACATCTTTTCGCTAAAGACAAACGGAGCCTTCACCAATCCCTGCATCGAGAGCGGATGCGTTTTGCCATTCGTTTCCACAATTACAATGACGTTTGCAATCTGGCCTTCGAGCGTTGCTGTCGAATAATCAAATTCGATATTCACCGGGTCACGCGGGTTCACGGTTTTAGGAAACTTGAAGTTTGAACATCCCACACCTTGGCAGAGCACTGTTTCGATCTTCACCGTTTCCTTCGAAACATTTGCGCCACCGATTTTCACATGGCGAGATTCGCCCTGCGGAATTTCTCCGAGTTCATACGGATCAGTCGCAAACTGAATGACGTCATCGGCAAATGTGAGAGCGGAAAAAGTAAATAAAGAAAGAAGGAATAATTGGAATTTTTTCATATCGATGAAAATACAAAATTCTATATTTTCCGCGGATTTATAATCAAACCTAGAGGTACATTATGTCCGACAATCTGTCCGTTCTCGGCAAGGCTCGCAAGGCCTACCAGCCGAAGCTCCCAGCCTCTCTTCGTAACGGCGCTCTCAAGGTTGCCCTCAACAAGGGTAAAGCAACTGAATCCGTCAGCGACCAGAAGAAAATCAAGGCTCTCTTCCCGAACACCTACGGTGCTCCGTACATCTCCCTCAAGAAGGCGACCAAGGCTGTTGCCGCTCGTCCGGTGAACGTCGGTGTCGTTCTTTCCGGTGGTCAGGCTCCGGGTGGCCACAACGTGATCGCTGGTATCTTCGACGGTATCAAGAGCATCAGCCCGAAGAGCAAGCTTCTCGGCTTCCTCGGCGGTCCGTCTGGTCTCGAAAACGGCAAGTTCAAGGTGATCGACGCAAAGCTCATGGACGCATACCGCAATACGGGTGGTTTCGATATCATCCAGTCCGGTCGTACCAAGCTCGAAACTGAAGAACAGTGGCAGAAGTGCCTCGCTGTGGCTAAGGCTCAGAAGCTCGACGCAATCGTGATTATCGGTGGCGACGACTCCAACACGAACGCTGCAGTTCTCGGCGAATACTTCCAGGCTCAGGGCGCATCCTGCGTTGTCTGCGGTTGCCCGAAGACAATCGACGGCGACTTGAAGAACGAATACATCGAAACCTCTTTCGGTTTTGATACCGCTGTGAAGACCTACTCGGAACTCATCGGCAACATCATGCGCGATGCGAACTCCGCTCAGAAGTACTGGCACTTCATCAAGCTCATGGGTCGTTCTGCTTCCCATATCGCTCTCGAAGCGGCTCTCCAGACTCATCCGAACATCACCCTCATTTCCGAAGAAGTGAAGGAAAAGAAGATGAAGCTGAAGCAGGTCATCAAGTACGTTGCAGACATCGTCGCTGCCCGTGCTGCCGACGGCAAGAACTTCGGCGTGGCCCTCATTCCGGAAGGCCTCCTCGAATTCATCCCGGATGTTGGCGTTCTCATTTCCGAACTCTCCGAAGCTCTCGCTCACCATGAAAAGGAAGTCGAAGACCTCGACACCGCTGCTAAGGTTGAAAAGCTCTCCCAGTGGGTCTCTAAGTCTTCTGCTGAAGTTCTCAAGAGCCTCCCGGCTGGCATTCAGGCTCAGCTCATGCTTGAACGCGACAGCCATGGTAACGTTCAGGTTTCCCTCATCGAAACCGAAAAGCTCATCATTGAAATGGTCAAGAAGGAACTCAAGAGCCGCAAGAACTTCAAGGGCAAGTTCTCTGCCTTGAACCACTTCTTTGGCTACGAAGGCCGTTGCGCAGCTCCGTCGAACTTCGATGCGGACTACTGCTACAGCCTCGGTTACACCGCTTCCGTTCTCGCTTACCACAAGCTCAACGGTTATATGAGCTCTGTCCGCGACCTCACGAAGGGCGTTGACAAGTGGGTCGCTGGTGGCATTCCTATCACCATGATGATGAACATGGAACGTCGTCACGGTGAAGACAAGCCGGTTATCCAGAAGGCTCTCGTGAAGCTCGATGCGGCTCCGTTCAAGTACCTCGCTAAGAACCGCGACGTCTGGGCTAAGACTGAATCTTACACCTACCCGGGTCCTATCCAGTATTGGGGTCCGAGCGAAGTCGCTGACCAGACCACGTTCACGATCCGTCTCGAACGCGGCGCAAAGGTCAAGTAAGATCTTCACACAATTCTTTTTAGAATTAAAAGGAGAAGTCGCAAGACTTCTCTTTTTTATTGTTTGGCAATGAAAACTTGCATTTTCAAAAAAGAGAAACCGCTCGGTTTCTCTTTTCATTTATACGCAATACAAAACATGGATTAGTATATTGGCTGATCCCAGACAGAGCCTCCAACAGAACCCGTCGAAGAACTTTCCCGCGGATGAATATTGGAAAGGCATTCCTGGAAAGAAACAGGCATCGAATTTTTCGCGATAGCACACTTCACCTTGACTTCGGAATCCTTGGAATACTTCACGACTGCAACTTCATGACCGTCGGCAAAGAAGCGGAAGTTTCCATGGCGCATGCCTTTTTTGCAGGTCCCGAACACATCGAAACGCACGCCACGGTCTATGAAATGCCATTCTGCATTTCTAACGTGAAGGTCCACGCAATCTACCGGACCGTTTTTATCGGCTTCATCCTGATGCTTGTTGTAGCTAGAACAGGATGTCATCCATGCAAGCATCCAGAAACAAACCATTTTTAGGAGTGTCGAAAACTGAATCATAAATCCTCTTTTAAAAAAGAAGGTGCCTCAGTCGATTGCACTAAGGCACTTCGTGAATTTTCATTTAGAAACTTAACGGAGAATTTCCGAATTCAACATCCATTGAGAACGATTGACTCGCAGAACAGTCTTACCCGCAGCACGCGTTGCCGCTTCACGGACTTCGGATTCCGAAGCCGGAAGACGTCCCTGCCACAGCACATGACCCTTCATGTCATAGAGCTTTGCAAAACCCTGAGTCTTGGCAATCGCCTGCTGCCAAGACAAATTCTTTGCCAAGGTCATCTTCGAGGCAATACCGAGCTTACCACCGACGTCGATAAAGATTGCCGAAATGGAAGATTCTTCCGAAGAGTCCGTTGCCTGGACACGTACCACATACAGGGCTTCAAGAATCGTATCGTTTACCACTGCCGGAGTAATGGTCAAGATAGAGCCATCCAGATCCGTGCTAAAGACTCCCGAAGCATTCGTGACCTTGTACGTAAGAGGTTCTTCATCCGGATCCGAAATAAGCGTGTCCAAATCCAATTCAATAACGAAATCATGAGTTTCCATGAGAACGAGAGTATCGATCGTCGTTCTCGGTTTGTCATTCACCGGAGTCAAGTACACGTGGATCTTGAAGCTCGAAGATCCCGAAATGCCATCCGCTCCAGTTACCGTTACATAGGCATCCCCGAACGCATCTCTTACCGACTTGAGCGTCACAACACCAGCCGCCGAAATCGACGGATTCAGCTTGCCGTCATCACTTTCGACGCTCAGGTAAATCTTATCGCCGTCCGGATCCGTAAACCAAGTCTTTGTTTCCGTTGCCGTGAAGGTAATCGGCGATGTAAAGTCTTCTGCACGGACAAGCGTATCGTATGCAGCCGTATCGATTGCAACGACCGGAGCATCGTTTCTGTCCACAACATTCATGCGAACCGTAGCGACATTCGAAGAATCGCCCAAAGAGTTCACGACCACATAAGAGAAGGAATCCGCACCTACAAAATCCGCATCCGGCGTATAGGTGAAGGAACCGTCCTCTTTCAGATTAACCTTACCATTAGCGGCATCGGTCACAAGGTAAGCCAGCAGCACATCCGTCGAATCGTCCGGATTCACATCGTTTGCAAGAACACCTTTCTTCGCAGCAATCGTCACGACGCTGTCTTCATACATCTCGTATTCATCTTCATGAGCCTTCGGTACATCTGCGACAGATTCAATGGTCACATGGAAGTTCACCTTCGCCGTATCCACGCCATCGGTTCCATAGAGCGTTACCGTAGCAGTCCCGTAGGCATCATCCACTGGACTGAATTCAATGTAATGCTTGGAGGAACCCACAGTCGTCACTCCAGCATGGATTAAATCATCGCCATAAGCGCCAATCGTAATGTCATCGCCGTCCACATCCTTAAAAAGGATCTGTGCACTGCTAAAAGCAATCGCCGTGTCCGCGAAATCTTCTTTAAAGACTAGATTCTTGAGAAAATCTTCATCGAGGACCTGTACCGTCGGAGCGTCGTTCACGCACTTCACCTGGATTTTCACCGTCGCCTTGGAGCTTTGCAAGTCCGTTTCATCTGTGAGCTTATAAGTCCAAGAATCTGTACCGCAGTAGTTGGATACCGGGACATAAGTGAAGGATCCATCCGACACGTCCAAAGTCAACACTCCATGAGAAGTGGAATCCACAAAGGTCATGGTATATCCGTTTTTATCCACATCGTAGTCATTCACCAAAACACCGTTCTTGTAAGTTACCTTCAGTGTGTCGTCTTCATTCACCGAGTAAGTATCATTCACAGCCGTCGGAGCATTGTTCTGATCCTGCACGTCGACGGTAAAGGAATAGGAGACCGAATTCTTTCCATCGCTCGCCTTCAGCGTTACGATCGCTTCGCCAGTCTTATTTGCCGCTGCGATGAAATGCAGGGTATCATTTAAGGAGAAGCTCTCTCCCTTTTCCAACAAAGAGATGAAAGAACCATTCGTAACCGTTTCGCTGATTTTCAAATCATCGCCGTCTTCATCGTAGAAGATCTTAGAAAGCGGAAGGGAAAGAGTATCCACTTCAAGGAGAGTGTACGGATTCGTGTTGCTTGCATATGGTTCCAAAAGGACCGGGGCATAGGAAACACAGGAATCGCTCAAGATGATCGAAGAAAGAGTCAGAGTATTGGTCTTTGATCCATAGGTTTTAGCATGGGTGTTCTTGTAAGAAAACTGCATGCCGAGTTGCTTATCTATATCCCATTTAATCGTTGTCGTCGACTTCCAATCCTGGACAAGATCAGCAAATGCGACAAAATACTTTTTGAAATTTGCCGAAGCGGCAAGGAGCGTTCCGTAGTAATTGTCATCGGTAATCGTCGACTGTCTAAAGTCCAGACGTACAGGATAATCGGCCTTGTAAGTCAAGCAGACACCCTTGTAGCTTGCAAGGGAAATCTCCGTATCTTTATAAGCCGCATTCTGCTTCCACGTGAGGCTGTAACCAGCGCCATTAATGCTTGATGTCGACACCGTGTAATCAATCACCCGGTAAGAGTTCACGATATTCGTATCGAGCGAAGCTCCCGTGCCATACGTGTATCCATACCAATAGGCCGGAGCCATAGCGCCGTCCCCTTCCGCTGCCGTCCACACAGTATCCGTGGCAGCAAAAGTCAAACCGACACTGGCCAAAACAGCAAATCCAACTGTCGATAATTTCATAACGATCTCCTTCGATTACAATCTTACATACAAATTTAGGAATTTGTATGTTTTTTGCAAGTTTATTCCCAAATTTCTCCAGGTAACCGCGAAATATCGCGAAAATCGAGTTTTTGTGGCCCTGAATCCGAAACGGATGTGAGTTTTGCAAGGGGTTTCCCCGCTCTTTCAATCACGACATCCTCCCCTTTCAGCGCGACCTGGTTCAGCAAATCGCCAAATCCTTTGCGCGCTTCCATCGCCGAAACGATCTTCGCCATTAGAGAACCTTGTCCTTGATTACCAGATCCACGCGGCGGTTCTTTTGGCGACCTTCCTTGGTCGCATTGTCTGCCACCGGCTTGCTCATGCCAAAGCCTTTGGAGGTCAAACGGCCCGCATCAATACCCTGTTCCACCAAAAAGTCCAAGACATTCTTGGCACGCTGTTCCGAAAGCTTCAGGTTATGTTCTTCCGAGCCCGTATTATCCGTATGGCCTTCCACGGATACATTCAGTTCCTGGTACACGGTCAAAATCCCTGCGACACGGGCAAGGCTCGTTTTCAGATCCGCTTTGAGAGATGCCTTGTCCACGTCAAAAAGGATATCCGACATCGAAAGAATAATGCCACGAGCGTCTTCCGTCACCTGAATCAGCTTGGACTGCAACTCGTTCAGCTTGTTCTTCGCCTCGTTCTGGCGCGCTTCCGCCTTGGCACGTTCTTCTTGCAAAAGCTTGTTCAGGGAATCTTCGCGAGCCTTGGCGAGTTCCGCCTGAAGCGCTTCGCGTTCTGCGGCAGCCGTCATCGCAGAATCCATGGCGGAATTCGTCTGGGCGAGCTTTGCACGTTCCGCCTGCAGGTCTTCTTCCAAGTTTGAAGCACGACCGCTGCGCACTTCGCCGATCTTTTCCTGAATACGGCGAATAGAGTCGCGGACGGCGAGCTGTTTTTTGCGGTTTTCCGCAAGGGAATTGCGAGACTTCTGAGCGGCGATCTGGGCTTCGATAATCTGCGTGTAAATCTGGCAGGATTCTTCCTTCGAAGCGATGCGCGGATCCTTTGGATCCTTTTCCTTCAACGCCTGAACCGCAGCGGCAGAGGCTCTCGCTTCGGCAATCGTCAAACGGATCTGAGCAGAGCCTTGTGGCAAAGATTTTTCAAGCACATCGAGTTTTTGCGAGCAATTGTCCTGTGCGATAGCGAATGTCGAAAGGGCAAGAGCCAAGGCTAAGATTTTCATCCATTTCATTGTGCAGCCTCCTTGTCCTGGGTTTCATTATCGAGAATCGTCTGGTAAAGCTTTTGTGATTCTTGGTCGCCCTGGAGTTCCTTGGAAGCGGTCGAGTCCGCAAGCGCGGCGTCCTTCGCATCCTTTTCGGCAAAAGCCAAGCGATACAGTAAGCGGCTATGTTCTGCTGCGTCCAAAGCTTCGTTGTCTTTGCCTTCTTCCGAAAGCTGCTTTGCGCTCGCCAAATCCTTTTCACCCTGAACTGTCGCAGCGGACTGAATCCCTTCTGCCTGAGCGGCACGATGCATGCCTTCCGCTTCGTTGATGGAAGTCGTGAGCATTTCCTTGTTTCCGGCACAGCCGGCGGCAAGCATCACAAATAGCCCGCAGATTAAAAATTTTGCTTTCACCGTCATACTCCTTTAGGCTTCGTAGACAAACCTTCTTAAAAAATACATATTGTGAAGGTTATGGAAAAAACCTTTGCCGTCAGCAAGTACCTTTCTGCTGTAAAAAAAATGATAACGTCACAAATCCCCCCGATTTGGGTTAACGGCGTCATTACACAGATTACGGAACGCGGGCGAATGGTCTACATGAGTCTCGCCGAATTCCCCGAAAACGACGTTAAACCGGTTGCAAAAATCGACCTTTATATGTACGCCGGAGAATACGCCCAAATGCGAGCCCGCCTTGCAGAACTCCCGATGCCCTTCGTTCTCAAAGAGCAGCTCAAGGTCAATTTATTCATCGAAGCGGACTTCTACATCGGCAGCGGAAAATTCCAATGCCACATCAAAAACATCGACCCGAACTTTACCATCGGAGAACTCGCCAAAACAAAGCAGGCCATTCTACAGCGTCTTGAAAAAGAAGGACTGCTGAACCGCAACAAAATGCTTCCCTTTGCAGCCTTGCCGTTAAAGGTCGGGCTGATTACGGGCGAAACGACCGCCGCCTTCAAAGACTTTACAACAACTCTCGCCCACTCGGGATTTTCCTTTGAAGTCATTCCGGGCTACGCCAAAATGCAAGGCAACGAAACAGAGGCGACCGTTCTTGCCGCCCTCGCCAAGCTTCAAAACATTCCAGACCTTGACGCGGTCTGCATTGTGCGCGGAGGAGGCTCCAAAACGGACCTGAACTACTTCGACAGTGAAGCGCTCTGCCGCGCGATTGCACTCTTCCCCGTTCCCGTTTTGACAGGAATCGGTCACCAGATTGACGAAAGTCTTGTCGACCAGGTTTCTTACCGCAGCTGCATTACTCCAACGGACTGTGCCAAATTCCTTGTCGCCCGCGCCGAAGAGGCCAAGCGTTCCCTGCGCGAAGTTCTGCTGCAAATCGCTACCGCTTCCCAGCGGAAGCTCTCGGAATCCAAGGATCGCCTGCACCGCACCGAAACGAACATTTCCACACTCTTCGGAAAGCGTCTCGCAAGTGAAAGGCAAAAGCTTTCCGCGATCGCTCGCGACATTGCGCGCGCCCCGGCGCGAACGCTCGAACGCGAACGCGAAAAACTCCGCCGCGACATCGAAGGTTTAAGCTTTGGCGTGCAAAAGATCATCGCCCTGCAAAAGGCCAAGTTTGAACTCGTCGAAGAAAAGGTCAAAGCAAACGATCCCAAGCGAATCCTTTCCCGCGGATACTCGTACACCACGGGCAAAAACGGTCTCATCAAAAACGCGAGCGACGTCAAACCCGGCGACGCACTTTTAATGCACTTCGCCGACGGCAATGTCCAGGCAATCGCCAAATAATTCTAACTCAAAAAGGCCTCGCAAACGCGAAGCCTTTCTTTTTTCATTTTTCCATCAATTACGAATAGTCCGGAAAATCTTTCACATGCAAAATATCTTCCGCATGCTTGATCTGCTTTTGCGTCGGGGTCAGGACATCCGTCAGCGAATACGGAATGCCGAGTTCCTGCCACTTGGGAATGGCAAAAGCGTGATACGGCAGCACTTCAACGCGACGCACAGACGGAAGCGTCTTAATAAACTCGTAGGTGTTCGTCAAATCTTCATCGCTGTCAGTGAGTCCAGGAACAAGAACGCGCCGTACCCAAATCGGGATGTTCTTGTCCGAAATATAACGAGCCATCTCCAAAATGTTCTCATTCGGCTGGCGAGTCAATTTTTTATGACCCTCGCTGTCGAACATTTTCAAATCCAAAAGAACAATCGATGTTGCCGCCAAAAGACGGTCGAACTTAGCCAAATACTCTGGAGTATTTTCAAACGGATTTCCGCTCGTATCCAAAGCCGTATGGACATGATGCTCGCTGCAAATTTCAAAAAATTCTGTTAAAAAATCCAACTGGAGAAGTGGCTCGCCACCGCTCACGGTCACACCGCCATTATTTTTCCAGTAAGATTTGTAGCGATAAACCAAAGAAAAAAGCTGCTGAGGCGTGTACAGGGTACCGCCTTCGGAGCCATTCCAAGTTTCCGGATTGTGACAATAACGACAACGCATGCGGCAACCTTGCGTAAACACAACACACCGCACGCCAGGGCCATCCACAAGACCAAAAGTTTCCAGTTTATGAATGCGCCCAGTCGTCATTGTAACAATTACATTCTTTCGTGGCAGGTACGAGAGATAACGTCCATCTGTTGTTCCTTCGTGAGGTTGATGAACTTAACAGCGTAGCCAGACACGCGAATGGTGAAGTTCTGGTATTCTTCCTTTTCCGGGTGTTCCATAGCGTCAATGAGCTTTTCACGACCGAAAACGTTCACGTTCACGTGGTGAGAGCCCTGATCGAAGTAACCGTCGAGAACCTGAACGAGGTTGTTCGTACGTTCTTCATCACTATGACCGAGTGCACTCGGGTTGATCGTCTGGGTATTGCTGATACCGTCGAGAGACCAGTGGTACGGAATCTTCGCAACAGAGTTGAGAGAAGCGAGGAGACCGTTCTGTTCTGCACCGTAGCTCGGGTTCGCGCCCGGAGAGAGCGGTTCACCAGCCTTACGGCCGTCCGGCATAGCACCCGTAGCCTTACCGTAAACGACGTTAGACGTAATCGTCAAAATCGAGGTGGTCGGTTCAGAGTTACGGTAGGTGTGATGCTTCTTGATCTTATTCACGAAGTTGTGGAGGAGTTCCACACCGATATTGTCGGCGCGGTCATCATCGTTACCATACTTCGGGAAGTCACCTTCTGTCTTGTAATCGATAGCGAGGCCCTGTTCGTTACGGATGACCTTCACCTTTGCATACTTGATAGCAGAGAGGGAGTCGATCACATGAGAGAAGCCAGCGATACCGGTTGCGAAGGTACGACGCACGTTCGTATCGATGAGAGCCATTTCTTCGGCTTCATAGTAGTACTTGTCGTGCATGTACTGGATGGCGTTCAAAGTATTCACATAGAGCTTCGCGAGCCATTCGAGCATAGCGTCATACTTCTTCACGACTTCATCATAGTCGAGGTATTCAGAAGTAATCGGGCAGAGGGACGGACCAACCTGTTCGCCGCTCTTTTCATCGACACCGCCGTTGATCGCATAAAGCAATGCCTTAGCGAGGTTAGCGCGAGCGCCGAAGAACTGCATTTCCTTACCAGTCTGAGTTGCAGAGACGCAGCAGCAGATGGAGTAGTCATCACCCCAAACCGGCTTCATCACATCGTCGTTTTCATACTGGATCGAGCTTGTAATCACGGAAATCTTAGCAGCATACTTCTTGAAGTTTGCCGGGAGCTTGCTCGTGTAGAGAACCGTGAGGTTCGGTTCCGGAGACGGGCCCATGTTTTCAAGAGTGTGGAGGAAGCGGAAGTCGTTCTTGGTGACCATGTGACGGCCATCCACACCCGTACCGCCAACTTCGAGAGTCGCCCACACCGGGTCACCCGAGAAGAGCGCATTGTAGGACGGGATGCGAGCGAACTTGACCATGCGGCACTTCATGACCAAGTGGTCGATGAGTTCCTGAGCCTGCTGCTCGGTGATGAGACCCTTAGCAAGGTCACGTTCCATGTAAATGTCGAGGAAGGTAGAGACGCGACCGACGGACATGGCTGCACCGTTCTGGGTTTTGATAGCGCCGAGGTAGCCAAAGTAGAGCCATTGCACGGCTTCCTTCGCGTTCTTAGCCGGCTGAGAAATGTCGAAGCCGTAAGAAGCGGCCATGACCTTCAATTCCTTGAGGGCCTTGATCTGCATAGAGATTTCTTCGCGGAGACGAATGACGTCATCGGTCATCGTGCCATCGCCGCAGTTATCCTTGTCTTCCTGTTTCTTTGCAATAAGGAAGTCAATGCCATAAAGAGCGACACGACGATAGTCACCGACGATACGACCACGGCCATAAGTGTCCGGAAGACCGGTCACGATGTGGCTGTGACGAGCGAGCTTCATTTCCGAAGTATAGACATCAAAGACGCCGTCGTTGTGAGTCTTGTGATACTTCGTGAAGATTTCGTGGAGCTTCGGAGACGGAGTATAACCGTAGTTCGCGCAAGCTTCTTCAGCCATGCGGATACCACCGAACGGCATGAATGCGCGTTTCAGCGGCTTATCGGTCTGGAGACCGACAATCTGTTCCAAATCCTTGTTGAGGTAGCCCGGTGCGTGGGAAGTGATCGAGGAAACGATGTCTGTATCCATGTCGAGCACGCCACCCTTGGCACGTTCTTCTTTCTGAAGCTTCTGGAGAGCTCCCCAGAGCTGGTTCGTGGCGTCCGTAGGACCGGTGAGGAATTCTTCATCGCCATCGTACGGCTTATAATTTTTCTGGATAAAGTCGCGGACATTGATTTCTTCCTTCCAAATGCGACCTTCAAAGCCTTCCCAAGCTTCATTCTGAATCATAACGATTCTCCTTTTTTTTTGTTTTTAATCGATTTTAACAGCGACAATAATATAGGAAATTAGGCCATTTAAGGGAACTTATTTTCGTCTTCCGTTGCCGTTTTCTCTTTAAAAAACGGAAGGAATCCTACAAAAATGTAGAATCCCTCGCAGTAATCCACTTAGGCGCTTTTTTGTGACTAAAAGGCTTGACTATTTGGAAATCGCCTGTACTTTGCGCGTCAATTTGTCGGGCGGAATGAGCATTGCTTTGGTCATTCGGGTGCCTTCCATGCGCAAGACTCGGAACCTGTAACCGCTTATATCCACCTCGGCGCCGGCGGACGGGATCGTGCCGAGCTTTGCGAGTATAAGACCGGAAACGGTCTCGACATGAATGCCTTCCGGTTCTTTCAACTCGATTTCCGTCGCATCTTCAAAATCGGAAAGAGTAATCAGCGGATTGAAAATGTAGCGGCCATCTTTCAACTTCTGGATCATCGCATCCTCTTCGAGGTCGTCTTCATCCTTGATTTCACCGACGATTTCTTCAACGATATCTTCGACAGTCACAAGACCTGCGACTCCACCGTATTCATCGACAACGATTGCAAGCTGATTGCCGTTTTCGCGGAGTTCGCGTAAAAGATCGTCGATCTTCTTTTGCTGAGACACGAAGACGACCGGATTCAAAAGCGACTGCAAATCGAATTTTTCAGAACCGTGTTCCGTGTACCATTCGAGGAAGTCGCGTGCCGAAAGAACGCCGATGACGTTGTCGACCGATTCGCGGTAAACCGGGACACGGGAATGGCGTTCTTCGTTCAAGACCTGAATCGTTTCTTCAAGGCTCGACGTAATGTCGATGGCGACCATGTCTACGCGCGGCGTCATGATTTCACGCACCGGAGTTTCCACAAAGTCAAATATGTTCAGCACCATCTGACGCTCGTCTTCATCGAGAGCGTCTTCGTCTTCATCAGACATGTCCGAATCAAGATCCGACTGCAGAGCGTCACGCTTGTCTTCGGAAAGGAAGCTCAACTTGGAATCGTAACCCAAAGCCTTGTGCACCTTCAAATACAGCATATTGGCAAGCTTTGCTTCCAGCATAAACGGCAAGCGAAGATACTTGTAAATCGGAAGCAGAATATGCGAGAAGGTTTCCGGCTTGACCGCTCCGAACATGTTCGGGACGAGAATCACAAAGAAGTACGTGATGAAACCGGCGAGCACCGTATAGAGCGCAACGCCGAGAATCGGCTTTCCGTAAAAACCTTCCGTGAGAACGTAGGCTGCGACAAAACCGAGAACGCCAGCTGCTACATTCAAAACGGTGCGGGCGATCGAAACGGTTTCGTTAAAGCCCGGAGCATCGACAAAGGCATTCACCTTTTTCACGAGCTTTTCATCTTCTTCGCTTTCTGTCGTTACCGAAAGAGCGAGGAATACGATTTTAATCAGCGAGAAAAGTCCCGAGAGGAACAAAAAGAGAATCGCGAAAACAATACAAGGGGTAACACTATCTACCCACGTCAGAAAGGGCATCAGTTCTTCCCCTTCTTTTGGGCGGCTTTCGCCGTCTTTTCCGTTTTTTTCTTTCCGTGACGATAAGGATCGATTCCGAGAATTTCCCGTTCACGACGGCGCATCACAACGCGTTCCGGGACCGTGTGATGGTCATAGCCCGAAAGGTGCAAAAGACCGTGGACAATCATGCGCTTGAGTTCCATGTAGAACGTGTTGCCGAACTTCGGCGCCTGGCGCTTGACCTGATCGTGGGCGATATAGATTTCACCTAGAAGATAGTCTTCGTGCCATTCAAAGCTCAAGACATCCGTCACCTTGTCGAGTTTGCGATATTGATGGTTCAATTCGCGCACCATCTGGTCAGAGCACATCACGATATTGACGTTTTCCGGGTGGCCTTCTTCAATCAAGACCTTGCGGGCCAGCGGTTCTAGACGAGCCTTCCACGGGAACTCTTCGCCTTCTTTTTCTGCGAGAAGATTGACCTGGAAATTCGGTAATCGAGATTCCTTTTTCATATTAGAGTTCGTACCACTTCTTTAAAACAGTGATAATCGCCTTCGCCTGTTCCTTGTTCGAAATGTTGAACTTGCTTCTCTGCTTGAAGACGCCCTGTTGCTTCTGGTAACGGCGGATCGAGACCTTCGGCTCCCCAAATTCGCCTGTTTTCGCATTGCGATCCTGATACAGGAACATCATCGTGGACCAAGCGCCCTTGCTCAAATATTCCTTCGCAAGTTCCTTGATAACGAGTTCACCGGTTTCTTCGTCGGTATATTCGACGGTCGGTTCAAGATTTTCTGTATCCATAATCACCTCTTCAAAAAATTGACAAACTACCTGTAAAGATAAAAATCTATATTGCCAAAATAGTAAGGCAACGCCCCAAGGAGGGAGATTTTGAACGAATTCCATTCTCCATTTAGCCGTCTTTTCGCAAGAACGCTTCTGGCCGGCAGTCTTTTCATTCTTCCGACTTTTGCCGCGGGCAATTCAGGCTCAGTCGGTAAAGTCTGCTACATTCTGGGAGAAGTCACCGTCCAGAAAAAGGCCAAAAGTAACTGGAATCCCCTTCGAATCGGGCTCAAGGTCCATGAAAAAGACCTGATTCGAACCCTTGTCGAAAGCGAAGCGGGGATCGCTCTTTCTGACGGCAGTTCGATTACCATCGAAGAAAACACGACCATCCTCTTTGAAAACGCGGTCAATCAGAAGAACGAGACGACCAAAACGGTGGAAATCCGCACGGGACGCGTCTTCTTTGACGTGCAAAAACAGAAATCCAACGAGAAGTTCCAATTCAAGACCGGCACCGCTACCGCTGCAATCCGCGGCACGAACGGCTTTATCGAAGGTTCTGCCGCAGGAACCGTCGTTTCGCTCGAAACGGGTAAAATGCTCATTACCGATACGACCGGACAGGAAATGGAATTGAGCGGAGGCGAAACCCTGGTGCAAGAAAAGGGCAAGCCGATGCGCAAGTTCAAAACGCCGAATGCAGGCACCAAGGGACTCGCCAAGGAAATCACCCAGGAACGCAAGAACAATACCTTTACAGCCGACAATCTCGAAAAGAAAGCGAAGGATCTCGCCGCAAAGAATGCGAGCCTTCAAAATCCTTGCACTTTCGATCCCCTGCCGAGCATCGTCACCGCAACGGAAGTCCACGTTTCAGGCAAGTGCGCCGACTCGGTTCTCGTCCGAGTCAACGGAATCGATGCGGTCATGTCGAAGGAAGGAACCTTTGACGTTCCTGTGATTTGGGACAAGGAGTCCTATGGTACCAAGCGTATTCGCGTAAAATGCGCCCAAGGAGAAGCCGAAGTTCTTTGCAAGGAAGCAAACGTGGAATACGTGAAGCAGACGAGCAACGACGACAGCGCCTTTATCCGGATTCAGAAACAGGGCAAACTTTCGATGAACACGGTCGAAGGAATCACGGTGAATGCGGACTTCTTCAGCGAAGATCCGAACGCCCAGGTCACCGTTTCGCTCGGAAGCGTTACCTCCCCGAACCTGAACACGCCGAAAGCAGGCGGTCATGTGAGCTACACCTTTAGACCGCGCGATCCAAACGTCAGCTGGACCGAAAAGTTCATTTACGTGACGCTCCAAAGCAAAAAGAAGACCCTTCGGGATTCCATCCCGGTTTCCTTCCCGCCGAAGCTCAGCATTATCGGGGCGAATGCGGACAAGTGTGAAATCCGTTATAGCCTTGTCGGAACGCACAACAGCAAGGTCGTCATCGAAGAATTCGTCGATGGCATGCCGGCATTCAAGACTGAACACAATCAGGACATTCCAAGCGCAAGCCTTCCAATGCTCAGCGGCAACCGCAAGTACAGAATTCTTGTGGAAGACGAGGCCGGGAATCGTTCCGAAATTTCCGATTCGTTCCTCTGCAATCTTTAAGGGATTGGTTAAAAATCACCAATTCCTTATTTGGCTCAGGCATTTTTCTTTGGTGTATCCAAGTGATCACCCTTGGGTACTTTTTTCCGATAGGCCTCACTCACAATTCTCGCGGCAATGAATGTCCTTTTTACTTACAAAGAACTTCCCTCTCCCCTCATTTTCTAAATTAAGGGCTCATGTCATTAAACGCTTACCATTTTAGAGAACTTTCCATTCCGCTCGAAAAGAAAGGCGAAATTTTACCGGCGCTTGCCCATGCGACAGGCCTCCATGAAGACGCCATTCTGAACTTGGAAGTGGAACGTTTTGCGCTTGACTCCCGCAAACGCGGTGCACCGCACTGGAGTTACAACGTCCGTTTTGAAACGGCAAAGCGTTTGCACCCGACGCACTGGCTCGTTCCGGCGACGGAAAAGGCAGAGACTTTAGACAGCGATCCTTTGAAAGATTCCGTTTTGCTGTCCAAGCATGTCACGGTTGTCGGCGCAGGCCCCGCCGGGCTTTGGGCCGCGCTTTCCCTGCAGCGCAAAGGTTTTAGCGTACATCTTTACGAACAAGGAAGCCCAGTAGAAGAGCGTTTTGGCGACATTCACCGCTTTACAGTTGACCGGAAGTTCAATCCGCATTCAAACGTTCTGTTTGGCGAAGGCGGCGCAGGAGCTTACTCCGACGGAAAACTGAACACGCGTTCTCGCAACGTATTTTCAAGCGCCGTCCTTGCGGACATGGTGCATTTCGGAATTTCTAGCGATGTGCTGACCTTTGCAAAACCGCATATCGGAACAGACCGCTTGGTTCCTTTGCTGCGCTCTCTGCGAAAAGAATTTTTATCGCTCGGTGGCGAAGTGCATTTTCATACCGCCCTCGAAGATTTTGAACTTTCGAACGGAAACATTTCCAAGGCGAAGTTCAACGGGGCTTGGCAGAACGTCGATAACCTGGTGCTCGCGCCGGGACATTCGGCGCGTTTCCTTTACGAGCTTTTGCACGAACGCGGCGTTGAAGAAGAAAGCAAGGCGTTTGCACTGGGTGTTCGAGTCGAACATCCGCAGTCGCTCATCAACTTGAGACAGTACGGGGCAAACGTCAACACAAACCTGACCGGCAGTGCGGAATACGCCTTGACCGCAAAGACTTTGAACCAGACTTCCGCAGCCTACAGTTTTTGCATGTGCCCGGGTGGAGTTCTTGTCCCATGCGTCTCCGAAAACGGAACTCTGGCCACAAACGGCATGAGCTACAGCAAGCGCAACGGGAAGCTTGCCAACGGAGCTATCGTCGTCCCGGTTGAAAAAAGCGAAAGCCTTTTTGGCGGCATCGAAATGCAGCGCCGTTTTGAAAAGAGAGCTTTTGAAATCGGCGGCAAGGATTACACCGCTCCCGCTCAGACAATCAAGGCTTTCCTCAGCGAAAAAAAAGATTCTGCCCTGCCGAAGAGCACATTCCTCACGGGCGTTGTCCCCTGCTCGATCCGCGACATTTTAGACGATGCGATTTGCGATTCGCTCGCCGACGGTTTTGAACAGTTCGAACGCAAGATTCCAGGCTTCATTTCGGAAGGCTTGATCGTTGCACCGGAAACCCGTACCAGTTCCCCGGTGCGCATTGTGCGAAATACGGATACGCTCGAAAGCGTTTCGACAAAGGGGCTTTTTGTTCTCGGCGAAGGTGCCGGTTATACGGGCGGCATCGTGACGAGTGCGGCGGACGGCATTAAACTTTCGAACCGTGTTCGTCTGGCGAAAGATTAGGACATCAGATTATGATTACTCGAGTTATCGATCGTGATTTTGCAAACATGCGCCTTGACCGTTTTTTGCGCAAGGCATTTCCAAACGAACCTCTTTCCACTTTCTTCGCCATTCTGCGCAAAAAGAAAGTCCGTGTGAACGGAGTTCACGCCAAGGCTCCGCAGACGCTACACGAAGGCGATACGGTCGACATTTACGAAAACTTTAAGAGCATTGCAAACGAAAATGAAAATGCAGCTCCGGTGAAAAAGGCCTGGGGTACCGCGCCACAGTTCTCCGAACGTTACTTTGTGGAGCAGAACCTGAACATTGCGCTCGAAAAAGAAGACTTTGTGATTATCGACAAGCCGTCGGGAATTCCAAGTCAGCCGGGAACAGGCACGCGCAAAGGCGAAAGCCTGGTGGAAATGCTCTGGCAGTGGGGCAACGATCAGCAACTCGATTTTAAGCCGACGATTGCACACCGCTTAGACGAAGAAACCTCGGGGCTTCTCGTGGCCGCCTTGCACGGCGACACTCTCCGCGAACTCACCAAGATGCTCCGCGAGCACCAGATCAAAAAAAACTATCTCGCCCTCGTCAAAGGAAACCTTGATAAGGAACGCGGTACGATCAACACGACACTCGAACGCACCGATTCCAAGGCCGGTGCCAAAATGAAGACCGGAACCAAGGAAGGTATCAACGCGGTCACGCATTATGCGGTCAAGGAACGCTTTGACGGTTACGACCTCGTGAAGATCGACCTCGAAACCGGACGCATGCACCAGATCCGCGCCCACTTCGAAAGCATCGGTCATCCGTTGATCGGAGACAGCCGTTACGGCGACTTCTCGTTGAACCGTGAATTCAAAAAGAACTTTGGTCTGAAGCGCCTCTTTTTGCACAGCGCACGTCTTGACTTTGAATGGCATGGCGAAAAGATCGGCATCGATTCCGCCCTTCCGCTGGAACTCAAGTGTGTCATCAAGGAACTGCGCAATCTGCGCAAGAAATCCGCTCCGAAAAATCCGACACGCAAATAAAAAGTTTTACACATACAACCCCAAAGGAACATACACATGCCCATTGCTGAAAACACAAAAGTCGCCATCCATTACACGCTCAAGGATGACGAAGGCAAAGTGATCGATTCTTCCGTCGGCAAAGATCCACTGAACTACATCCACGGCCAAGGCATGATTGTCCAGGGTCTCGAAAAGGCTTTGACCGGTAGGAATGTGGGCGACAAGTTCTCCGTGGACGTCGCTCCGAAAGAAGGCTACGGCGAATACAATTCGGAACTCGTCCGCGCCATTCCGAAGAACGCATTCCAGGCCGACAAGATTGAACCGGGTATGGTCTTTTACGCCAATACTCCGGCAGGTCCGATGCCGCTCACCGTTTCGAAGGTCGAAGGCGACAACGTGATGATCGACATGAACCACGAACTCGCCGGTAAAACTCTGCACTTTGACATCGAAGTGATGCAGGCAGAAACCATGACCGAAGCAGAGATCAAGGAAATGATGGAACCGCACCACTGCTGCTGCCATGGCGAAGGTCATGAAAACGGTGAAGAAGGCGATCACTGCTGCTGCCACGGCGAAGGACATGACGACGAAGACGGTGAACATCACTGCTGCGGTGGTCACCATGACGACCCGAATCACGAATGCAAGTGCAAAAAAAAGAACAAGGAAAACTAATTCCGTTTTCTTTGTTTTAGGCTCTGTTCCCACAAATGGTTGTTGACAAGTTCAAAATGACATAATTTGTCATCATTAGAATGAACATTTGTGGCGATGAACGAGATTGCGCCGCAGATAGCCCTGCTCAGGCAGATGTACATGGACTGGACAAGAAGTCCCGCAAGGACGGAACCAGGCGATACAAGTGCAAGGCCTGCGGACGCACGTTCGTACTCGCGAGGAACACCGTGTTATGGGGAAGCTTACAATCTGATTTGCGGACTTTTGCAGAAAGTCCTACGCCTCGATCATGCCCGACCACAAGCAAGCTTGTGTCGGTCGCGATACTCGGCTTGTTGACTTTTCGCCTTTCAGGACCGGCTGGATGACTTGTTCCCTTGTCTCGGAGTTGTAGCTGCCCTCTTATTAAACTCCTGCATGGTCCATGATAAAGATTGCGTATCTTTTTAGATCAATCCTTGTATCTCTCACGCTTTTTTTGGGTCTTCTTTAAATTCTCAATTTTCTTGTTATAACATTGATGAATGAAATATAGAGAATCTAAATGGGCTTTGGGGATGAACGTTTGTCCTTTTGGAGTGAAATTGTGTGTGGAGAATAACTCAAAAATGCTTGCATAATACAATTCGTCAAGAGTGAAATTTTGGGGGACATTCTTTTCTACTTCGTTATGAGCATTTATCCCAAATGAAATGTCGATAACCTTTTTTCTTGTGAGGATTTGGTCCATTGGTGATGTGATTATGGGGAAGCTTACAATTATGGGGAAGCTTACACTGCAATATCAAAAATGGTTTCCATCTAAAAATTCCCCATTCGGTTTTTCAAACCCTATTATAACAAAATTCTGTTACTATTTACAACAAAAAACGCATCACAGATTATTTCCAAAAAGATATATTGCATGTTATCATGCCAAATTTCATAGATAACATCAGCACAACTCTTCACGAAGAATTGAAGGTCTCCGTCAAACCCGGAAGCAAGGTTTCCATTGCGGCGGCAAGTTTTTCTATTTACGCTTTTGAAGCACTAAAGAAAGAGTTAGAACAGGTTGAAGAGCTTCGGTTTATCTTTACAAAGCCGACTTTCACTAAAACAGATGCTGTCAAGAATGGTAAGGAACAACGCGAATTCTACATACCCAAGTTGAACCGCGAACGTTCTTTATACGGCACGGAATTCGAAATCAAGTTACGCAACCAGCTTTCGCAAAAAGCAATTGCAAAAGAATGTGCAGACTGGATTCGCCGCAAGGTCAAATTCAAGACAAATGTTTCCGACCAGGTGGTCCACGCAGGTTCCATAGTCGTATCTGACCCTGCCGGTGAAAAAACGGCATTCACACCGATTAACGATTTTAGCAAGACGGAACTCGGCCTTGAAAAAGGCAACTATATGGGTTTTGGTATAAATAAAATCGAAGCGCCCATATCGAACAATTTCCTCGCATCATTCAACAGAATTTGGAACGACAACGAAAAGTTGCAAGACATCACCGATACTATTCTTGAAAACATCGAGAACGTCTATCGCGAAAATTCACCGGACTACATTTACTTCGTTACGCTCTATAACATTTTCCACGAGTTCCTCAATAACATTTCCGAAGATGATTTGGCAAACGAGGCAACAGGTTTCAAGAACAGCGCCATCTGGAATAAGCTTTACGATTTCCAGAAAGAAGCAAGCCTTGCCATCATCAACAAATTGGAAAAGTTCAACGGATGCATTCTCGCCGATAGCGTCGGTCTCGGTAAAACATTTACGGCCCTTTCGGTCATCAAGTATTACGAGAACAAGAACCGCAACGTGCTTGTGCTTTGCCCCAAAAAGTTGCGCGACAACTGGATCACTTATCGCGAGAACTACAAGAACAATCCTGTTGCAAGCGACCGTTTTGCCTACAGGGTCATGAACCATTCCGATCTTTCCCGCACTTCGGGCTATTCAGGCGATATCGATATTGCGCGATTCAACTGGAGTAACTACGAGCTTATTGTCATCGACGAAAGCCACAACTTCCGCAACGGTGGCAAGACCACCGACATGGGCAACGACGAAGACCCGAAAGAAAATCGCTACTTGCAGTTGATGAACAAGGTTATTCGCCAAGGCGTTCGAACCAAAGTCCTGATGCTTTCGGCAACCCCGGTAAACAACCGCTTTAACGATCTCAAGAACCAGCTGGAACTCGCCTATGAAGGCGATTCGAGCCAATTAGAACAGGCAATCGGAACGGGAGACAGGACAATCGCCGATATTTTCAAGCAGGCACAATCCGCTTATAGCAAGTGGTCAGAACTGGATGAAAGCGAACGCACTACGCAACGACTGCTCGGAATGTTGAATTTTGACTTTTTCAAGATTCTTGATTCTGTTACCATCGCACGCAGCCGTAAGCACATCGAGAAGTTCTACGACACGAGCAAAATCGGCGCATTTCCAGAGCGCCTCAAGCCCATCGCTCGCCGCCCCCAAATTACCGACATTGATTCAGCGGTAACATTCCGAGCCATATTTGACCTATTGCAACAGCTGAAACTTGTAGTTTATTCACCTTCGGCGTACATTCTACCGAGCAGACTCTATAAGTACGAGGACGACGCCCCAACAAAAGCTGGAGGAAAAGGACTTTCTCTAATTAACCGAGAACGTGGTATCCGCGTTCTCATGCAAGTGCAACTTTTGAAGCGGCTTGAAAGTTCTATCTATTCTTTCAATACATCGCTTGGTCACATAAAGACCTTGATGGGGAACACCCTTGTCAAGCTTCGCAACCATGTTGCCGATCTAGAAATCAATGATATCGATGGACTCGGTCTTGACGAAGACGAAATCACCGTCGGTCGCGAAAACAACCGCATCCACCTAGACGATTTGGACTACAAGTCCTGGGAACGTGATCTCAATGCCGATTGCGAAACCATTACGAAACTTATCGAGATGATTTCCATCGTGACGCCGGAGCACGATTCAAAATTGCAGCAGTTGCTTGCCGATATTGACAACAAAATCGAACATCCATTCAACAACGACAACCGTAAAGTCATCGTATTCTCCGCTTTCAGTGATACTGCGGAATACCTCTACAATAATGTCGCTGAACATGTGCTCAAGAAATATGGCCTGCATTCAGCACTCGTCACAGGAGATGTAAACGGTCGCACAACACTCAAGACCAAGAGAAAAATGGATTTCAATATGGCCTTGACATTGTTTTCTCCCATCTCCAAAGAAAAGCAAGCTATTTACCCGGAAATCAAGGAAAACATTGACATCCTAATTGCAACGGACTGCATTTCTGAAGGTCAGAACTTGCAAGATTGCGACTACCTCGTAAATTACGATATTCACTGGAACCCCGTTCGCATTATCCAACGATTTGGCCGTATTGACCGTATTGGCTCCAAAAACAAGAGCATCCAGTTGGTAAATTTCTGGCCAGATATTGAACTGGATGAGTACATCAACTTGAAAGGACGTGTAGAATCAAAGATGAAGGCCGTCGTGATGACCTCTACTGGCGACGACAACCCGATAGCTCCCGAAGAACCCGGTGACCTTGATTATCGACGCGACCAGCTGAAACGATTGCACGATGAAGTTGTTGACCTTGAAGAGATGAACAAGGGCGTCTCCATCATGGATTTGGGCTTGAACGAATTCCGTCAAGACCTGATTGAATACATGAAGACGAACCCGGATATTGACCATACCCCGCACGGACTCCATGCCGTTGTGGCGAAAACGGGCACACTCCCCGAGGGGGTCATTTTCGTTCTCAAGAACAAAACGGGTGAAATCAACATCGGCAAAAAGAATCGTCTGCATCCGTTCTACATGGTTTATTTGGACAACAACGGCAACGTGATTACAAACCACCTTGCCCCAAAAGATTTGCTGGATAATGTACGCGCACTGAGCAAAGGCAAAGTGGAACCTTTGAAAGACCTGTGCAAAGCGTTCAACAAAGAGACCGCCGACGGCAAGCGAATGGATCGCTACTCCAAGCTGCTTGACAAAGCCGTAGAATCCATCGTTGATGTCCGCAAAGAAAGCGCCATCGACAGTTTTCTCGGTGGCGACCAAGGTGAACTTTTTGACAAGGTGCCCGCCGGCCTTGACGACTTTGAACTCATCAGCTTCTTCGTGGTGAAATAATGTACGGCCTGCCTGCAAATACGGAACTTTCGCGGCAACTCTCCAAAGAACGAGTGTTTACCCAGTTCAAGGTGAACCGAACCGCACAAGATGCGTTCAATGCGGACATCTCGACGATGTTCATCTCGAACCATATTTCAGAAGCGACCGTGCCCGGATTAAAACCCGGGAAAAAAGTGCAGGGCATCTACGTGCTGACGCTGAACCTCAAACACCCCGGCTGCGACAAGAAAAATCTGGAACTGCTCGCCAAGGCAATACCGCAAAACATGGTATTTGCGCTGGTCCTTGACGGAACGGCGCAATTTGCAGTATATTACGAGAACCTGTATGCAACAAAGCCGGTAAAAGCAGAAAACGCAAAACTGGAATTGCAGGGGACGGACCTTGACGAAGTCTGGGAAGGACTAATCAAGAGTATCGGAAACATTGCCATCGAAGGCGAAAACACCCTCGTAGAACAAATTGCGGCAGACGATGCCCGCGATGCCCTGCAAAAGAAAATCGAGAACCTGAAAGCGAAAGCCTACAAGGAAAAACAGCCCCGACGCAAAAGGGAGCTTATAAACCAAGTCAAGGAACTTGAAAAAGAATTGCAAAACGCCACACCCAAAAAAGAGGACTAGACGTGATCATTCAGAAACGTGAAAATCAGGATGTCGAGTTCAAGCAATCTTGGCGAGACGAATATCTCAAATGGATTTGTGCCTTTGCAAATACAGAAGGCGGAATCCTCTATATTGGCGTGAACGACATCGGTGAAGTCTGCGGGGTGGCCGACAGCCACAGACTATCTGAAGATATCCCGAACAAAATCAAGCACACAATGGGACTTGTCTGCGACATAAAACTTTTGAATGAAGGAAACAAGGATTATTTCAAAATATCCGTTGAAAAGTATCCGTTTCCCGTAAGCTACCACGGCAAATACTATAAACGCTCAGGTTCCACACTGCAGGAACTATCCGGAATTGAGCTCGACAAAATGATTCTTTCTGTTCAGGGGCGAACATGGGATTCGATACCTGTTCCCAATGTTCAAATAGAAGACCTTGAAAATGACGCATTCCGATTATTCCGGACGAAGGCGGCTGATTCCGGCAGACTTGACAAAGAATCTCTAAGTGTCACAAACGGCACCTTGATAAAGAATCTCCATCTGACAGAAAACGAGATGTTAAACCGTGCCGCCGTTCTCGCGTTTCACCCTGATCCGGAACAATGGGTGACTGGGGCTTACATAAAAGTGGCCTTTTTTGAAAACGAAGCCGATATCCTATATCAAGATGAAATTCACGGTCCGCTTTTACTGCAAGTCGAAAAGACCATGGAGCTAATCTACACGAAATACATGAAGGCCCTGATCTCTTACGACGATATCTACAGAAAAGAAACCTTCTTTTTCCCAAGGGCTGCCTTCAGGGAACTTTTGCTCAATGCGGTAATCCATAAGGATTATCTCTCTACGACGCCTATCCAGATTCGTATTTACAAAGACAAAATCAGGCTATGGAACGACGGTAACCTGCCCAAGGAAGTCCCGCTTGAAAACCTTTACAAGGAACACGTATCCAAACCGACAAACCCCAACTTGGCCAATATTTTTTTCAAGTGCGGCATGGTTGAATCCTGGGGGCGTGGATTTGAAAAAATCGCGGCATACTGCGCCGAAGAAAAGGCCAAGCTACCAGAAATAGACCTCTCCTTGGGTGGAGTTACGGCAAGGTGCTTTGCATCCGACGCTTACCTTGAATTACTAGGAAGGCATTCCGAGAAAGTTCCTAGAAAGTTCCTAGAAAGTTCCCTGAAAGTTCCTAGAAATTGCCCGGAAAAAGCCCAAAAAACCTATATTGCGATTGCTCAAAATCCGCAAGTGACAAGTAAGAAGCTTAGCGAAGAACTGAAAATTTCGGATAGAGCAGTTAGAAAGCATATTAAGGAGCTCAAGGCAGCAGGCCTTATTGAACGAATTGGCAGCGACAGGGCTGGACACTGGCGAATTATTGCGGCTGAAAACGACTAAAAAAGGATTTACAATGGAACACTTGAAGATGAAGACTGCGGATATGGCAAGCGAGAACTTTGAGAAGCTCAAGGCGCTGTTCCCGAACTGCGTCACGGAATCGCTCGACAAGGACGGAAACCCGGTCCGTGCCATCGACAAGGACCTGCTCATGCAGGAAATCAACAGCGAAGTGGTCGAAGGGCAAAAGGAACGCTACCAGTTCAATTGGCCCGGCAAGCGCGACGCCATCCGCAAGGCGAACGCCCCAACCACGATGACGCTCCGCCCCTGCAAAGATGAATCCGTCGATTTTGACAACACGCAGAACCTCTACATCGAAGGCGACAACCTCGAAGTGCTCAAGTTGCTCCAGAACAACTACCTGGGCAAGGTCAAGATGATTTACATCGACCCGCCCTACAACACGGGCAACGACTTTGTCTATAACGACAACTTCAAGCAGGATTCCGAAACATTCCTCGAAACGAGCGGCATGTTCGACGAAGACGGAAACATGACCTTGCAGAATTTCGAGAAGAACAGCGAAAGCAACGGCCGTTTCCATACCGATTGGCTCAACATGATGTACCCGCGCCTGAAAGTCGCAAGGAATTTGCTTAGCGAAGACGGCGTGATATTTATTTCCATTGATGATAATGAACAGGAAAACTTGAAGAAGATATGTGATGAAGTGTTTGGTCAACAAAATTTTGTTGCTGAATTAATTTGGGAACGCGCATACTCCCCAAAAAATGACGCAAGATTTATTTCTAATAGCCATGATTATGTTTTGATGTATGGTCGTGATATTGAGAAATTTACAATAGGAAGACTGCCGCGCACAGAAGAAGCCAATGCTCGCTATTTAAATCCCGACAATGATCCCCGTGGCGTTTGGAAACCCAGTGATATGTCTGTCAAAACATACAACGCCGATTGTGACTACCCTATTACCACGCCCTCTGGGCGGGTGGTAGAGCCTCCAGCAGGTCGCTGCTGGAGGCTCTCCAAAAAAGCTTTTTTGGAGAGACTCCAAGATAATAGAATTTATTTTGGGTCAGATGGGAACAGTGTTCCTTGCATAAAGCGTTTTTTAAGCGAGTTGAAATTTGATGGCATGGCTCCGACATCCATTCTTTTTTATAAAGAAGTGGGACACAGCCAAGAGGGAGCAAAGGAAGTTGTCGCTCTGTTTGGAGACAAAGGAGTTTTTGATGGGCCAAAACCAGTTCGTCTTTTAAGGCGTTTGCTGACTTTGGCTAATCTCAAGGAAGACTCAATTGTTGTAGATTTTTTCTCTGGCTCAGCATCTACCGCACACGCCTTGTTACAGCAAAATGCTGAAAAAAATACTCGCTGCAAATTCATCCTAGTTCAGCTACCAGAATTAGTGAGCGAAACAAAGAAATATCAAGGTTTTTCCAACATCTGTGAAATCGGCAAGGAGCGTATCCGCCGAGCAGGCAAGAAAATCAAGGAAGAATCCGGTGAAAAGGCAAAAGACCTCGACATCGGCTTCCGCGTATTGAAACTTGCCGAAAGTAATATGAACGACGTGTATTACAAGCCCGCCGACATCGACCAGGGCTTCCTCGACAAACTCGACACCAACATCAAACGCGACCGCACCCCGATGGATTTGCTGTTCCAGGTCATGCTCGAATGCGACCTTGAACTCTCCAGCAAAATCGAGGAACGTGAAATCAACGGCAAGAAAGTCTTCTTCGTAAACGACAAGGAACTCGTCGCCTGCTTCGACGAAAACATCGACGAAGCCACCATCACCGAAATCGCAAAACTCAAGCCTTACTACTTCGTCATGCGCGACAGCTCCCTCGCCACCGACAACGTCGCCGACAACTTCGAACAACTCTGGAACGCCTACAGCAAAGACACCATCAGGAAGGTGCTGTAATGAAATTCAAGTTCAAGATTCAACAGTACCAGACCGACGCGGTGGAATGCATCGCCCGCGTGTTCGATGGCGAACCCTGTATTGACAAGACCTTGTACCGTCGCGATATCGGCAAGGTCGATTCGCCTATGCTCAGGCTCGAAAACGAGGAAGGCTTCAGTAACCACGAACTAGTGCAATCCGAAGGCAATCTTCTTGAAAATATCCGCCAGCTCCAGCTCGAAAACGACATCAAGAAGTCTGAAAAGCTGAACAAAAATCTTGGACTTGTGAACCTTGACATTGAAATGGAAACCGGCACCGGCAAGACGTATGTCTATATCAAGTCGATGTTCGAGCTGAACAAGCGATATGGTTGGAGCAAGTTTGTTGTCGTCGTGCCGAGTATCGCCATCCGCGAAGGCGTCGCCAAAAGTTTCGAGATGCTTGAAACGCATTTCTTTGAACACTACGGCAAAAAAGCCAAATGGTTCGTCTATGACAGCTCAAACCTGCAAAAGATTGATTCCTATTCAAGCGATGCCGGAATCAACGTAATGATTATTAACACGCAGGCGTTCGCCAGTTCCATGAAAGAGGGGGCGAACAATAAAGAAAGCAAGATTATCTATTCCGAACGTGACGAATTTGCAAGCCGTAAACCTATTGATGTTCTTGCAGCAAACCGCCCGATTATCATTATGGATGAACCGCAAAAGATGGAAGGTGCCGCTACGCAGGCAGGCCTCAAACGGTTCAATCCGTTGTTTACCCTGTATTTCTCGGCAACACACAAGACCGACCACAACCTGATTTACGCCTTGGACGCACTGGATGCATACAACAAAAAATTGGTCAAGAAAATCCAGGTCAAGGGTTTTGAAATCAGCAATATTCCTGGCATCAAGGACTACATGTATCTTGACGACATCGTCAAGAGCAAGAACAAGGCCCCTATCGCAAAGATAGAAGTCAATGTCAAGTTGAAAAGCGGCGTTATTACCCGTAAAATTTTGAGTTTCGTGGCGGGCGACAAGCTTGAAACCGCAACAGGCCTCCAGGTCTATAAGGGGCTCGAAGTCCTGAATATCGACCCTGAACGCAGTTCGGTCACTTTTGTCAATGACGTTGTTTTAAGCAAGGGTCAGGTTGTCGGCGACATTTCCGAAGACGCCATGAAGCGCGCCCAAATCCGCGAAACCATCAAGTCGCACTTCGAAAAGGAAAAATTCAATTTCGAACGCGGCATCAAGACGCTTTCACTTTTCTTCATTGACGAAGTTTCCAAGTACAAGTCATACGATGACGAAGGCAACGAAGTCAAGGGCGAATACCAGAAGATATTCGAAGAAGAATACGATTACTACCGTAACGAAAACAGCAACCTGTTCAACGGGAAATATCAGGAATACCTAGATCGCTTTGACGCAGCACAAGTCCATAACGGATATTTTTCCATCGACAAGAAGGGCCATGCCGTCAACAGCGCCCTTAAGCGTGGCTCCGACATCGCGGACGATATTTCTGCATACGACTTGATCCTCAAAAACAAGGAACAGCTGCTCAGTTTTGATGAACCGACGCGATTCATCTTCTCGCATTCGGCTCTCCGCGAAGGTTGGGACAACCCAAACGTGTTCCAAATCTGCACCTTGCGCCACGCAAGTTCTGCTACAGCAAAACGTCAAGAAGTAGGCCGCGGACTCCGCTTGTGCGTAGATGTCAACGGAAATCGTATGGATCTTGATACCCTCGGCGAAAATATTCACGAAGTCAACAAGCTGACCGTTATCGCAAACGAAAGCTACAAGGATTTTGTCTCGGGCCTTCAAGCCGAAACCAAGGAAGTCCTGCGCACTCGCCCGACAAAGGCAGATGAGGAATTCTTTATCGGCAAGAATGTCACTGTCGATGGAGTCAAGCGCCCGATTACAAAGGCCGAAGCGGATGCCATTCACGCCTACTTGCTCATTAACGATTACATCGACGAAAAGGGCAATGTCACCGACGTATATAAGGATGCCGCCAAGAACGGAACGCTGGAGCCAATCAAGAAGGCATCCATCGCCCCTATGGAAGCAGATATCCACAAGCTTGTGCAATCTATCTTCGACGAATCGGTCGCACTTGACGGAATGGTCGAAGACGGCAACCAGACCGAAATCA
The DNA here is from genome assembly GCF_002797675.1 of Hallerella succinigenes. Classification (NCBI taxonomy): domain Bacteria; kingdom Pseudomonadati; phylum Fibrobacterota; class Fibrobacteria; order Fibrobacterales; family Fibrobacteraceae; genus Hallerella; species Hallerella succinigenes. The sequence continues at coordinate 2,317,018 of NZ_PGEX01000001.1, read as the reverse complement.
AGGATAACGGGCTCAACAAGGCGAACTTCGAAAAGAAGGAATTCCAGGAACTGTGGAATCAAATCAACCACAAGTATGCCTATACCGTCCACTACGACAGCGACGAACTCATCAAGAAAGTCGTGAATGATATCAACGCAAACTTGATTGTGAAGAAATTGTCTTATACAGTCCATTCTGGCGAACAGAAAGACGTAAACGATTTTGATGACAACCAGAAAACAGCCTCGGAAGTAGTCGATATCGCCGCCATGTCACAAACCAAGTATGATTTGGTTGGCGAAATCGCCAAGGGTGCGACACTTACACGCAAAACCGTCGTCGCCATATTGAAGCGGATTGATGCAAGCAAGTTTGCGTTATTCAAGAGCAATCCTGAAGAATTTATCAGCAAGGTTATCAAGACCATCAAGGAACAGAAAGCGACTATGATTGTGGAGTGCATCCGCTACAACACAATCGACGACACTTACGACAGTACCATTTTCACTAACGAAAAGCATTCTTCGACATACGAACGTGCAATCCCAGCCAACAAGAGCATCATGGAATACGTGTTCCCCGACAGTGACGGCGAAAAAGATTTCGCCCAAGCTCTTGAAAAGGCAACCGAAGTGTGCGTGTACGCCAAACTACCGAGAAGCTTCCAGATTCCGACCCCTGTAGGCAACTACGCCCCTGACTGGGCAATCGCTTTTGAAAAAGATAAAGTGAAGCACGTATTCTTTGTCGCCGAAACAAAGGGCTCAATGGATTCGATGATGCTACGCCCTGTCGAAAAGGCAAAAATCGAATGCGCCAAGAAGCTATTCAATGAAGCCTCGACCGGGAATGTTCACTACGCGCACGTAGCGAGCTACCAGGATTTGCTGAATGCAGTAAGAGCAGGGTAAATAACACCTAAAAATATTGATATATGTCAATCAAAATTAGTTACAACCCACAACAGGTAAGAATGCTAAAGTCATTTAGAAGACTATTTGATGCTAAATGGAAATCTAGATGCAAACACAATAATAATCAAAACGAAGAAGAATTAGAGAATGATGCAGATAATTTTTTTCACGCTAGATAGTTGACCCTTAAAAAGTCACTTCGCGAGCGCAGGATAAGGAGGTTCGCCGTTTTTATTCACCCCTTCCCGGCAAAGGAAGCAACAGTATAGCCATTCCAACAGGACAAAAAAGCGCCTCATGGCCCTCTTGAAGTTGAACGCCGCTGCTGCAAGCTTTGCATTGAGCATGTCGCCAAAGATTCCCTTGTAGAAATTTCTACCCATACGGTGGTCGCTTTTCAGGTGGCCGTTGATAGGCTCGATGCCTGCCCTCTTGCAAAAAAGCTTGTGAGCCTTTTCCTTCTGGTAGTAAGTCGCGTTTTTCTTCGGGACGTCCGGTATCACGATCTTTGTCGTTCCGGATTCCTTTTGTCCGCGGTAGCCTCGGTCGCATGCGGCCTGGCTCGGCCTGAATCCAAGCATTTGTTCAACATGGTCAAGCGTATCGTCTATCGTATGTCCGTCATACTCGTCCCGGAACGAGACCGCGCCGACAATGATGCCGCTGTAGCTCCGGGCGATTGACACCTTGTTGCCGAACTCGTATTTCTTGTGTTCCTTGCCCTTGCCGATGCATTTTACTTCGGGTTCGTGAAGCGAATAGACCTTGTCCTTGTCGCATTTCTTCTGTGCCAGAACTTTTTTGAAAAGCTCGATTTTTTCTTTGTACGTGTTCAACAAGTTCTTGCTGGCGAGATTTCGCTCTAATTCACGGACGAGCCGTCCCGCGATTGTCTTCAGCCTGCGATCTGCCTTGTGAGCCTTCTTGCCGTTCTTCGGGTGATTGCGGAAACGCTGGTCACGATGGACCTTCTTCAAGGTTCTCTTGTAGGACTGTCTTTGCGGAAGATCATGCTCTTCCACGATCCTCTGTACCTGTTCTATTATCTTGTTCGCAAGTTTGGCGTCTGTAGGGAACGTGATGTTCTTTTCCTGCACGGTCGTGTCAAGAAAGACCGTGCCGCATCCTGTCGGTCCTTGTTTATCGTGGTCATCGTTGACGAGGATACTTTCCTTGAGGATCATGTCCATGCCCGCTTCGCCAATCATGTGCCGGAAGTGAACAAGTTCGCTCGGGTCGCAGGGTTGCTCCGTCGAGAAGAACCGTTCTCCGCAAAAATACTGGTAATAGGCGTTTTCCTGAAACTGCTCCACGACGGACTCGTCCGATACGTTGCGGATGTGCTTCAGGATGATGAGCCCGGTCATGAGACGGATCGGCTTGTTCGGGGCTCCCATTTTGTCGTCAAACCGTTTCGAAAACTCGGTCTCGAACTTGTTCCAGTCAATCTTGTTCGCGAGAACGTAAAGGGGATGCTTGTGGTTCAATTGCTCCTCAAGGGAACAGAAAAGGCTTGTCTGTGCGTGGGATTTTGGCGGTCTGTACATAAAAAATTGCAAGGTTTTCAATCATATTTTAGAAAACCTTGCAATATTTTCACAGGGTAGAAATCAGTTTTTCCCAATAGTTATGCGGGCTGGGCGGGATTTTAAGGGACGACTAGATATCAACAACCATAATGGTTAACAGAGCCATTTACTATATTTTCTCACATGAAAAAACTAATCCTCATTCTCTCCATCCTGGCATTGAATGTTTTCGCAATCAACTGCCGCGACATGTTCCAGACATCTTTTACATCCAGCACCACAAATACATATTTGGTAGACAGTGCCTACATCGAAAACTACGGTCACGATTTTACTTACTACGCCTCCATGAAATACCACTATACAGGGAGCAACCTGGACAGCATCGTCCGGTGCGTAGAGCTAGAGGACAATTGTTCAACAATTCATCAAAAGACGATTCAGGAAACATCCGAAGAAAACATCAGGACAACTACCTATTACAACGACCAAATCATCCAGGAAGAAACCTATTTCATAGGAATGGATTCTTCCCTGACCTATGTCTATAGTCCCGCGATCTCCGATGAACCGAAGGTTGACTATATAAGAATTGTATACTTGCGAAACGACACCCTTTATAGGGAAGCATGGGACTTACCCGAAAACACACTCCAAAAGGAACAAAGCTCCTTCATAACCCCAGACCCCAATGACGAAAACACCTGCGTCATAACCTCCTACGATTCCCCTTCCAGCACAACCCAGCAAATGATAACAAATACCGAAAACGGATTCGTTGTGTCAAACAAAAATAGCGAGGAAAAGATGTTCTATATTATGGTCAACCCCAATTCTACCACCTCGATTCTCCGCAAAAACCGCCCGACATTCATCCCCGAAAAAGCAAAACATTTCGACCTCCTCGGCCGCCCCGCCAACAGCAAGTACATCATAAAATTTAATCGATAGGCTCTGTTCCTTCAAATGGTTGTTGACAAGCTTAAAATGACATAATTTGTCATCGCCGGAATGAACATTTGTGGCGATGGACGGGATTGCGCCGCAGATAGCCCTGCTCAGGCAGATGTACATCGGACTGGACAAGAAGTCCCGCAAGGCGTTCCTCGGCTGCCATATCGCGTGTCCCGATTGCAAGTCCGAAACGGTTGATTTCCGGCGTATATCCATGTTGTTTGAAGGCGTATTTCCACTTTTTCAGAATAAAATCTATATTCACGCTAGATGTCAACAACCATAATGGCTAACAGAGCCAAAGTTTATATTCATTACTATGAATCGTTCCTTTTTCAGTATTATTTTCTTTTGTATTTTTTCTTTTGCTATGAGCATTTCTGCTGCAAGTTCGGAGAATATTCCAAGTGATAATTTAGTGGCTTATTTTCCTTTTAGTGAAAGTTTTGAAAATGCACTTCCTAATTCAGATTCTCTTGAAAGTTTTTCGGTTAAAAATTATGGAACTTCATTTGGTGTAGATCGTTTTGGTAATGAAAATTCAGCGGCTTATTTTGACGGGAAAGAAAGTTATCTTGAAATTTCTGACCACGACGCTTTTAGCATTATTACACAGGGTGCTTTGACTATTTCTGTTTGGGTAAGTCCAGAAGTTTTGAATTTTGAAAATGCAGAAAGTGGTGGTTATGTGCATTGGATGGGTAAGGGAGAACCAAATCAACACGAATGGACTTTTAGAATGTATAACAAAAATCTTTCCGAATCACAAGAAAATAGGCCAAATCGAATGTCTGCGTATGCGTTTAATTTAGCCGGTGGTTTAGGGGCCGGAAGTTATGTGCAAGAATCTTTAGAAGCTAATGAGTGGATTCATTTTGTGGCTAGGTATGATATTACAACGAATAAAATTACTTTATTCAAAAATGGAGTTCAAAAAGATCAAGATGATTTATTTGATGTTACCTATGGTGTTCAAGTTCAAAATGGAACAGCGCCGTTACGGTTAGGAACTCGTTCTAAGTGGAGTTTCTTTCAAGGAAAAATTGATGATTTGCGCATTTACGGTAGAGCATTAACAGAACATGAAATTCTTATGTTGTATCAAGAAGAAAATTCTAATGAGGGAAATAATGACGAAAAACCAAGTCTATCCATTTCAAAAAAGGTGTTTCGTTCGAATATTTTAGATTCCAAACATTGCAAGGATCCCTTTTCTCCATGTTATTTTAAAGCAGGGAAATCTTTTGATTTAAAAGGCAGAAATTTCGATTGAGAAAGGTTTTGATTAGAAATTATTAGTGTCCGGTAAAACTTTTTAATTCAACCTGAAATCTAACAAAAAAGGCGACTTCCGTTTCCGGGAGCCGCCGCTTTTGACTATAGTTTCTTTTGCACATAAAACAAATTCAAAAGCACTATGGAATGTAGAAATTTTACCGGACAGCAATGATTTTTTTGAGCTTTGCCTTTTTGAATATAGGGGGGTATTTTTATGTATATTTAGGGTATGGATAATAAAACGCTTGAGTTTGTGACCTATTGCATTGGACAACTCTCGCTCTTGCTGAAACTTCCTCAGCGAGAGATTTATAAGCGTTTGAAAAAATCGGGTATTTTATACGGTTATATTGTCCCTTCTTACGATGTCCTGCATACGTTTGGTTCCCGCTACCTTATGGAAGACCTTACGGAATATATGAAGGAAAAAGGGGTACTGACTTAATGAGACTGTATCATTCCTCGTCGGTTGTTGTTGAAAGGCCCGATTTGGATCATTCTCGTAAATATCTTGATTTTGGGCGAGGTTTTTACCTTACATCTATTTTGGAACAGGCTCAAAGGTATGGAGAGCGTTTTAAACGTAGGGGAAAAGATGCGTGGCTGAATATCTATGAATTTTCCTGCGATGAAACTGAATGGAATATTTTTCGATTTGAGGCTTACGATAAGACTTGGCTTGACTTTATATCCAAATGTCGGGCAGGAGAAGATGAATGCAAATATGATTTAGTTGTTGGCGGTATCGCCAATGATAGGGTCATTTTAACTTTAGATCGATATCTGACTGGCGAAATTTCATTGCAGGAAACTTTAGGTTTATTGGAGTTTGTGACTCCGAATATTCAGTATTGCATTCGTTCTAAAGAAATGCTTCGTCGTTGCTTGACCTATATCAAAAGTGAGCGATTATGACCGATGCAAGCAAGCAAATTTTGAAAAGTGCAAAATGCGCTAGAGTTATTGCTTGTATTAGCGATATGTTCCATGTATCTTTGCAGGAAGCGACGGACATTTACTATGAGTCTGAAACAGCTGATTTGATAGATGATGGAGTTGCTGATCTCCATTGTCGCAGTGACAAATACTTAGCTACAGAAATCTGGGCTGAATATACAGAAAAGACTCGTTCTGAAAATTGATTTTAGAAATAAAAAAGAGGTGCTCCGTTAGGAATACCTCTGCATGTTTTTCAGATTCACCGTGTTCTACCATGCAAAAACCGGGCTCGATATCATAAGGAAGTACGTGGAGGACATGAAGGAAAAGGATGTCCTCGTCTTGCCGCGGAAAAATGCGGCATCGGGCTGAAGACCTCCTTCTTCTGGCGCCACAAGATTCTGGACTCCCTCCGCGGGGTCTCTCGGACGAGAAGACGTGCGTACTCTGCGGGCGATTCCTACGTATTTCCGGCGTATGTCCATGTTTATTTGAAGGCGTATTTCCTCTTTTTCAGAATAAAATCTATATTCACGCTAGATGTCAACAACCATAATGACTAACAGAGCCTTGTTTTAAATTTAGCAAGGGTTATCCGAATGAAAACATCTTTGACTCGAATTTCAAATTTCACTGTTGTGTTTTACCTGATTGTGGGAGCCCTGCTCGGTTGCGAAACAATCTAGAGTCATCCTCTTCGCTAAACCCTCTCGCCATATCCTCTTCCAGTAGTTCCGAACGATTTTCGTTTGGAACTCTCGTTGACGAACGCGATGGCCAGATTTACAAGACCATCGTCATCGCCGACAGTACTAGATCCCAAACGTGGATGGCCGAGAATCTGAATTTCGAATATCCGACAGACCCGTCTTCCCCAGAACCAAACAACTACTGCCATAGCGACACGGCAGACGTCTGCAAAAAATATGGGCGTCTTTACACTTGGAGCGCCGCGATTGACTCCGCGGGCATTTACAACCATGACGCCAAAGGGTTGCGGTTATGCGGCTACCTGCGAAATGGCGGACACCGTCCACGGCATCTGCCCCAAGGGCTACCATCTTCCTAACACCGACGAATTTAAAACATTGCAAAACATCACCGTAACCCTCGGTCCGTATTCGGGCCAAAAATTAAAAGCAGAAACGGACGATTGGCAAGACGTCAAGACGATCTACGGAACCTATGTCCACACTTATGGCACCGACAACTATGGATTCGGAGCTCTGCCGACCTATGCCCCCGGCAGTCGCTATGCGGCAATTTTCTGGACTTTCAGCCAATCTTCCAGCGACCCGACAAGCCACGGCAGCGCACTGGACTATGCCTTTAAAATTATCGGTTACGAATGGCCCGACATGAGTCCCGTCGAACTTGAGTTGGAATATAAAGACACATATTTTTCTATCCGTTGTATTCAAGACGCTCATTAAGCATACGAAAAAGCGGGCCTTTCGGTCCGCTTTTCTTTTTTGGAATTTGACGTTAAAAAACGACGAGATCGTTCTTGTGGATGACTTCTTCCGGAGAGTCTTCGCCCAATATCGAACGGACCAGAGCCGTTTTCTTTTGCAACACGAGCTGCACGTTTGCACTGTCCAGCTGAGCGATACCGCGGGCAAGGCGTTCACCCTGCTGCGAAAGAACTTCGATTAAATCCCCCGCTTTAAACTGTTTTTGGACCGCGACGACGCCCACCGGGAGCAAGCTCGAATGTTTCTTACGCAAAGCTTCTGCGCAACCATCGTCCACGACAACGCTTCCACTCGGCGTGCTCACAAAAGAGAGCCAACGCTTACGGCTGCCGAGCTTTTTGTGGCTGCCGATGAACAGAGTACCGACAGCATCCCCATAGATAATTTCATGCGGGAGAACCTTCATTCCATTTGCGAGGAACGCGTTACAGCCGCTTTTCACCACCGCGCGAATGGATTCCACCTTGGAACGCATACCGCCCGTGCTGACTGCGGAACCATTTTCACCCGGCTTGCCCGTAAGTGCGATGATGTCCGGCGTGATTTCCGGAACAAAGCGCAAAAGGCGCGCCTTCGGATTCTTCTTCGGATTGTCGTCAAAGAGTCCGTCTTCATCGGTAAAGACGACCAAAAGATCCGCGTCAAAGAAGAGAGCGACGTCGCTTGAAAGCTTGTCGTTATCGCCAATGCCGTTCAGTTCCTTCACCACCAAAGAATCGTTTTCGTTGATGAGCGGAATGATTTTTTTTGAAATCATCGTCTTCAACGTATTCTGCAAATTCTTGTAACGCACGCGGTCGCGGAAGTCATCTGCCGAAAGCAGAATCTGTCCCACGGCAAATCCGTTACCGAGGAACATTTCTCGGTAGACGTACATCAAATCGATCTGTCCGACAGCGGCGCAAGCCTGCTTTTCCGCAAGGACCTTCGGCTTTTCATCATAACCGAGAATTGCCATGCCCGTTCCCACGGCACCGCTCGTCACCACGATGACTTCCTTGCCATCTTCCACAAGCTTTGCCACAGAGTGAGCAAACTTCTGAATAAAAGATGTGCGGACTCCACCGCGGACCGAATCCACCAAAATACGAGAACCGATCTTGATGACGATACGCTTGGCTTCTCCTAAAATGTTTCGACGTAATTCACTCATTGGAATACCTTACAAAGTAATTTTAGCGGCAGACGAGAAGACGGATAGAATCCAGACGGAGCTGCGGGTTTAACGCGGCCTTCTTGTGAAGAGCCACGTTTTTACGAAGATGATCGAGAAGGGCACTGTTCTGAGCCTTGCCGCGCAAAGTCAGCAAATGGTTCATACGCTGATATTCCTGTTCGGCGCGTTCTTCCACCTTCTTCGCGGATTCCGCGGCAATCGCTTCCATCTTTTGCGTGGCGATACGCTTGGCGAGAGCGTGACCCGTACTTGCGAAATAGCGAAGTTTTTCGGTGACCACAGGTACCTTCTGCGGCACATTTGCATTGCGCATTTTGCCCTTGTCCATTGCATCCAAACGATCCGAGCAATCCTTGCCCTGGGAATCGACCAGCACGCGAATGAATGCAGGACCGGCGAGACTCGAAAGTCCCCATGCGGCAGGTACGGACGGTTCCACGACAAAGTTATACTGCATGAGCATATCCTTTGAACCGGCATCGTCCCAAATGACGCAAGCGGTAAGCCCCTTGCCCGAAGCCGTCGCCATATCGATTACGCCCTGAGCAAGCGGATGTTCAAAGCTCAAAAAAGAAATTTCATCGTGTTGCATCGCCACGGTACGGTCAAACGTACCGGTGAGTTCGCCAGCACCATCGTCCGACTTTTCCGAGCCGTCCTTCGGGCCTGCGGCAAGAGTCTTGTCGAGCATCGTGCGAGTCGGAAGTCCCGGAATCGTACCGCCTTCGACCTGAGAGCCAGCGCGGAAGATCATGCTCGTTGGAACATAACCCTTTTCCACTTCCACGCCTGCGGCCATGAGCGTATCGATCATCAAATTCTGCAAACGTTCATCGGCGTCGATATTCCGGATTTCATCCGTAATCTGCTTCGAAACCTGCGGATCGCGCGAGTTGAATTCCAAAAGTTTATCGCGGCCCTTTTCAATGTTCTTGCGGAGCATTTCGCTGTCCTTCTGCACCAGCGGAATCGTTTCCTTCATAAACTTCGAAAGCTTGTGCTTCGGATCGGCCATCGCCGCAATCAAAGTTTCCGTGTACTTGAGGAAAAGTTCTCCACCGCTCATGAGAGGCGCACCGAATGCTCCAAGGCCTTCATTGTACCAGCGGAAGATCACTTCTTGCGCACTGCCCTTCACATACGGCACGTGCACACGAATCGTCTGCGTCTGACCGATACGGTCCAAACGTCCAATACGCTGTTCCACGAGAGCTGCATCGAGCGGAAGATCGAACAAAATCAAATCGTGGCTGAACTGGAAATTACGACCTTCCGAACCGATTTCCGAAGCGATCATAAGCATCGGCCCGCGTTCATCGGCAAAGCTTGCCGCGGCACGGTCGCGTGCGAGGATCGACATATCTTCGGTAAAGGTCACATACGCATTTTCACCGATTTCTTCTGCGAGAACGCTCGCGAGAGCGTTCACTACATCTGGGTGTTCGCAAATGAGAAGAACCTTGTCCTTCAAATGTTCCTTCAAAAATCCGAGCAGCCAAGGAATGCGTTCATCCATGTTCCACGTGGACTTGTACTTGGTAATCAAGAGACCGTCCACGAGAATATCGAACGAATGATCCGGATCCGCTTCGCTTGCCTTTTCGACGAGCGTTCTGTACTGCGGAACCGGTTTCAGTTCCACTTCGTACAGTTCGCGTTTGGGGAATCCGCCTACGCTGCGACGCGTGTTGCGGAAGACGACAGAGCCTGTACCGAGAGCATCGACAATGCGACGCACCCATTCTGCAGCGGTCATCTCACGGGAATTTTCCTTGGAGAGCCATTCGCGAATCGGAGAATTTTTCGGGAGCACTTCGTTCAAGTCGTCCCAGGTCATCGGTTCTTCCGATTCCACCGGGAGCTTCGAAAGATCGCGCACAATCTTGCGGTAGGATTCTTCGTCCTTCAAGAATTCCTGGTAAGCGGTAAAGCGCGCCGGATCGAGCATCTTCAAACGGTTAAAGTGCGATTCCGGTTGCAACTGGAGAGGCGTACCCGTCAAAAGCAAAAGGCCCTTGGTTCGAGTCGTAATCGAATTCACGAGCAGATATTCCTTACTCGTAAAGTCGTCTTCGCAGACCAAATGATGAGCTTCATCGACAATCGTCAGATCCCATTCCGCGCTCAGAAAATCTTGCGTCACAGCCGGCTGGCTCATCACGAATTCAATCGTGCAAATCACATCGTTTGCCTGATTGAACGGATTCGGATTGTCGCTTTCATGCATACCGCTTTCAAGGAAGCTGCGAATATAGCCTTCATCCACCAAGGTGAATACATGGTTAAAGCGACGGTACATTTCCGTCATCCACTGGTGCTTCAGCGATTCCGGCACAAGGATGAGTGTTCGCGTAATGCGGCCCGTGCTGCGCAAGGAATGCCAGATCATGCCGGCTTCGATCGTTTTACCTAGACCGACTTCATCGGAAAGCATCAAACGCGGAATCGCACTGGAAGTGCAGGCACGTCTGCAAAGGTAATACTGGTGCGGAATCAGGTTCACACGCGGACCGATCATGCCACGTACCGAGGAACGTTGCCATTCGCAAGAAAGTTCATTCGCCGTTTCACGACGCACAAACTCCTTATTGTCGGCGCAATTACCACGGATCAGCTGAGAAAAGATATCGGAGACTCGCGGAGCCGCCTTCGGGCTTAAATCCGACTCCTTCATTTCACGTCCGCCACGGCCCAAGTAAATGGCAAGGCCATTATCCATGCAGATATTTTCAACGGTAAAGCTCATTCCCTTTTCGTTCTTGGCATTTTCGCCGACTGACAAAAGGTAACGCTTAATGGGAGCTGCAGTCGTGCGATAGATTCGAGACTGCTTCACAGCAGGGAATTCGATCGTGATGTTCTTGAACTCAATTTTCTGAACTCGACCCACACCCAGTTCAGGTTCTTGTTCACTGATATAACGCTGACCGATTTGGAATGTACTCATAATGCGCAAGTTAGCATTTTTGTAGATTTAGAAACGACTTATGAATTGGTTTTACATTGATGAAAGCATACTAGAAGGCGACCGCCGTCAAGGCCCGGTCAGTTTCGAAGATTTACAGATGCTGCACAGCAAGCAGCAGATTCACGAAAACTCCCTTGTCTGGCACAAAGGGCTCGACAATTGGATTACTTGGAAAGAAGCGCTCGACGCGGAAGTCGCAAGCCATTCCGAAGAAGACGAGCGTATGCTCCGCGAAACCGTCGAAGCGATCTTGAAAGAACGCATCGAAGAATTCCAGAAGAAGACCTTCGCAGGCTTCTTTGTTCGCGCAGGCGCCATCATCATCGACTGGTTCATCATTGCGATGCTCTGGAAACTGGGAGTTCACATCCTCGACTGGACAAACCTGATCGACTTCAACACGGTCGTCGAAGCGTCCAACGCTTTTATCGACAAGTATTCCGCAGACCCGATGGCGGCCAATCTCAGCAATGAGTTCATGTCGATTCCGGGAATGACGGATCTCCTCGGCATCTGGTTCATCATCCAGACCCTTTACTTTGTCGGATTCAACGGGTTCCTTTCGGCGACGCCGGGAAAGTTCCTGTTGCATTTGAAAATCGAACGCGCTGATGGTTCTAAGCTGAAACTTTCCGGCGCGATTGTCCGCTACATTTTTAGCCTGCTCACCCAGGCAACTCTTGTCTTCTACGGAATCGGTTACGTCATCGCAGTGATCGATCCGAAAAAGCGTGCCCTGCATGACTTTTTCGCCCGCACCCAGGTGATTCACATTCGCAAGAAGAACGCGGATTCCGACGAGAACAAAGATTTAAATAAGGATTAATTTATATGGATTCCTTTTCGATAGTTCCCACCGGCAAACCGCTTAGCGGCGAAGTTGAAATCTCTGGGGCAAAGAATGCAGTTCTTGCGACAATGACAGCAGCCATGCTCGCAGACGGCGTGACCACGATTACGAACGTTCCCTATTTGCGCGACACAAAGACGATGTCGAACGTGCTCCGCGTCATCGGTTGCCGTATCGACGGAGGTCCGCATGAATTCAAGGTGGACACGCATGGCGCAAACCATTTGGAAGCTCCGTATGAGCTCGTGAGCACGATGCGTGCAAGCTTTTACGTTCTCGGCCCTCTGGTTTCTCGCTTTGGCCGTTGCCGCGTATCGCTTCCGGGCGGATGCGCTTGGGGGCCGCGTCCTGTAGACTTGCACTTGAAAGGCCTTGAAGCTCTCGGTGCAAATATCGAAGTAACCCACGGCTATGTGGAAGCGACTTCGAACGGACGCCTTCCGGGTGGCAACTTCCGATTTCCGATTTCTTCCGTTGGCGCTACGGTGAACGTTCTCATGGCAGCGACTCTAGCCAAAGGTACAAGCGTTCTTGAAAACGCAGCGATTGAACCGGAAATCGATTCCCTCGTCGATTTACTCCTGAGTATGGGCGTAAAGATCGAAGGCCGGGGAACGCGATCCCTCGTTGTCCACGGTGTCGAAGAAATGCATCCGGGCTTTAGCGAAACGATTCCAGACCGAATCGAAGCGGGTTCCTTCCTCTGCGGCGCGGTCATTAGCCGCGGTAAAGTCAAGACGACCAAGTGCGACCCGATCCATATCAAATCGCTTCTTGACATCTTTGAAGAAATGGGCTGTATCGTTCACACCGGTAAGGACTGGGCAGAAGTCGATGCTTCGAGCCGCGACCTGAAACCGGTCCACGTGGAAGCGGTTCCCTACCCGGGCTTCCCCACCGACCTGCAGGCGCCACTGATGGCCGTCCTTGCAACCGTCCCTGGCGAAAGTAAGATCCGCGATACTGTTTATATCGACCGCTTTAAACACGTCGCCGAATTGAACCGCCTTGGTGCAAACATTTCTCTCGAAGGCAACACGGCAACGATCAAGGGCGTCGAAAAGCTCCAAGGCGCACCGGTCATGGCGTCGGATCTACGCGCTGCTGCAGCCCTCGTCATCGCGGGCCTTGTCGCAGACGGTGAAACGCGCGTCAGCCGCATTTACCATCTAGACCGCGGTTATGAAAACTTCGAAGCCAAGATGGCAAAGCTCGGCGGAATGGTTGTTCGTTTAAGCGACCAATCCTAATCCAAAGAAAAAGTCAAAACGGCAAACAAGAAAAGGCAACCGCTTGGTTGCCTTTTCTTTTCGATAGCTCTTTCTGTCCAAAAAAAAGGCCCGCATTTCTGCGAACCTTTTTTGCAAATTGCGTTTTGAATCCGCTGGCGATTAAGCCTTTGCTTCTTCAGCAGAATCTTCTTCCACCGGGAGCTTCTTCATCACGTTGCGACGGCCATAACGGACCTTCGTCGGATCGAATTCAGCACCGACGGATTCCGGTTCTGCAGCCGAAGCAGCAGGAGCGGACGGAACAGCTGCCGGAGTTTCCGGGAGCGTTGCCTGAACACGCGGAGGAAGCGGACGACGACCTTCAGTACGCGGAGCTTCTGCAACCGGAGTTTCAACCACCGGAGCTGCAACCGGAGCCGGAGCAGCTGCGACAGGAGCTGGTGCAACCGGAGCTGCCGAAGCTTCAACCACCGGAGACTCTGCTTCAGCAACCTTTTCTGCGGCGAATTCACGACGACGTTCGTTACGGCCATTGCGACGGTCATTACGACGTTCATTGCGGTCGATGCGATCATTGTTGCGATCGCGGTTGTTATTGCGTTCCTGGCGATTGCCATTGTTATTCGAATTGTTGCGATCACGACGATCGTTGTTACGATTATTATCGCGACGGTCATTGTTACGAGCAGCCATATCCTGAGCGCTAACCGTATGACGGTTCGGCTTCAGATTGGTGTCCGAGACACGCTTGACAATCGGAGTATGAAGCATCGTGATGAGCTTATTCACCTTGGAAAGAATAACGATTCCAAGGATCACCGTGATAACGGCGAGTGCGAGAGTGATGTGTTCCATTTAGAGTACCTCAGTCAAAGGGTGACACAGAAAGCGGCTGGAAGGACCGTAATTTCCGCGGAAGTCGCGAGACGGGGCCATTTACTAGCGCTCCTGGGAGCTCAACGGCCATGTGAAAAGGCCCAAAAAACGGGCAAAATCGCCAACTGGCGAAAAAAAAAAGCGACTTCGACGCCTAATTTAGATAATTACGGAAAGAATCGGTCGAAAAAGCGCACAAAATCGTTGCAAAACCTGCAAAAAAAAATTTGTGCAGTGCCTCTATTGACAATTAAACAGATGTGCACTATTTTTATACTAAAAAGAACGAGGTCTTATATGGGTACGCCGCAAAAACCGCTAACCGATCGCCAGAAGGAAATCTACGACTACATCCGCTCCTGCACCGAAAAGGAAAAGATGCCGCCGACCGTCCGCGAAATCGGAGACAAATTCGGAATTTCTTCGACAAACGGAGTCCGCTCCATTCTGTCTGCCCTGATCAAAAAAGGTTACATCCGCAGAGCTGCGAGACTCAGCCGTGGCATCGAAATCCTGAACGCATCAGCCCAGGTTCAAAACGCCCCAGCAGAAGCTCAGAATTCCGAAAATACAGTTGAAGTTCCGATTATTGGACGCGTGGCTGCCGGCACCCCAATTCTCGCCGTGCAGAACATAGAAGGCACCGTGACCGTCGACCGCGACTTTCTCGCGAGCCAGCCGAATGTTTTCGCACTCCATGTAAAAGGCGACTCCATGATCAACGCAGGCATCTTTGACGGCGATCTCGTCTTTGCACGTTCCCAGACCGTTGCAGAACGCGGAGAAATCATCATCGCCCAAGTCGATGACGAAGCGACTGTGAAATACTATCAGCCGCAGCCGGATCACATCGAACTCCGCGCCGCAAACCCGAAGTACCAGCCGATCATCGTCAATCCAGACCGCAAGTTCTCGATCGCAGGCCGCGTCATCGGCGTTCTTCGCAAGATCAATTAATTTATCCGAACAAAAAAAGCTCGCGTGATTTTCACGCGGGCTTTTTTTTTAGAATCTTGAAGAATTCGAGGTTAGCGGATACCGGAATCGTCATCCAAGTTCAAATCTTCATCCACTTCTTCAATTTCCTGCTGAGTCGGTGCACCTTCAAAGTCGTCATCGTCACGAGCTTCATCCAAAGAATCCGTTCCAAGGAGCTTCGCCTGATAGTTCAAGTGGCGCGCTTCCTTCGAACTTCCAAGGCCGAGAATTTCTGCACATTCTTCGCAGTAGCCGAGATCCTTATCTACGCGAAATTCCGGAGCCACCGGGTTGCGGCAGCACTTGGTGCAAAGCTGACGAGAGCATTCCTTTGCAAAGCGCAGGTTTTCTTCCTGGAGTTCTGCTATCACACGTGCGTAAAGCTCTTCCGGAGTTTCTTCCGCAAGAGATGCGCGGTGACGCATACTGGCAGTCGGCTTTTCAACCGCCTCTGCGCCTGAGACCTTTTTCTTTGTTGCAGAATCCTGTTCGGCTTCTTCGAAAAAGAATGCAACCTTCGTGATCTTAACGCCGCCGCGAAGAAGAATCGCATCATCTTCCACGACTTCCGGTTCCGGCTTGACCACCGGAGCTGGCTTCGTCGGCTTAGCTGGTTTCCCCGGCTTTGCAGGCTTTGTCACTGGCGTGACAGCCGGTTTTACCGATTTGTCCTTGGTTAGCGCCTTTTTCGTAGTGTTTTTTATCGAGCTTTTTGGATTAGCCGACTTTGCAGATCGCTGTGGGTTCGTCGATGATTCCTTTACGGAATTCTTCTTCGAGGTGGAGGATCCCTGCGTTACAGATTTCTTTTTTTCGACAGCGGTCTTTGCTGTTTTCTTCGTCTGCGGAGCAACCTTTTTAGTCGGAGCGGCCTTTTTCACAGTAACCGCTTTTTTGACCGCAGCCGTTTTCTTCGCTACAGGAGCTTTCTTCGGAGCAGCCTTTGCAGTAGACTTTTTCACAGGGGCTGCCTTTTTTACCGGAACGGTCTTCGCCGGAGCCGACTTCTTGACAGATGCTCCTTTTTTAACAGGAGCTGCCTTCTTCGGAGAACCTTTTTTCACCGACTGCACCTTTTTTGCAGGTGCGGCTTTCTTCACTGTCTTCTTTTCAGGAATTGATTTTTTCTTAGTCAATTGTTTTTTTGAGCTCATATCACTAAAATATAACAAACTATATTTGTGCCCGATGGCCAAAATAGAAGACAATATCCGCAATTTCTCGATTATCGCCCACATTGACCACGGCAAATCCACTCTCGCCGACCGTTTGATCGAACTGACCAAAACGGTTGCCGAAAAAGATATGCAGAACCAGCTCCTGGATGACATGGATCTGGAAAGGGAACGTGGCATTACCATTAAAGCCCATGCAATCCGTTTGCTCTATGAACGCAACGGCGAGCAGTACATTCTGAATATGATCGATACCCCGGGGCACGTCGACTTCAGCTATGAAGTTAGCCGCTCCCTCGCCGCATGCGAAGGTGCTATTCTCGTCGTCGATGCCACTCAAGGCATTCAGGCGCAGACCCTTTCGAACCTGTACCTCGCGATTGAAAACGATCTAACAATCATCCCAGTCCTGAACAAGGTGGACCTGCCAAGTGCTAACCCGGACCATGTGGCACAGCTCGTCGGCGATCTTCTCGGATATGATCCGGATAAGATTCCTCGCATTTCGGCTAAGACAGGCATCAACATTCCCGAAGTTCTCGACCGTATCGTCGACGAAATTCCGGCCCCGAAGGGTGACGCCAGCGCAAAACTCCAGGCGCTCATTTTCGATTCCATGTACGACACCTACCGCGGGGTGATCAACGACATCCGCATCATGAACGGCACACTCCGTCCTGGCATGGAAATTCAGCTGATGGCAAGCGGCGCCACCTATACGGTGACCGAAGTCGGAACCTTCACCATGAAGCGCAATCCGCGCAAGGAACTCACCGCAGGCATGGTCGGCTACGTCCTCGCCAACGTGAAAACGATCAGCGACGTGAAGATCGGCGACACAATCACCGATGCCAACGATCCTGCCGAAAATCCGCTGCCCGGTTACAAAGATATTCAGCCGATGATCTACTCGGGCATTTACCCGATCGATCCGGAAGACTACAAGAATTTGCGCGAAGCCTTGGAAAAGCTCAAACTGAACGATTCCGCATTGCAATGGGAACCGGAAACTTCTGACGCACTCGGCTTCGGTTTCCGCACGGGCTTCCTCGGACTCCTGCACATGGAAATCGTGCAGGAACGCTTGGACCGTGAATTCAACGTGAACATCATCACGACCGTCCCGAACGTGGAATACCACGTCTATCTGACGGGCGGTGAAATGATCAAGGTTTCGAGCCCGTCCAGACTTCCTGATGCTTCGCGTTACGAACGTATCGAAGAACCTTATGTGAAAGCTCAGATCTTTACGCCTAAGGAATACGTCGGTGGTCTCATGAAGCTTTGCGAAGAAAAGCGCGGTGAATTCGAAAACATGGAATACATCGACGAAACGAAGGTCATCCTCAAGTACGATCTTCCGCTTGCCGAAATCATGTTCGACTTCTACGACAAGCTCAAGTCCATTAGCCGCGGTTACGGCGGACTTGACTACGCCCCGAACGGCTACCGAGCAAACAACCTGGTGAAGCTCGACATCTTGTTGAACGGTGATCCGGTAGATGCGTTCTCGGTGATCATTCACCGTGACAAGTCCGCATCCTATGCAAACGCAATCTGCGTCCGCTTAAAAGACCTGATCCCTCGCCAGCAGTTCGACGTCGCGATCCAAGGAGCCATCGGCGGAAAGATCATCAGCCGCAGCACGGTCAAAGCCGTTCGCAAGGACGTTCTTGCCAAGTGCTATGGCGGTGACATCACCCGCAAAAGAAAGCTTCTCGAAAAGCAGAAGGAAGGTAAGAAGCGTATGAAGAGCATCGGCACGGTCGAAGTTCCTCAAAAGGCATTCCTCGCCGTTCTTTCCCTTTCCGACGCAGGCAAGGGCTCCGAAAACTAATCATGTCTGTTCAGTCGACTAGCCGCAGACTCTTGCATTCCACGTCTCCGAGCTGGAACGTTCTTTTGGGAACGATCCTTGCGATTGTTTTCGTGGCAAGCTTTGCGGCTAGATTCTATGCGATTGAACCTTTCCGCATCGTCGGGAACTCGATGGAGCCCGAACTACCTTCGGGGGAGCTCGTCTGGGTCTGCAAACTTCCAACGTGTACAGACAAATTAATTCGCGGTGACATTGTACTCGTTTCGTTTCCCGATCATTCCGAAGCGCTCCGTACAGTCTTTGGACTTCCCGGAGACACAGTGCACCTTTCACCCGCCGGGAAAATCCGTGTAGAACAAGATCTGTACAGCTGGGAAGAAGAATCCGAAATTCTCGCGCCTCGCAGTTTTTACGTCCCGCGAAAAAACGATTCCATCGTATTTAAAAACTTGAACGACATCTCATTCGACTACACTTCGGAATGGGCGCATCGCAAATTCGGTTTCCGCAACTTTTATACCGAAGCCAAGCTGTACCGCGGCACGGACACGCTTCCGATCAGCCGCGTCGGCAGCACCCATATTTTTGGACGCCCCGTTTCAATCCGTGAAATCAACGGTTTTCACTGGCAAGAATACATTCTACTCGGTCTGCAAATCGACCGTGAAGATCCGGGAGCAAAGCCCGTCCACTTTGAACGCAAACTTTACCGCACCCAGGATTCTTCCGAAGTTCAATATTTCAAGGCTCCCCAAGACGCGTATTACGTCATCTGTCAAAAAGGCGTCCGTTGCGAAGATTCCCGCAGCTTCGGCTACATTTCCAAAAGTCAAATCAAAGGGAAGCTTTTACGCTTTTAAAAGCTTTTTCGGCGCTAGCGCCATGCAAGTGCACCACGTCCGATTTTTGAATAAAGCGTTCTAACGCAAGCACTGCCTTGCCCGAATAAAAATGCCATGCGACAGGATGCGTCAAGGCTTTGAACTTTTCTTCATCCACAGGCGCAGGCGAAGTTTCGTAAACCGGGAAGTGGCAAATTTCAATCTGATTTTCTTCGGAAATCGCGCGCAAATCCGCAGCCGTCTGCGAGGCGGAAATCCAGGCGACTTTTTTTACAGGATGCTTTTTTAAGAAGCCCGGAAAATCTTTGCCGGCGCCATTTTCCGATCCGGCTACCGACACCGAAATTCCAGATTGCAAAAGGCACTGCGCCGTCTGAACGCCTGCGGCAAAAATCACACCGCTGAAGTTTTTCAGGACCTCTTTTGAAAGATTCACCGCCCGTGGACTTCCGAGAAAAGCGGCATCAAAATCCGAAAGTTCCAGCGGAATTCCTGTCGGACGATACTGCAACGCCGGCACGTGCCAAAGCTCGTTTCCGGCCAAGGCTTCGCGAGAAAAGGCTTCCGCATTCGGTGGTGTCATTTTCGTATCGATGACAAGCATTAGTGTTCCGTATTCCAGAATGCGGCAATCGCTTCCGTTCCCGGAGCTTCCGAAGGAAGCATGATTCCTTTTTGATGGCAAGCGTCCATGAAGGTCTTTGCAAACGCGTCCAAGGCCTTGCATGCGTGCGCCTGTTCCGAAAGTGCATTTTCTTCAAAACGCTGGACCATGCGCAGAGACTGTCCGTTCTGCGGATCGGCGAGATACGCGGTAAAGCGGAAGGCGCTTCCATCCACTTCTAGGATTGCGCCCATCGGAACGCGACAGCCACCGCCGAGCAAATTCATCCAATGACGTTCCACACGAGCCGCAATGACCGTTTCACGATGAGAAATCTTTTCGGCGATTTCCCGCGCCATGGAATTTTCCTTGAGGCTCTGTAAGGCGATAATGCCCTGACCGATCGCCGGCGTCACCTGGTCGACCGTAAAGACTTCCGAAATTTCCGAAGGCATTTCCAAACGGTTCAAGCCCGCAGCCCCTAAGAGAATTGCGTCGAATTCCCCGTTCCTGACCTTTTCAATACGAGACGGCAAATTGCCGCGCAAGTTCACGCAATGCACGTCCGGACGCATTTTTTTCAACTGCAAAACGCGGCGCGGCGAACCGGTTCCGATCGTTGCACCAGGCCTTAAATCGGCAAACTTTTTACCGCCCGAAACCAAAACGTCACACGGATTCTCGCGTTTTAAAAATCCCGAAAGTACCAAGCGATCGTCCATCGAATCCGGCACATCTTTCAGGGAATGCACCGCGAGATCTATCTTCTTTTCCATCAGGGCTTCTTCGATTTCTTTTACAAAAACGCCCTGACCACCGAACGAAACAAGGGAACGCACATGGTCCTTATCACCGCTCGTTTTTATGATGCAGATTTCTGCGGTTAAATCCGGGAAAGCTTTTTGGATCAAGTCCCGGGTCAAATAGGCTTGGGCAAGAGCGAGAGCGCTTCCGCGTGTACCGATCTTAATCGTTCCCATGTGCAAAACCTCTTAATCTTCGCTTTTCAAGTCGAAGAGTTTTTCGAGAATCAACTGGCTTTCAAGGCCCATACCCGCAGCGCCCAGACGTTTGAGTGCCGAAGACGGACGGTGCAAAAGTTTCGCGATCAGTTCGTCGTTGTAACGGCGCAGGTGTTCCATTTCTACTGGAGACACACGATGTTCCCACTTTTGAAGCAATTCCTGTCCGATCGTTTCGTGGTGTTTGCGAAGCGAAAGTATCAGCGGAATCACACCGAGAGTCGCATACCATTCGGCGAATTCGTCCACCGCATCGCTGATGATTTCGCGAGCGCGTTCTGCGGAATGCCGTCTCTTGTTGCGGTTATCTTCCACCACGCGGCTCAGCTCGTCGATGCTAAAGAGCGAAATGTTAGGAAGCTTTGCAATTGCCGGATCGATGATTCTCGGAGCGCCGATATCTATATATACAGTCTTGACGCTGCGCTTCGCCTTTTTCACCATATCATCGGTAACGAGATATTCGGGCGAAGAGGCTGCGGCGATCAGCAAGTCCACGTCTTTCAGTTTTTCGGGCATTTCGTAGAGGTCATAAGCCTCACCCCCAAAACGCGCCGCAAAATTCTGAGCCTTGGCAAGAGTGCGGTTAAAGAACCGGAATTTGGTCACCCGTTCTGTGGAAAGCTCCACAGAAGCGATGTTTCCCATGTCGCCGAGTCCAAGTATTCCCACACAAAGCGGCGAAAGGTCGTCAAATTCGCGCAAAGCAAGCTGAACCGCCGCAAACGGAATCGAAACGGTACCTTCCCCGATCGCCGTATCCTCTCGGACCTTCTTACCGAG
Source organism: Hallerella succinigenes (assembly GCF_002797675.1). Classification (NCBI taxonomy): domain Bacteria; kingdom Pseudomonadati; phylum Fibrobacterota; class Fibrobacteria; order Fibrobacterales; family Fibrobacteraceae; genus Hallerella; species Hallerella succinigenes. The sequence goes on along the minus strand of NZ_PGEX01000001.1, from coordinate 2,295,621 downwards.
GGTCAAAGCCGACTGGAACAGGTGACTGAGGAAGAATCCCACTTTTCCCGCCTTCTGCGAAAGCTGAAACGCCTCCTTGACCTGTCCCATGATCTGGGTTTCGCCCAACACCAGGCTGTCGAGAGAGGAAACCACCGTATAAAGGTGCGAAATCGCCTCGATATGGGTCAAATAGAAGCAATGCGGGACGAGTTCTGCGGCATCCATGTGCGCAAATTCCGCCCACCAGTTGATCAATGTATCCCTTAATGCGTCCGGATACAGGGTCGCGGCATAGATTTCTGTACGATTGCAGGTAGAAAGGATGACCACTTCCGAAAGTCCGGGAAGCATTCCCAGGCTCGAAAGGCCCTTATCGAGCAGGTTACCAGAAAAACCAAGCCGGTCACGTAAAGCAACCGGGCACGTCTTATGACTTGCGCCGAGAACGACACAATGCGTATTTTCTTTATTGTTCATCACTTTTTTCAAATATGTAAGCTAGAAAAATTTTGGGAAGTTACCTCTCAAAAAAAGGATTATATATATTTGTGGCAGAATATTTATTGGAGTCAACGAATGAAGTCTAAGTTATTCGCTATCATCGGTATGCTTGCGGCCACCACTTTCGCCGATGACTATACCATTCAAAGTTTTTCCGGCGAAGAAGTCGGTACCCCTGACCAATATATTGACGCAGAATTTGGCGGCTCTTTGAAAATTTCTGCATCCGGCTCGGTCGAAAATGTTCAAGACGGACGCTTCTATGTACGTCAGAAGTTTGAAGATCCGTTTGGCGAAGCCCCGACTACCTACCAGCTTTATGAAGGCCGCGAAGGTTCCGACAAGGCTAGCCTTGCTGAATTCAGCCTTCCGGACGGCATCGCCTACGGTTTCGTCGTCAAAGCGAAAGCTTATTCAAGCAAAGATGCCGATGCAAACAGCGATATTGAAAAGGTTTACTTCGACGGCAAGTCCGTCTTCGCAGAAGGCGTGACCGAAATGTACGTCCACCGCGGAGTCAAGACGATTGCCCTCGTTTCTGCTTCCGCCGAATCTTCCTCCAGCAGCGAAGACACCTACGCAGCAGCCCCGGCAGAAGAAAGTTCCTCCTCCGCAGAAGACGAATACGAATACTGCGATGATAACGATCCGGATTGCGAAAGCGAAGATGATTACAACTACGACGTCCAAGGCGACGTGGGTGAAACAGCAAGCCGTGCAAACGACGAAGATTACGCTTCTAGCGACGCGGCAAACGATGTGACGAACCGCTTCGGTATCGCCGACGAAGTTCGTAAGTGGAGCGCTTGGGGTCTTGTCGGCGTGGCCGCAGCCGGTATCGGCATCGGCATCTACGACCAGATGCAGTATAGCGACGCAAAGTCCGCTTACGACGACGTAAACGACGTGATCGATTCCCACAAGGAAAATATCAAAAACGCTTGCGGCGGCAAGAATTCTTGCTACGAAGCTCTTCTCTGGTACGAAAAGCAGGATAAGACCTCGGCAATCAGCCAGCTCGAATCCCGCAACAAGAAGAACAAGGACGCGATGGATTCCTACTCGATGGCTCGTAACATCTGGTTCGGTGTTGCAGCAGCCTCGATCGCTGGCGCTATCGTCCTCTTCACCTGGTAATGAAGACCGGTAAAATTACGGTTCAAGATTTGGGCTTTGAGACGATTCTCGGGGCCCTTTCTTTTGAGCGCGAAACACCGCAACCGGTGACGCTCAGCTTTTCCCTTTGGTTGGACTTCGAACCGATTGCGGCATCTGACGATTTAAACGACACGGTCAACTATGCCGATTTGTCCAACGAACTGGTGAAATTTATTCAAGATTCCAAATTTCAGCTGGTCGAAACTTTAGTTCTGCGTACTGCCGAAAAGATCTTTGAAAAGTCCCCGAAGGTTTCTGCCGCCTGGGTCCGTATCCAGAAGACGGAAGCGATCCCGGGAGCCAAAGGCTCTGTGGCAGAGATCCAGCTCGAACGTTCCTAACCGTTCCAAGCATCAACTGTTTAAGCCTGAAAAGGCTCGATACCTTAAAGCTTCCGCGATGTCTGAACATTCAACGGAAGCCTTTTTTGCATCTTCCGCTTTAGAGCCGAACTGTGAAGCTCGCAAGTCCGCAATGGTGCGGGCAACCTTAAGCATGCGGTAATAGCCTCTAGCGCTTAGCTGCATTTTGTCGGCGGCGGAAACAGCAAAGCGTTCCGTTTCGACACTCATTCCGCAAAAGTTTTTTGCTTCGTCGCTTGTCATTTCGGAGTTCGTGCGGCAGCGCGAGCGCCTAAACCTTTGCTGTTGCAAGTCCCGGGCTGCGGTCACACGGGCACGGATTTCAGCGGAAGATTCCCCGGGCGGCATCTGCATCAGCTGTTGCGGATCGGTGGACGGGACCGCCATTTGGATGTCAATCCGGTCGAGCAACGGGCCAGAAAGGCGTTGCCGATACCGTCGAACGGAATCCGGCAAGCAGGAACATTCCCTTTTCGAGTCCATCGAATATCCGCATGGGCAAGGATTCATCGCCGCACCCATCATAAAGCGCGCAGGCCAGGAGACCGTTCCACAGGCGCGGCTGATGTGGATTACACCTTCTTCCATCGGCTCGCGAAGAGCCTCTAGAACGTTCCGGTTGAACTCGGGAAGCTCATCTAAAAAGAGCACTCCATTGTGAGCCAGGCTCGCCTCTCCGGGGCGCAGATGCACTCCGCCCCCGACGAGCGAAACCATCGACGAAGAATGATGCGGTGAACGGAACGGGCGGCGTGCAAAAAAGCTTTTCGCCTTATCTTCACCAAGAACATGTAGCGAAGAATAGATGCGTGTACATTCGAGAATTTCTTCATCGGTCATCGGAGGCAAAATGCCCGGAAGGCAGCGGGCGGAAAAAGTCTTGCCCGATCCAGGAGAACCGACTAGCAAAAAGTTATGAGCGCCCGCCGCCGCAATTTCCAAGGCTCTCTTCACCCCTTCCATTCCTACCACAGAACGAAAATCCGGTACCGAGGGATCTGCAGCCAAAGCCCTACGCGAAATACCGCAAGACCGCACCGGGAGCTTTACAGAACCCGGCGCAATCGCATCGATGCATTCCGCAAGGGTGGAGACGCCAATCACAGAAAGCCCTTCCACAAGGCTCGCCTCCGCAACGTTCTCCCTCGGCACCACCAAAATGTCTTCTTTTTTAGAAAGGCTCATCGCCACGGAAAGCACACCATGTACAGCCTTCACCTTTCCATCTAAAGAAAGCTCCCCCAAAAAGACAAACCTTTCTGGACGCTCCGCCTGGATTTCTTCGCTCGCCACGAGCATTCCAATCGCAAGCGGAAGGTCCAAAGAAGTTCCCTCCTTGCGCAAATCCGCAGGGGAAAGATTCACGATTATGCGACTTCCGGATGCCGCATAACCGGAACTTCGAATACTCGAAACGACGCGTTCCCGAGATTCGCGAACCGCATTGTCCGGGAGACCGACCAGTGTAAAACCGGGAAGTCCCGGCGAAGAATCAACTTCCACATGGACAGGAATCGCCTTGATTCCGAGCAGGCAGCTTGTGCGAATTCTTTGGAACACGTCGAAACCTCTTATGCAGCCGTGACTTCCTGGTACTTTTCCAGCACGCAGTTTTCGATGTGCTCACGGCATGCGCGGGTAATCGGATAGAAGATGCTGCGGTATTCCTCGCCCTTGTAGAACGGGTCGTTCGGATAGCCTACAAACAGACCGTTTTCACCGTCCATCACACGGAGCTGCGTGAGTTCAAACTGGTCGTTCAGAACCACACGGGCAAGCGCCTTGATGTGGCCCATGTTAATGCCTTCCTTGAACGGATACACACGGACATTGGTGACGACGAGGCAATCGAATTCCGAAACCTTCGCCGGCTTTTCCTGCTTGACTTCTGCTGTTTCTGCTTTGACCTTTGGCATTGCGCCCTCCTAATAAGTTAGCGTCTCAACATCGAGACACTGCTATTAAGGCAAAATGCGTGCCAAAGCAAAAACGGCGATTTCTTAAGGAAATCGCCGTTTTTTATTTTTCAAAAGTGATTAATCAGTGATTACAATCGATTAATCAGCGTCTTGGACGCAACGAACGCTATGCGCATAATTATCTGCGAAGTAATCAAAAACCCACGCTTCATCAAACCAGTCATGATAATTATAAAGAGCCACCCTGAACGCGTTACGCTCGGGGGTCAAAGTTCCTTTTGTCGACGTCCAGAAAAAAGCGGAGAATCCGATGTTTTGGCATTCGGGAACACACCCCCCCCCGCAGGAATGGCTCCAAAACCGAAAGGATCGTATCCATTACGCTCAATCGTTTTATCATAAGCCTGATAATAAGTCGATTTCCAGCCAACCTTGGATTTTAAAAGGCGTCCGGTCTGCCAGGATTCCACATACCTCCCGTTAGAATAAGCATACGCCGTAAGTCTGTGAAATTCTTGACTGCTCGGCAAATGCCACCCTTTGGGGCAAACGCCTCGGACCGTATCCTTTGGGGCGCATTCCTTTGATTCTAGTCCGCACTCCTTGCCGTCTTCGCTAAAAAGAGCCGCAGAATCCATGGCGGCCGCCCACGTATAATAACGTCCGAGCTTTGCACAATACTCAACGGAATCTTGATAGCAGAAACTGGTCGGTTTTCCCGATGCCGTTTGCACGTCATAATCAAAATTCAGGTTTTCCGCCATCCAGATTTGAGCCGAATCCTCGCTTCCGATTGCAACCGTTCTATAGACTTGCCCATCTCTTTCGTCGACAAGTTCCCCATATGAAATATTCGGGTTGTAATATTTTCCAGATTCCAAAACAGAATAGGAAGAAGATGAAACGACGTTTACACCAGAACTGGACGAATTTGCATCCGAAGATTCTTCTGACGAGGAAAGGTCTACCTCGGAACTAAAAGATGAGGAAGAAACTGAGGTAGACGAGCTTTTCATTTTACCCCTTAATCGCATCCGACATACTGAACATCGGCATGTACATTGCAATCATGAGGAAGCCGACCGCACCGCCGAGCACCACCATGATAAGCGGTTCCATCATCGACGTCAAAGCGTCGATCGCGGCGTCCACTTCTTCGTCGTAAAAGTCTGCGACCTTCAAAAGCATCGCGCCAAGCTGACCCGTCTTTTCACCGACACCGACCATTTGGATGACCATCGCCGGGAAGATCTTCGCATCCTTCATCGGATCTACAATACTCTTACCGCCAGCAAGGCCGACCGCGATCTTCATAATTGACGCTTCGACCACAGAGTTACCCGAGGTTTTTGCCGTTACCTGCAACGCTTCCGTCACCGAAACACCGGCATTCAAAAGCGTACCGAGAGTACGGCTAAAACGCGCCACGGCACTCTTGATTTGCAAGTCGCCCACCTTCGGAACTTTAAGCAAGAACTTATCAAAGGCAAAGTGCAATTTCGGGACCTTCATCACGACCTTGAACGCGACGATAATCGCGACGACGCTCAAAATCCAGAACGCCGCATAATCGCGGATCATATCCGAAAGATCCATCACGAACTGCGTCGGCCACGGAAGTTCGCCACCGAGTTCCATAAACGAAGCCGCAAAGGTCGGCACCACGAAGGAAAGCATCAAGACCACCACAAGAACAGCCACGACAGCGACCATCACCGGGTAAGTCAAAGCCTTCTTCACTTTACGGACCAAGCGTTCGTTCGATTCCAGGTAGTCGGCAAGACGAGAAAGAATTCCGTCCAAGATACCGCCCGCTTCACCTGCCGCAACCATGTTACAGTAGAGCTTGTCAAAGACCTTCGGATGCTGAGTCAAAGCATCGGCAAGGCTTGAACCACCGCTGATCGACATCGTAAGCTTGTGAACCACTTCGCGCATCGCCAGGTTTTCCATCTGCTCTTCCAAAATGGTCAAGCACTGGAGCATCGGAAGACCTGCGGAAGTCATCGAGCTGAACATGCGCGTAAAGCGGGAAACGTCCTTGGTTTTGATGCCCGAGCCGATATTGATCCGGATTTCAATCGGTTTGCGTTTAAGGCTTTCAACGACCAAGTGTTTACGGCGAAGCAGGGATTCCGCTTCATTCTTATCCTTCGCCTCAATTTCCCCGCTAAACTGGTTTCCTTGAGTATTTTGCGCCTTATAAAGGAAAACCGGCATGGATTAAACTCCCATTTGTTCGAGTTCTTTTTCAAGCTGAGTCGGATCCGGAGACTTGGCGACCGCTTCGAAATGTTCGAGCTTGCCCTGACGCACGAGTTCCGCGAGTCGCATATTCATCGTGTTCATACCGAACTTCTGACCGATTTCAATCATGGAACCGATTTGGTGCGACTTATTATCGCGGATCAAAGCCCGGATAGCCGGTGTCACGTTCATCACTTCGTAACACATCACTCGACCGCCGCCGATCTTCGGAAGAAGCATCTGACAGACAACGCCCTGAAGCACAAAGGACAGCTGGGTTCTCACCGTCTGCTGTTCACCCTGCGGGAACGCGTCGACAATACGGTTGATCGTCTGCACAGCGGAGTTCGTATGAAGCGTCGCGAGAGTCAAGTGACCTGTTTCCGCAATCGTCAAGGCGGCACGAATCGTTTCCAAGTCTCGCATTTCACCGATGAGCACGATGTCCGGGTCCTGACGGAGAGCCATTTTCAAAGCCTGGGAGAAGCTCTTCGTATCGTTGCCGACTTCACGCTGATTCACCATGCAGTTCTGGTGCTTGTGCAAGAATTCAATCGGGTCTTCAATCGTCAGAATATGTTCGTGGCGTTCCTTATTGATCTTGTCGATCATGGCGGCCAAGGTCGTAGACTTGCCAGAACCAGTAGAACCGGTCACAAGCACAAGTCCCGACGGACGAGTCGTAAATTCAGCGACAATCGGCGGAAGATCCAAATCCTTAAAGGTCTTGATTTCAAGAGGAATGATACGCAAAGCGAGGGCGACGCAGCCACGCTGCAAATAAGCATTCGCACGGAAACGTGCCAAGTTCGTAATACCGAAGGAGAAATCACATTCCTTGTTCTGTTCAAAGGACTTCTTCTGGAGTTCATTCATCAAACTGTACGTCATGCGCATGGTCTCATCCGGTTTGAGCTTTTCTGTGCCCATCGGAGTGAGTTTACCCGCCAAGCGAAGCATGGGCGGGATACCCGCGGTGATATGCAAGTCGGAAGCGCCACGCTTCACCATTTCTGCAAGAAGATCTTGAATATTATACATGCTTTGAATATAACATTAAATTTTTCGACTAGTATTTGCTGATTTGGGAAAATAACAACCCATGCCGATCGTTCTAAACCTTTGAGGCAGAAAATCTCTCAAAATTTCTAAATTGAGCAAAAATGAAGTTTTTTAGACCGCAGATTCTACTTTTTGGAGTCGCCCTTGCGCTCGGATTAAGCGCTTGCAGTGACGCCCAATACGACCGAATTCCCGAAAAGGTCGAAGGCTATGAAGGGGTGAACCTTTTTGTCTTTCACACATCCTGGTGTGGCTACTGCAACGCAGAGCTTCCCACGCTCAAAAAGATCTATGCGGAATATTCCCCCTGCGGACTGCACGTGATCGGAGTCAACGAGGATGACGACGAAAAGACGATGCTCGAATTCGTGAAAGCAAGGGAAATCCCCTACCCGGTCGTATACTGGGACTTTAAACTCATGAAAAAGTTCGGGCATCCGCGTTCGATTCCGACGCACTTTTTAATCGACAGTACCGGAAATATTCAAATGCGGCAGATCGGTCTGCTGAACGAAAAAATTCTCCGGACACAGATCGAAAAGGCTTTGGACGTTACGCATTGTCGTCCATAAACAGGATGACGTCTTCAATATTCTTTTTGCCGAGAGCAAGCATGTAAAGGCGATCGAGTCCCACGGCGACTCCAGATGCCGCAGGCATTCCATGTTCGAGCGCGGCGAGGAACTTTTCATCGATCGCCGGAACGGGTCTATGATTCGCCTTTCTCCAGGCGATATCCGCTTCAAATCGGCGTCTTTGTTCTGCAGGGTCCGTCAGTTCTTCGTAGCCGTTGCAGAGTTCCATATTTTCGATGTAAAGTTCAAAGCGTTTTGCGACCGTATCGCCGTTCGCATTCACATACGTTTGGGCAAGAGCGGCGCAGCTTTCCGGATAGTCCATCAAGAACTGCGGCGCGTCCTTTCCAAGATGCCCTTCCACGACCGTCACCATCAGGTAGTCCCACCAGTCTTCGGTCGAAAAGGTTTCCGAGCCTTCCACGTCCGGGACGTCGTTTTCTTTTAAGGCTTTGCGGTAATCGTCCGCAGTCGCCTGGAACGGGTCCACTTTTGCATAACGCAGAAACGCATCACGGAAAGTCAAACGTTCCGCCTGGATCTTTTTGCCAAGAATCGTGGACGCCAGATCTTCGACTTCCGTCATCAAATCTTCGTAATGCATACCGACGCGGTACCATTCGACCAACTGAAATTCGGAATTGTGCTTACAGCCGACTTCGTCCAAACGAAAAGCGTGCGCTATTTCAAAAATATCCCCGAAGCCAGCGGCAAGCAGTCGCTTCAGGTGAAATTCCGGACTCGTCATCAGATAACGGGTAGGCTTTCCGAGCGTTGCAAAATAATCCAAATGCACATCGGTTCCGCTTGCACGGGAAAGCACAGGCGTTTCGACTTCCTGCACATTTCGCGCCTTAAAAAAATCGCGGATTTTTTCGGTCAGCGCATAACGCGCCTTCCATGTCGCAAGATCGCAGCTCGGTTCAAATGTCTTCATGAAAAATTATTCCTGCACGCAGCGCACGGAAAGTCCAAAGCGCTTATCGACGGAAGCCTTATCCAAATTGATTGCATCCGAAAAAAGATTTCGCACGAATCCGCGAGAAGCGTCTTCTTCAGTCGAAGTCCAGAAGTAAGTGCCTTCGTCAGCGAGAGTGCAAATGCCGTTCTGGTTAAAGTAACCGCCGAACTGCACCGTCACCGAGAAGTCCGCCACATCCACCGCAGAAAGGGCATCAAATTCTTCATCCGTCGCCACGTGGAAACCTTCTGGGCAAGCGAGTTGCGCCGATCCAAAAGTATAAAGGCGACCGTACTTTTCGCAGTTCAAGGAATCACCGTCATAGCAAGCGGAAGAATCCGGGATTTCAAAAGAGATATTGTCAATCATCCAGATTTTTTCGCCAAACCGTTCCACACGATACATCTTGTTATCACGCGGATCGACGACGCTACCGATGACCGGGCAGCGAACCGGAGCTTCCAAAGAATCCAAGCGCACATTCAAAGAATCCCCGTAAGCATCGCAAAGGTGGAACTTTCTTCGAGCGTAAATAAAGTCCGCAGGATCGTTACCCGTAAGGAACGTGACCGCAGAATCTATCGACGGAATCACAGAATCCCCGACTGCGGCAAGCCAGTTGTTCGCCACATAAAACGGAGCCTCCCAGAATGCATCGATCGAAAGCGAATCGATCAAGAGCGCCATCGGCGAAGGAGTCGGAACACTCACCTTTTTGGCCACGAGCTTTTGCGGCGTAGCGGCACACGTTGCAGAATCCGGAGCGTCTTCACGGGTAAAAGAAGAATCGGTGCGAGCGATGCAGGCATCAAGGCAAGCCTGTTTTTCTTTCTTTTTGCATTTTTCCCAGATGAGGGTATCTACCTGGACCATCACCGGTTTCATGAACTTTTTGTTTTTGCGGATGACTTCAAGGGTTTTACCGTAAAGTTCAATCGCAGTGGTATCCCCAGCCTTACCCTGTTCCGCAAGAGCGATCAGAGATTCAGAACAAGCCTGTTCGCCTTTTGCCTTGGAGCAAGCCTTAGAAATTTTTGGAGCGGCGGCCATCGCAAAGCTCGCCATAAAAAGAACCGACATCAAAAAGATTTTTTTCATACAAAAGAATATAGAAAATTCAGTTTTGGTTAATGGATGTAACCACCCTTCGGCTTGTCTTTCAACTTTGGACGCACCGTAAAGCAGTCAGCCATTCCAAGAGGTACAAGGAACTCCTGCAAAATCTGATATTCAACGCCTGCAGAAAAAGCAGCCATACGCTTCTGGAAAATATTGAATAGGTGCGCGGCATTGTCCGTCTGTTTCTGTTCCACTTCGAACATTTCGACAAGGCTCACCGAATAAAGCTTGCGCAAAAGCAGGCCTGGGAGAACCATCACGGTAAGGAACCAGTCCGTCAAAACCTGGGACTTTTGAGGCTTGTTTTTCTGCTGGCGAATCACGTTCACATTCGTGCGTACTTCCTTGCCGAGAGCATTCAGCTGCAACGGACGGAATTCCGGCATTTCAAAAATTTTCATGTCGGCAACCATGTCGAATGCGCTGCAGACGAGATACTTGGTAAAGTCGGAATAGAGGGAGTATCCGATTGATTCGACGGCTTCCTTTGTATCTTCTGGCAAGAGCTTCGAAATTTCCGGGCGGAGCTTGTTCATCGCCTGAGCAAAGTTGCTTTCGGTGCAGCAGACTTCGAATTCCTTGCCGGCGAAAAGCGTTTCGTGGAGCATTTCAAAACGCACGAGTTCACGGAGCTTTTTATAGGCATCCGTAGCCGCGTCGCTGAATTCGACCTTGGCGGAATACTTCTTTTCGATGTCTTCGGTTTTCGCCTGCACCAAAGCGTCGTAATCCGTTTCGCTCACAATCTGCATCGTTTTGCCGATGAGAGTCTTGAACTGTTCGTTGTAACAAGCCGCAGACGGTTCGTCCACGACTTCGATGTTCTTCAGGTTTTCCAGAGCTTCGTCAAATTCTTTCTGCATAAAAATTCCACTGGTTTTGACATTCTGATATCATTGGCTTTACGACTGGCCCCACTCCGATTTATTTGGAAAATGAATTTTCTTTCGGAAGGACCAGATTCAAAATGACAGCGAGCAGGAACACGACTGCCACGCAGTTCTCCGCAAAAATCATCTGCACGATCTGCGGAAAAATTTCGAACATTTTAGATGCCGATGTAAACCCGAGCCCCACGCTAAGCGAAAGACTCGTAATGATCATGTTCCGCTGAGAGAAACCGCTTTTGGCCATCATCCCGAAGCCGGCAAACAAAATCGAGCCGAACATCATAATGGTACAGCCCCCGAGCACCGCCTGCGGAATCGTCGAAAGCAAGCGACCAAACGGCGGGAAAATTCCCCCAAGGAGCATCACCACGGCACTCGTTCCAATCGCAAAACGGTTCACCACGCCCGAAAGCGAAGCAAGTCCCACGTTCTGGCTAAAAGACGTAATCGGCGTACAGCCAAAAAGTCCCGAAATAGAACTGACAAAGCCATCGCAACTAATCGCTCCGCCCATTTCGACCTTATGAATCTGGCGCTTCAACGCGCCATTCACCAAGGCACTCGTATCGCCTACGGTTTCCGTCGCCGACACAAGGTAAATCGCAATGATCGAAAGGATCGGCCCCACATGGAATTCCGGCTTAAAAGGAAGGAACGTCGGCAGGGAGATGATGCTGCAATCCATCACGCCCGAAAAATCGACCATTCCCATGCAGAGCGCAAGAATATAGCCGACGACCAAACCGACCAAAACCGATAGCGAACGCAAAAAGCCTTTTGCAAAAATTTGCGTTAAAAGGCACACAAGAAGCGTCACACTACCGACGATCCAGTTTTCTGCAGCGCCGAAGTTCGAAGCCCCAACACCACCGGCAAAGGAATTCGCCCCAATCGGGAGCAGCGAAAAGCCAATCGACGTCACCACTGTAGCCGCCACAACATGCGGAATCAGCTTTAGCCAATACTTCGCACAAAGTCCGAGCAAACCTTCAACGATACCGCCCACAATGACAGCGCCCATCAAAGTTCCCATTCCCTGCGTCGTTCCAATGGAAATCGCCACCGAAAGGAATGTAAAACTTAAGCCCATCACAATCGGCAAACGAGAACCGATTTTCCAAATCGGATACAGCTGAATCAGCGTACCGATACTCGCAATGATCATGCAGTTTTGAATCAAGGACGCCGTCACGCCTTTTTCGATTCCCACCACATTCGCCAAAATGATAATTGGCGTAATGTTGCTCACAAACATGGCAAGCACGTGCTGAAGCCCAAAAGGAAGGGCCTTGAACAATGGAACTCTGCCGTCTAGCGTATAAAGATTTTCAGAAGATTTCGTCGTCATTTTTTAGAAATTAAGATTCCTGTTCACGGAACTGGATAAAGCCGCTTTCCGCATCCATACTTTCGACAATGGCCAAGGATTCGAGTCGAACGCCTGCCGCCCGGAGCTTTGCACCGCCCGGCTGCATTCCCTTTTCGATGGCAATTCCCACGCCCACCAGTTCAGCATGAGCCTGCTTGACAAGATCGATCAAGGCGGCACTCGCTTCGCCATCCGCCAAAAAATCGTCCACGATCAAAATCTTATCCGTGGGCTTTACATAAGGCTTCGAAACAAAGATTTCGTTATACTTTTTATGCGTAAAGGAATAAGCCTTTGCCACATACTTGTCATCGGTGCTGTTCACCGTCTGACCTTTTTTTGCAAAGACCACCGGGATTTCGTTCACATAGGCGACAGCGGAGGCAATTGCGATTCCGCTCGATTCGATCGTCAAAACCTTATTGAATTCCACATCCGAAAACCGGCGCTTGATTTCTTCACCGATTTTTTTCATCAGTCGAATATCGATTTGATGATTCAAGAAACTGTCAACTTTCAAAACGTTGCCGGGCTTGACAACGCCATCGGCAAGGATCTTTGCTTCTAGAAAATTCATGCGCGAAAAATTAAAAAAATCCCTATTATTTCACTTGTTATTTTTTTATTTTCTACGGCAATGAACTACGATGTAGAAAAAATCCGCAATCAATTCCCAGTTCTCGCACTCCACGATAAGGATCCGAAGCCTTTCGCGTTCCTCGACAGCACTGCGACGACCCAAAAGCCCGAATTCGTCATCAACGCGATGGACAATTTCTATCGCAAGCATTACAGTTCGATCAAACGCGGAGTCTACTCGATGGCCGCCCAAACGACGGACGCCTACGAATCCGCTCGGAAAAAAGCCGCCCAGTTCATTAACGCCAAACGCGAAAGCGAAATCGTTTTCACCCGCGGCACAACGGCGAGCATCAACCTAGCCGCTTGGAGTTATGGACGGAAGTACTTAAAAGCCGATGACGAAATCGTCATCAGCGCCCTGGAACATCACGCAAACATCGTATCGTGGCAGCTCATTGCCGAAGAACGCGGAGCCAAAATCAAGGTAATCCCCGTTGCCGACAATGGAGACTTGATCCTTGAAAAGATCCCCGAGCTTGTCATTCCGGGCAAGACAAAAATCGTCGCCTTTGCGCACATCAGCAACACCATCGGAACGGAAAATCCGGTCAAGGAAATCATCCGGACCATCCGTCAGATTGACCCGTCGATCAAGGTTCTCGTCGACGCAGCCCAAAGCGCTCCTCATGTCAAGATCGATGTTCAGGACCTGGACTGCGATTTCTTAGCCTTTTCTGGCCACAAAATGTACGGTCCCACGGGCATCGGCGTTCTTTACGGCAAATATGAAATTTTAGAAAGCATGCCGCCTCTCGAAGGTGGTGGCGAAATGATCGACCAAGTCACGTTCGAAAAAACAACCTTCGCCCTTCCGCCAGACCGTTTCGAGGCAGGAACGCCTCCTATCGCCGAAGTCATTGGCCTTGGAGCCGCCATCGACTGGTTAAACCAGGTCGGAATTGAAGCGATATACCAGCACGAACAAGAAATTTTGAAATATGCGGAAGAAAAACTTCGCGAAGTTCCGGGATTGCACATTTTAGGCGCACCCAAGCACCGCGGTTCCCTGCTCAGTTTCACCCTGGATTCCGCCCACCCGCACGATGCAGCGACGCTTTTAGACGAAGACGGCATCGCCGTTCGCAGCGGGCATCACTGCGCTCAACCGGTAATGAAACGTTTTAACGTTCCGGCAACAATCCGCGCAAGCTTTGGCGCCTACACGCAAAAGTGGGAAATCGACAGGCTCGTCGAAGGGCTCTTGCGCGTAAACCGCATCTTCGCCCTTTAATTCCTAATTCCTTTTTCGAAAAACAAAGTAACGATACAGGGCAAAGCTCACGACTACATAGGCGACGTTCGCAAGAATGTTCGCCAAATAGCCCGCGCTTAAAAAATCCCCTGCCGACGGAAGAGCGTCTTTCAAAGACTCCAGCACGAACAGGTTCACCAGGTAAGCGCAAAGGAACACGATTACAAAGCGCATCACTTCCGAACGTTTCTTGTTATGGCTCTTAAAATTCAAACGGCGATTCATGATGTAAGAATTCACGCCGCCCGCGACAAAGCCTAAAAAGTTCGAAAGCTCCAGATTCCAGTGCAAAAGCTCGTACAAAACCCAAACCACCATGAGCGTGATGAGCGTATTCACCACACCGATCAGATTGTACTTGATAAAGTTCCACATCGCTTATAGCCTCCAGCGGGACTCGTTAAATCGCTCCCTAAATTCCTTTTCGATATCGTCTGCAAAAGGAATTACGCGGTGCTGCATCAAAATGTTTCCGTCACAAATGACCGTATCGATCACCGAGGAATTCGCCGCATACACCCAGTTCGAAATCACGTCGCCCACGGCAAAGCACGGAGCCTTTAAATTGAGCAGTAAAGCATCGGCAAGCCAGCCTTCTTCGATTTTCCCAGCGTGGAATCCAAAAGCTTCGGCACCGTTCTGTGTCGCAATCTTTAGCGTTTCTTTTGCAGAAAGGAGCGTCGAATCGCCCGAAGTCATTTTCGCGAGCAGCGATGCGAACTTCATTTCTTCACGCATGTCGAGATTGTTGTTCGAAGATGCGCCGTCCGTGCCGAGCGAAAGTCGAATGCCACGGTCCACAAAAGGCTTTGCATTGAACGTTCCGCTTGCAAGCTTCATGTTCGAACAGGGATTGTGCGCTACGGTCACGCCGCGTTCTGTCAAAATATCCAAATCCTTTTCGGAAACGTACACCACGTGAGCGGCCACCGTGCGGTTCGAAAGCAGCCCCAAGGAATCCAGATATTCCACGGGAGATCTTCCTTCCGTTGAATCAACGCTTCCCTTTTCTTCGCCGCGCGTTTCCGCCAAATGCACGTGCAACGGGATCCGATATTTTTCGGAACATTCCGCGCACATCTTCAAGCTCCGAGCCGTATTCGTGTAAATCGCGTGCGGCGCCACCGCCAAACGAATGCGGTTCTGATACTTCGAAACATTCTCGGCAAGGAACTGCACATTTTCGCTCGTATCGGGCTTCAGCACATCGGCAAAGGTAACGCCGATCGAAGCGCGAACGCCCATCTCTTCCGCGGCCCGAATCGTCTGCGTCCTGTGCCAGTACATGTCCGCAAAAAAGACGGTCCCCGAACGGATCATTTCAAGAATCGCATACTTCGAAGCCACATAAACGTCATCGGCAGAAAGCTTCGCCTCGCGTGGCCAAATATGCTTTTCGAGCCACACCTTTAACGGTACATCGTCTGCGAGGCCCCGAATAAAAGTCATCGCCGCATGCGTATGCGTATTGTAAAACGCCGGAACAATCGCCATGTGACGGCAGTCCAATTCATAAACATTCGGAACATCCGCAGTCAAAGTTCCTGCAGGAGCGATCGTTTTAAAAACACCATCCGCAATCCGGATATCCCGACGTTCATTTTCCAACCACACCGATTTCAGCAACAACTGACTCATACAAAACTCCAAAGATAAGTTCCCCAGTTCCAGGCGACTTCAAAACCCGACTTTGCCCACGCCCAAGCCAAAGAAACGCCGCCCGCCGAAAGCCAAGCAACGACCGGCACCCAAAACAGATTCGCAAACAGGATCGCCGCATACGAAAACGCGTAACCGAATTCCTTCAAATCCGTCTGCCGCGGACGCGCCTCATGAAACACGCTCACCAGGTGGAACATCAAAAAGAAACCGACAAGTCCCTGCGCCACGATCCGCGCCTCGGGAATCAGAATCAAGGAAATCCACGCCATCACAAAGGCAAAGAGCGGAAACGTGTACGGCGCAAGCGAAATCACCGGATTCGTGTTCCCGTAAAAAGTCACCTGCCCGCCCTCATCCGCATGCGCAAAAAAGGATTCCACCTTATGAAACGAAAGAACGGCAAAAACCGTATGGTTCAGCTCGTGGCAAAAGGTCTCGGCAAACTCCAGATTGCGCCGAAAAGCAAAGAGAACCACGCGCAAAGCAAAATACGCAACCACGCCGTAGAATTCAAACTGGAAAATCTTCCAGTTTTCTACAAACGCGCCATAGCCTTGCCAAAGAGAATCTCCAAAAGCGAACGCCAAAAGCAAAAGCAACGGCGCACCGACAAAGGTGCAAAGGACTTTCATTAGCGGACCATGTCCAAAGTATCCAGTTCCTGCCGAAGCTTAGCGTCTTTCGCCTTTAAGCTGTCCAGCATGGACTTTGTCTTTTCAATCTGGGACTCAAGCCCTGCCACTTCCTGTTGCTTTTGGAAAATCGCCATTTCCGCTTCCGGATCGGAGCATGCAAACAAAAAGCCGACGGCACAAACTGCAAGAAGAACCTTACGCATCATATATCCTTTATTTTCAAACGAATATAAAACAAAATCGCAAAAAAACGTGAGGAATAGTCGCGACTTCCCCATTTCGGGCATATTCCGCAACCCTTTCCAAAAAGGTCTCTCGCAAGAGTGGCTTTTTTACGTTCACCGACCGCACAAAACGACAAATTTTGACAAACAAAGAATCTAACTTGTCATTGCAAACAAAGGAGATTCTTTATGTTCAAAAAATTGATTGCCGAATGGGATCTGCTGCTCGCAAACATCGCCATTATCACCGCAGGCGCTATGATGATGGCAATGTAAGGCTTTCCCGCAATTAGAGCTTTTCGATTTCATCCATCGGAAGACCTGTCCTGCGAGCAATAATCTCCATCGGGACGCCATCCTCTCGCAAGCCTTTAGCCAACTCACGTTTTTCTTTTTCGGCTCTAGCCCTTTCAGCCTTTTCACCTTCCGCAAAGCCTTCCGTCTTACCTTCTGCAAAGCCTTCTGTCTTACCTTCTGCAAAGCCTTCCGTCATGCCCTCCGCAAAGCCTTGTTCTTTGCCTTCTGCGAAGCCGATTTCGTGCTGAGCCTTCAGATCCGTCATGTTCTTTACCTCAAGGTTGAAAAGTTCTTCTTCAAAATTACTCAATTCTACAGAACTAATCAACTGTTGAAAAGTTTCGTTGGACAGAATCTTTTGGGGTACCGGTTCTTCCTTGACTATCGCCTTGATAGCGCGAAGCCACTGGGCCGCTTCGGAATCATCATCCTTGGAGGTTCCCGCATTTTCAAGTTCAAAGAATTTTTCGATTTCGACGAAAACTTTTTGAATTTTCGGGAAAAATTTCTTGCCATGGCACATTTCATCTACATGATGAATGTATTCCGCGGGCTCTTCGGGGAACATTTCAAAATCCAAAAGGCCGATGAAGTAAATTTGCGGAAGTTCATACTTTTCATTCTTGTGGACCTGATTTTCGATCACCCGTGAAATATAATACTCAACGCGATCGCGAAAATATTTATCGCCTTGCTGCTGAACTTCGACCAAAACCTTCTCCCCGGCATTGGTCGTGCCAATGATGTCCAGGATGCAATTTTTCTTGTTGAAAATTCCTGGGTATTCCTGCATTTCAAGAGATATACTCTTAATCGCCGAATCTCCGTGCAAATCAAGCATCGCATTGACAAGAGAAATCAAAAGGGAATGACCTTTTTCTTCTGCAAAGACGATTTTAAAAACACTGTCACAGAGAAGATAGGCATACTTGTAAATCTTTCGATATTTTACAAGGTTTTTGGCATCCATTTTCATCGCTTCAAGCAATGCTTCGTGTTGTGTACGATTCATATAAAGTTGCTTTCCGACTACGCGGAAATCTCCTGTGCTGAGGTTATAGTTATAGTTTGCAAATCACCATAAGCATTGGCAGAGCACCAACAACCTTTTTCCACAATGGATATTGGTCGTTTGCAAACCTGTTGCGACAAGGTTTTACGTCTGCGTTTGCAGACGGTGCTCTACGTTGATAGCCACGGGGCCGGTTCCCCACAGGGCAACTGTCTCGATTTGCGACGTGTCAAGTTCGCAAAGGGTGACGACTTCAAGCAGATAGTTCAACTTCCCGCCCGAATCGAATACGCTGTCAGCGGGATTAACTGCGATAACTATTAGGAATATACAATAACTTGGAGGAAATGTCGTTAGCTTAAGAGAAAAGAGTTGTGAATTGCTTTCAGATTTTTTAGTTTTGTAATAGCATTTACAACTCATGTAGGTGATGACATTGCTCGAAGTTCCTCCCGGGCATGTCCCCACAAGAATCACACCGGCCAAAAGTCCCGCTTCGAGTCCAAAGATTTTCCCCAAAGAAAAAGTCTAAAGCGGCTAAAAAATGGGCAATCGTTTTCATGCCCATCCATATAACATTCTACGGATACATGTAACCGACGTCGGCACCGCGTACCGGGTAAACCAACACGCCGCCTTCTTCATCCACCACAACGGCAATTCCCGAAAGGTAATTTGCCCAGCGGCGAGAAGCGAAAAACTGCAAATCGATCGTGCGGTTCGAAACGGCAATAATCAGCGAGGCCACCAGAACGTCGTGCGTAATGAGGAAGCTGACTCGCTTCCAGTTCGGAATGTTTGCTACAATATTTTCCGAAACGAACTGGTCCTTGCGTTCAAAAAGATCGTAGAAATAGGTCGCATAAGCCTGTTTCAAATTCGCGTTCACCGTCGGGTTCGCAACGGTATCGTTGTACGCCCATCTCGAAATGAAAGTCCAGCTGCCGCCATGGGTGCTCGTATACGCATCAAAAGAATCCGACGGAACCGCGATAAAGTAGTTTCCGTCCAAAATTTCATCGAGGGTATCGACCGTCGCGACTTCCCCACGGCCTTCTGCGATGTACTCAGCCGTTGCACGGGTGCGCACATAGTCCGTGGATCCGTAATAGAAGGTTTCTTCGCTTGCAAGCGTTGCGCCCAAAGCCTTCGCCTGTTCTACGCCGACTTCCGTCAAATTGGAAAGCTGTCCCAGGCTATCTTCACGTTCCGCATGGCGAATGATAAAGGCTATCTTGCTCGTTGCAGGAGCCGCCTTGTAAATATCCGCGATTGCGTAAAAGCCGTCTTCATCCGGGCTAACTGCAAGAGGCGTCGAAGTCGAAGCGGAGGATTCCACCGATGCGCTCGAAACTTCGGTCGAAGCACTGGAAGTAATCTCGGTTGCCGCGCTCGAAAGCAAAACTTCCGATCCGCTCGAAACCGTTCCGATTGCTTCGCTAGAACTTGAAATCGGGTCTTCCGAAGCAGAAGTCGAAGATTCACCACAACTAACCAAAGCGGCGGCAAGCGACAGGGCAGAAAGAGCGAAAAGGGCTTTGCGCATAAAATCCTCTTAAACTATAATGAACCGCGTATAAACTAGTTTTTTGCACCCGATTCTTAAACCAAATTTATGGTTACACGCGATTTTCGTTAAAATTTGCGACTTAAAGTCATCATGACCGCCTTAAGGCCCCATTCCGTACCGATGCGTTCCTGCGAAAGTTCCGTTCCGGTTTCAAAGTGGTAATGCCGATACTTGCGGTCCCTAGAAAAATTCCCCATGAGCATGCCGCCCCACTTATCGTCGAATTTGATCGATAACATCGGGGTCAACGTTATGGTTTTGAACGTGGGATCATAAGGCTTGTATACCGCATCAAAATCCGATTCGTGCAAAAATCCGCTGACGTTTGCGGCAAACATCGCCATCGGCACATGCTTAAACGGAAGCATATACATCAAGGTTCCACCCCAACGGTAATGGTAGCCGTTCACATAGTTCCCGCTCCCCGCTTTCCAGACTTCCCCATCTTCTGCACCCGTATAGGCAGAATACGTGAGTTCTGCAGTCGGGCGGAGTAAAATTCTCGTCCATTCCGATTTCGGGAGCACAAGCATGAGCGGGAGCGTCATTCCGGCATGATACTTGACTCCATACGAAAATTCCGTTAAAAACAGATCCGGAGAAAACTCCTGTTTATCCGGGTCATATACCCCCATAAAGGTCGCGTAGGATCCAAAATTGACCGCAGAACCGACGCTTCCCTCCACGCCGAGTTCAAGCAGGCGCAAAAGGGCGACCGTCGCATCGGCACGGAGCCCTACACCGAACAGAGTCAATCCCAATCCGGTCATCCCTTTTACTGTTACAAGGCTTCCTACATCCTTTTCCATTTTCAGGCTCGAATTCCACCCGAGCGGAGACGCAAAGGCAAAAAACGGCCAATCATGCAACGATTCCGAATTTCGGAGCGAACGGTGCGGCAAGATCGTCCCAATGAACATCAGGGAATGTTCCATTTTGACTCGAAACGAGGTATCGGGTGCAGACGCTTCCATGGCCGAAGGATCCGTATTCGCAAGCACAACGGACGCGAAAATCGCGCAAATGGGGAAAACTTTAGCCAAACCACGGAACCAAACAGACACAAAACACCTTGTAGACGAATTTGATTGGATTAATTTAAAATTATTTAAAATCAAAAAACACTATTTTCCGATGAATGGTAATACTTAAGAACATTTTCTAAATTATTAACCAATGGATGCCTCCCAAAAATTCGAACTCATGCTCCCCGTGGGCAACAAGGAAATGTTCTTCGCCGCCGTGGAAAACGGCGCTAACGCCGTTTATTTTGGCGTTCCGCACTGGAATGCCCGCGGAAGATCCCTGGACTTTTCCTTCGAAGACGTTCGGGAGATGATCCGCTATGCGAGAATCCGCCATGTGCGCACCTTTCTCGCAATGAATATTCTGGTTTTTGAAGACGAAATTGATTCCCTGCCGGAATTTATTGAAAATATCGCGGCCCTTGAACCGGATGCTATGATTATTCAGGATGTGGGCCTGATGCGCCTTTTTAAGGCGGTCGCGCCGGGAGTCGAAATTCACGCTTCGACGCAGATGACGATCGCTTCAGCGGAAGGCGTCCAAATGGCGGAACGTCTTGGCTGTACAAGAGCCGTTCTCGCCCGCGAAATGTCGCTTGAAGACATTCAGAACGTGGCGAGCCGGACTCCGCTTGAACTCGAAGTTTTTGTACATGGAGCGCTTTGCGTTTCGTTCAGCGGGCAATGCCTCACCAGTGAAAATATCGGTGGGCGTTCCGCGAACCGTGGGCAGTGCGCCCAGAGCTGTCGCCTTCCGTACAAGATGCTTGTGGACGGAAAGCCTTTCGATTTGCACGGCAAGCGCTATCTGTTCAGCCCGCGCGACCTTTCCGCAATCGATGAACTCGATGAATTAAAAAAGATCGGAGTCAAATCGTTTAAAATCGAAGGCCGCTTGAAGAGTCCGGAATACGTGGCGGCAACGACCATCGCTTTCCGAGAAAAACTCGACAAGGGTTCCGTGAGCGAAAAGAATCGCGAGCCTTTGGAAGTGCTCTTTTCGAGAGGCTTGCATGCGGGCTGGCTCCGCGGCGTGAATCAGCAGACCCTAGTCAACGGTACCTTTTCAAATCACCACGGCATGTACTTGGGAAAGGTCATCCGTGTAGACCGCAAGAGCGTCCTCGTGGAAGGCCGCCATCCTTTGGAAGCGGGCGACGGAATTCTTTTTGAAGATCCGGGCGAAGAAAACTCTGCAGGCAGCCGTCTTTTCAGTTACAAGTTTAACGGCGACAAGACCCTTCTCGAATTCGGGAACATCTTTGATTTTCGCCGTGTACATCCGGGCATGAGCGCCTTCCGCAACGATTCCCCGGCGATGGAAAAACGTTTACACAGGACTTTTGCCGAACGAAAAAACGAACTCAAGTTCCCCGTGAAAATGCGCCTGTTCGCAAACTATGGCGAACCGCTTTCTTTGGAAATCCAAGACTCGGACGGGCACAAAGTCCAAGTCCAATCCGAAAAGACTCTAGAACGCGCCAAGACTCCGCGCGACAATTCGGCACGCATCCAAAAAGAACTTTCGGCTCTTACCGGCACCGCTTACTTTGCAAACGAAATACGCGAAGACATTCCAAGCGACGCTTTTGTAATCGACAAGGAAGTGCGCAATTTACGCAAGGCGGCAGTCGAAGCTCTCGACAACGCACGTTTTGAAAGCCACCCGTCCGAAGCCTCGGCAGAACGCGGCAGGGCTCTGATCGCAAACGCCCGTTCCGCATATCAAAATTCTGCAGAAGAATCGGAGCAGATTACGGTTCTCGTCCGCAACCCGAAGCAGCTTGAAATGCTCCAAGGCTTGGACATCGACCGTGTAATCTTGGACCTTGACTGGGGCGTGGATTACAAGAAGCCGATGGAACGCGTTCGCGAACTCGGGTTTCAGGCGGGCGTCGCCACGATTCGCGTTTTAAAAGAGGGCGAAACGCAGAACTTGAAAAAGCTCGTCGATCTCAAGCCGGACTTTATTCTGGTGCGAAATCCAGGCGCCCTCGTTTATTTGCAAGATTCCGGAATTCCGCTCGAAGGCGATTACAGCCTGAACGTTTCGAACATCCTTTCTGCGGAATGGTTCCTTTCACAGGGCCTGCGCTCCTTGCATCCGTCGCTTGACCTAAATGCGATCGGCACAGAAAAGCTTTTGGAAAACTTCGGCGGCGCTCACTTTGAAGTCTCGGTCTTTGAGCATTTGCCCGCCTTCTACATGGAGCATTGCCTATACGCGGCAAACCTGACTAGCGCCGAAAGGTTCCCCTACTGCAAACAGATTTGTTCCAAGCATCATATCGACATTCTCGATCACAAAGGAGCCTTGCACTCGCTCGTTCCCGATGCGGAATGCCGCAACACGCTATACCTGGAGCGCCCGCAGTCCGCGCTGAACCTTGTCCCGGCCTTCAAAAAGCTCGGCGTGCGCAAGTTCCGCCTTGAAATGCTCGAAGAAAGCGCAAACGAAGTCGCCGACAAGACCCGCCTTTACGCACAAGCGATCCGTGGCAAGCTTTCGCTTGCGACCGCGGCCAAACTGATTGGCGCCGAAGAGAAATACGGCGTTTCCCAGGGTCAACTTTTCCATACCGAAGTTTGGAAGGACCGTAAAAAAGCTTAAAAATTCGTCAAAAAACGCCAATTTTAAACTTTTTTAAATTAATTTGTTATCAAATGACGGATTTTTTTGAATTTCTTTCTATATTTGGTCCCGAACTCAACAAGAGGTACTTTTAATGTCTACAGTTATCCGTCTCGCCCGTTTTGGCAAGCGTCACCACTCCGTCTATCGTGCAGTCGTCATCGACAACCGTAAGGCTCGTAACGATAGTTTCATCGAACAGGTCGGTTTCTACGATCCGAACCACAAGCAGCCGGTGATCGCTTTCGATCAGGAAAAGGTTCTCAAGTGGCTCAAGACTGGTGCTCAGCCGTCTGATACCGTCGCTTCCCTCCTCAAGAAGGTCGGCATCATGGACCTCTTCCACGAACTCAAGGCTGGCCGTTCCATCGAAGGCAAGAACGCTACTCCGCGTGCTGCTAAGGAAAAGAAGGCTAAGCTCGGTCCGAAGGCTAAGGCACGTCTCGAAGCTGAAAAGGCTGCGAAGGAAGCTCCGGCCGCTGACGCTCAGGCTTAATCCAAAGTCTATGAATGCAGAACCCTGTGCCGCATAAAATGCACGGGGTTTTCTTTTGAAACATGGAAAACGTTCACGCAAAAGACCTGGTCGTCGTTGGCCATTTGATGAGAACCCACGGATTCAAGGGCGAAATCAAGTGTGCACCCCAGACGCACGATTTGAACCGTTGTAAAAAGTTCACGACGGTCTTTGCGCTTATAAAAGCTTCGACTCTCGCTCTCGAAGTGGAAAGCGCTCGCGTTGCAAACGATATCTGGATTCTCAAGTTCAAGGGTTACGATTCGTCGGAAGCCGTGCAGAACTTGGTGAATGCGGACATCGGCGTTCCCATGGAAGAACGGATTCCCGCACCCGAAGGCAAATATTACTTCTCGGACCTCGAAGGTTTCTCCATTATCGGAGACTCCGGATCGGTTATCGGGAGCGTCCTTTCGGTAGAGCAGCTTCCCAGTGTAAACGCATTCCGTTTTACATACAAAGGAAGCGAGATCCTCGCCCCGTGGATCAAGGAATGCGTCGGTGAAATCGACAGCGAAAAACGCACCGTACAAATTTCGGAAGCGTTCCTCGCCAAGCTTTTCGACATGAGGGTTGGATGATGAAGATCGAATGCATCACCATCTTCCCCGAAATGTTCGCACCGTTAGAACATTCCATTATCGGCAGAGCCCAGAAGAACGAGCTTTTTTCGTTCAACACGATCTATCTCCGCAACTTCGCCGTGAACGAATACGGTCAGGTAGACGATTCGCCCTACGGTGGCGAACCGGGCATGGTGCTCCGACCGGAACCCCTGGCTCGTGCCATCCAAAGCACGCACGTCAAGGAAGATGGGGGCAAGGTCATCTATCTCACGGCGGACGGCGTCCCTTTGACCCACAAGATCGTATCGGACCTTTCGAAAGAAAGCCACCTGGTACTCGTCTGTGGTCATTACAAGGGAATCGACGAACGTATCCGTGAAGATTACGTGGACATGGAAATTTCCATCGGCGACTTTGTCGTAAGCGGTGGCGAACTTCCGGCCATGCTTTTGACCGATGCAGTGGTCAGGCTCCTACCGGGAGCTCTCGGTCACAAGGAATCCGGAGACACAGACTCTTTTGCTCAGGGACCTCTCGGCTGGCCCGTCTATACCAGACCAGAGGTTTTTGAAGGAAAATCCGTCCCTGAGGTGCTCCTTTCGGGGCATCATAAGCGAATTTCCGAGTGGAGAACGGCAGAATCTTTAAAAAGAACTAAAGAAAGACGCCCGGACATCTACGAAAAATTGCAAATAGATACTAAATTTGGCACACAATAACAGAGGTCACAGAATATGTCCCTTAACATCGAAGCAATTCAGAACGAAAACAAGAAAACGGATATTCCGGCAATTCGTACCGGCGACACCATCACGGTTAACGTGAAGGTTCTCGAAGGCAGCAAGGAACGCATCCAGCCGTTCAAGGGTGTTGTCATTCAGATGAAGAAGAATACAGGCCTTGGCGCAACCGTTACCGTTCGCAAGACGACCGACGGCGTTGCCATCGAACGTATCTTCCCGGTTCACAGCCCGCGTATCGCTTCTTTCGAAATCAACCGCGCAGGTAAGGTCCACCAAGCTCGTATTTACTACATGCGTAAGCTCCAGGGCAAGGCTGCTCGTATCGAAAAGCGCGAAGACTAATTTGACCGGCGGTTCCCGTTGATTTCGGGCAATCCCGTTACAAGCGACTTGAATTTCCCGTTTGAGCGTTTTACCGTTCAAGCGGGTTTTGTTGTTTTTAAAAAAGGTCAAAAGACTTCCGAAATGCTCTTTGTCGAAGAAGGCTTACTTGAAGCCTTTGACGATAATCAAATTCTGAAGTCCATTCCGCAAGGATCTCTGATTGGCGTCACCTCCGTGATGGATGGGACGCCTTTCGCATATCATATACGCGCAGGCAAAGATTCGACTCTGGTAAAGATCGATCAGAAATGCCTCGGAGCCGTCCTCAAAGCGGCCCCTGCGTGGATGCTCGCCACGATCAACTCGATCGTCAAGGATATGCAGCAGCTAAAGCAGGCTGCGGTCAAACCGAATTACAAGAATTCTCTTGAAAGCTTTGCCAAGTTCCTCGCCCTCCGCGCCGAAAACAAGCCTTTGGATACAGCCACGGTGGTCAAGGAATACATGTGGCAAAGCCGCGCAAGCAAGGACGAAACGGCAAAGGCCCTCAAGGAGCTGATCCGTCGCCAGTTTGTCAAACTCAAACCGGGCGCAGACGGAAAGCCGAACGCCCAAATGTTGCTTGTAAAGCCAAAGCTTTTCCACATCCTTGTGGACTATCTACGCTCGGAGCGCCACGGGGAAACCTATCCCCCATTTGGACTTTCGCCACGTGAACGTTCCTGCCTTGAATTCTTGGGTCTTGAAGATTCGCTCTTCACCCGTTCCCGCAAAGATTGGCTTAAGTACTTGCAGCTCGCCACTCCCAAGGCAGATATAATTGTGATCATTCGCTTTGTGGAACTCGGCATCTTTAGCGAACTTTCCGAAGACTCGGAAAAGCTCTTCCTCGAAACGGAAATGCTCGACCGCTACCTGAGCGCACTCCACGCGGAACACAACATTCGGGGGCTCTCATGAAAAAGCTCCATTCCCGCGACATCCTGTTCAAGGAAGGCAGTGAAATCCAGAAGCTCTTTGTCGTTCACAAGGGCGAGCTTTTGATTCAAAAGAAGGAAGGTTCCAAGCTTCGCAACGAAGGCACTGTGGGCCCGCGTTCCGTCGTCGGCATTGAAGCGCTTTTTCACAAGCAACCATACCCGTACACCCTCCGCGCCATGGAATCCGTGGACGTGGAAGAAGTTTCCAAAGAAGACCTGCAGGCGGCAACGGAAAAGCTTCCTGTTTGGTTTCCGCAGATTTTAAGCATTCTCGCCAAGCGCAAACAAGTTTTAAAAGAAAACAAGGCGAAGCTCGACAAAATTCACGCTCTGCCGACGCTCTTTTTCCTTTGCGCACGCTACATTCGCCACGTCAAAAAAGACACCTTCGATTTGGAACCGATGATCGATGATTTGCGCGTAGTCAACGGTCTCGGCTACAACGAAACCTTTGAACTTCTCCGCGGTCTGTGCGGCCTTGGCATTGCCGAGCTCCTTCCCGGTGAAAACACACAAATTCACTTTTACCGCAAGAACCTTCCGGCGTTGCTTTACCGCACCCTGTTTTTGCGGATGACGAACAAGAATCTTCCACAGTCTCTGCTGTCGGCAAACGAGCAGACGCTCCTGACCGCCTTTATTTCTGCGGCCAAGACGAAAGGCTTTGAAAAGCAAGGCAGCACCTTTGTGACGGCGAAGAATTTTGAAGCCGCTTACAAGCGCCTTTTCCCCGCCCTGGGATTCAGACGTCGCGGATTTGAAAACCTAATCCACTGCGGGTACCTGTACACATCGCCCAGCTTTACCACGGTCGATTTTTCAAAGATCGAATTCTTCTACGCTGAACTCGAAGCCGTCAAGGATCTGGTGGAACTGAACCGCGTCTATCCGTTGCTCGACAAACGGCTTTTAGAAGCGATGAATCACGCCTAATTCCGACCTACACCCTACAGTTTTTTCTAAATTGGGAACATTCCATTTTAATCAAAGGATTGTTATGAAATATTCCGCTCTCCTCGCCCTCGTTTTCGCCGCATCCGCCTTTGCACAGGAAGCCGGTGCAGAACAGCCACAGGGTTCCATGTTCATGGGCCTTCTCCCGTTCATTCTCATGTTCGTCGTGATGTACTTGTTCTTCATCATGCCGAAGCAGAAGGAAATGAAGAAGCTCGACGCGATGCGTAAGGCTTTGAAGAAGGGCGACCAGGTTTTGACCGCTGCCGGCATCATCGGCACGGTGACGAACGTGGAAGGTACCACGGTGACCGTGAAGACAGGCAACAGCACCATTCTCGATTTCGAACAGGCCGCTATCGCTCGCGTCTTGAACGCAGAAGACAAGGCTGCGGACAAGAAGTAAACAATGGCCGTTTTAGATATCACGATTTACGGAAATCCCGTTTTGCGCGTTAAGTGCAAGCCGGTGGAAAAGGTGACGCCGGAGCTCGTCGCTCTTGCTCACGATATGCTCGATACCATGTACGACGCAGGTGGTGTCGGTCTCGCAGCCCCGCAGGTCGGCAAGGACATGCGCCTTGTGGTGATCGACCCTGCTCGCCCTGACGAAGACGAACAGCCTGCTCCGCGCATTATCTTTAACCCGGAATGGGGTCCTGAACCCGATTCGAAAAATGAACCTTACGACGAAGGCTGTCTTTCCGTTCCCGACGTTTTCTGCAACGTTTACCGTCCGGGCAAGATCTGGATCAAGTACATGAACGAAAACGGCGAAACCGTCGAAGAACACAATGTCGAAGGCCTTCTTTGCCGCTGTTTCCAGCACGAAACAGACCACTTGGAAGGAAAACTCTTCGTGGACGTGATTTCGACTGCGGATCGCGAACTCAACCGTTCAAAGCTCCGCGACATGGCCAAGAAAGAAAAGAAAAAGTCTGGAGCAAAAAAAAGATGAAGCGTTTTCCGCTGTTGTTCCTCGCAGCCGGTCTCGTCAGTTGCGCACCCCTGCCTCCTCTCGTGACCGATCCGCCTGAAGATGCTCAGACAGCGGAATCCTCATCCAGTTTCCTTGCGGAAAGTTCTTCGAGCGTGACCGCAGAAGCGGATTCCACGGTGCAAAAGCCTTTTGTGGCGATGGCTCCGGAAAACGCCGAAGATTCCATTCCAGATTCGACAACGACCGCAGCCTTTGCTCCGATTGCTCCTGCTGCAGATACGACCGCCGCCGAACCAGGGGCGTCGTCTGCGAGCCTTTTAAAAGACCTGTCCGTGATGCAGCTTCCAGAAGCTTTACAGCGCGACTTCCGCGTGGGCATTCTGGTGAGCGTTTCCAAAGCAGAAATTTCCGGCAACGATTACATCGTTTCGACGACCGCCGATTCGACGCAGGGCAAAAAGAAGTCCGGTTCGATGAAGGTTTCGCCGTCGAAGTCCGATTCGCTGTGGGTGTTCCCGGGTGAAGGCTCGCGCCTTTCTGTAAACGGCAAGGAGTACCGCGGCAAAATACTCGTTGTGAAGAATGCGAAAAAGCTAAACGTGATCAACGTTCTCCCGGTCGAAGATTATTTGAAGGGCGTTGTGCCGCATGAAATCGGCAAGCTCGATGCTTCGATGTTCGAAGCGCTCAAGGTTCAGGCGGTGGCGGCTCGCACTTACGCTTACCACCATTTCAATTCTCGCGCTTCTTTGGGATTTGACGTCTACGCGACCGTGCAGGATCAGGTTTACAACGGCAGCGCAGGAGAAGCTCCGCTTCCGAGTGCAGCCATTGATTCGACCGTTGGCATTGTGCTGACCTATAACGGAAACTTTATCGAAGCCTATTACCATTCCACTTGCGGAGGCCATACCGAAGGAGTCGAAGTGTGGGGACTTTCTCCCGTTCCGTATCTGCAAAGCCAAAACGATATGAAGAACGCCGATTCGGCGTGGTGCGAATCCAGTTCCTACAGCACCTGGAAAAAGGTCTACAGTGAAAAAGAATTAGTTTCGATATTCAAAAAGAACTTGAAGGAATCCCGCGCCGTAGGCAAGTCGAACTTTAGCGGAATTCAACAGATTGAAATCAAGTCCACGTTTCCGGGTGGCCGTGTAAACGAACTTGAAGTTCTGACCAACAAGGGAGTCTTTACCGTCAAAGGCGACAGAACCCGTTGGCTCTTCCAGGAAGGTTCCAAAATCCTTCCGTCCGCCAAATTCAAAATTGAAAAGAACGGCAAGGTCTGGGTGATCGATGGTTCGGGCTTTGGCCACGGCATCGGTATGTGCCAAATGGGCGCCCGCGCCCGTGCAAAGGCCGGTCAAAGCTTCAAGGAAATTCTCGAAGCTTACTACCCCGGAGCTACGCTTCAATGCATCTCCAGCGGAAAGTAGCCGTCTTAAGTGAAGGTTGCGCCGCAAATTTTGGAGACGGCGAAGAAATCGGTGAACGATTTGCCCGCGAAGGCTTTGCCGTTCAATTCGAAATGCCTTCCGAGACTCCGGATGCAATTGTCTTAAACGCTTGTACAGTCAAAGGGATTACAAGTGCGACAAAGCTTGCCAAAAAGATTCGTTCGCAATTTGAAAATGTGCCTGTGTGGGTAACGGGATGCGCAACGGATGATTTAAAACGCGCCTTGGTCCAGCTGTTTCCGGATTTTTGTTTTGGGCCTAAAGATGCGCACAAAAACGAAGCAGCCTTCCAAGAATTCGCGCACAAATTAAGTGCCACAAATTCAAAGGTACAAGAAATCCCTGACTTGCAAAGCCATGCGGGAATCGGGCTTGTGAATATTGAAGAAGGCTGTCTTGATGCCTGCTCTTACTGCTCCACACGACTTGTCAAAGGCGTTTTGAAAAGCGCTGCCCCCGATTCGATTGTGCGCCGTGTGCAACGCAAAGTGGAAGCGGGTGCAAAAGAAATCTTTTTGACAGGCCAAGATACAAGCTGCTACGGCTTTGACCTGCATACCAATCTCGCCGCACTTTTGCAACAAATTATCGTTCACGTTCCAGGCGATTACAAGATTCGCCTGGGCATGGGAAATCCGCGGCACGTGCTGCGCTATTTAGAAGCGCTCCTCGAATCCTTCGAAGACGAGCACCTGTATAAGTTCGTCCACATTCCCGTACAAAGCGGCAGCGACCGCATTCTTAAAGCGATGAACCGCAGACACACGCACAAGGAATATCTGCAAATCGCCAAAGCATTTAGGACACGATTCCCCGAAATGACTCTTGGCACAGACATCATCGTCGCCTTCCCCGGAGAAACTCGCGAAGACTTTGAAGAAAGCGTTCGACTGGTGAAGGAAACGCGACCGTCCATTTGTAACATCACACGGTTCGTTCCGCGCGAAGGCACACCTGCCTTCGCCTTGAAGAACGGAGTTCTGAAAGAGGAGCGCTATGCGCGCTCCGCGGAACTCGCCCAAGTTTTTCAGCAGATCGCTTTAGAGAACAACCGTTCGTGCATCGGAAAAGTAGAACGGGTGACAGTCGAAAAGGTCGGGATGCGGGCGGGGACGACCATCGCCCGAGACGACGCTTACAGACCCGTGGCGTTGCAAGGGAACTTCCCCATCGGGCAAACCTTGGACGTAAAAATTCGCGACGCGGAAACATTCGCACTCCTAGCGGAAGTTCTCGTTTAAAAAGAAAAATCGCCGACCGGCGCCGACGATTTCCTTTTTGAAATTCACAAAAGATTAGGTCGTGTATTCGGCGTTAATCTTCACGTATTCGTAGCTTAAATCGCAGGTATATGCAGAGGCGCTTGCTTCACCGATGTTCAGCACGACGGTCACTGCGTATTCCTTCTGCTTCACGACTTCTTCGAGCTTTTTCTGATCGCAGGCGATCGGACGGCCCGCTTCAAGAACCTTCACGTCCCCAAAATAAAGATCCGTCTGTTCAGCGACCATATTCACGCCACTCGAACCGGCGCTCGAAAGGATACGTCCCCAGTTCGGGTCTTCGCCGAACATGGCGCACTTAGCAAGGTTACTCGTACCGATAAATCGAGCCATCTTTAAAGCTTCCGCATGGCTTTCGGCTTTTTCAATCCGAATTTCGATGAACTTCGTTGCACCTTCACCATCCCGAGCGATGTCCTTTGCGAGTTCCTTCATCACCGTCATCAAGGCGGCGCGGAATTCGCTCTTTTCGCTAATGGAAAGATCTTCATACTTGATGCCCGAAACGCCGTTTGCAAGCAAGATGCAGGTGTCGTTCGTGCTTGTGTCACCATCGACGGTAATCGCGTTGAAAGAGTCGGAAATGTCTGCGCGGAATTCAGCGAAGAAGTCAAGCGGAAGCCCAAGGTCCGTGGTGATAAAGGCGAGCATCGTCGCCATGTTCGGATGGATCATGCCACTGCCCTTGCAGCAACCGCCCACCGTGACCTTACCCATCGATGTTTCGATCTCGACGGCAAGGGACTTCTTGACGCGGTCGGTCGTGAGGATAGCCGTTCCGAATTCATCGGAAGCGCCTGCGTGCAGGCCCTTTACCAAATGCGGAATCGCAGCTTCCACCTTATCCATCGGCATCAGATGACCGATAACTCCCGTGCTGCAAACGAGCACGCTGCGCGGTGCAAGGCCGAGCTGTTCTTCGACGAGTGTGGCCGTGCGTTCGCTGTCGGCAAGCCCTTGAGGACCCGTGCAAGCGTTTGCGTTACCGCTATTGACGACAACTGCCGAAGCAAAGTGCGCGTGTTCCAGGACAGACTTGTCATAAAGGACCGGAGCGGCCTTCACCTTGTTCGTTGTGAAAACGGCAAAGCAGCGAGCAGCCTTTTCACTTTTGAGAAGGGCCATATCCGGCTTTCCACTCGCCTTAATTCCTGCCGTGTAAGCAGAAGCGGTAAATCCTTTCGGAGAACAGACACCGCCATCTTTCAGCATCGTCAACATATATCTTACTTCCTTTGCCCGTTTGTCGCAGGCACTGAAAATTTATAACTTTCCGAGCATGGATAATATACCTGTTACTCAAGAAACTTACGACCAACTCAAACAAGAATTGGAAAATTTAAAAAAAGTAGAACGCCCAAAGATCATCGATGAAATCGCTGAGGCGCGTGCACAGGGCGATTTGAGCGAAAACTTCGCATACCATGCGGCCAAGGACCGTCAGGGCGAAATCGAATCCCGCATCAACTACTTGGAAGACCGCGTCGCTCGCGCCGTGATTATCAAGTATGACGCAAGCCAGGGCGGCGAAATCAAGTTCGGCGCCACGGTCAAACTTCACAATAAGAAGAACAACCGCGAAATCACCTACACGATCGTCTCGCCGGAAGGCGTGGACGCCATCAACGGCAAGATCAGCTTTACAAGCCCGATCGGCAAGGCTCTCCTTGGCAAGAAGAAGGGCGACACCGTTGAAGTCATCACCCCGAAGGGCAAGAACGTCTTCGAAGTTCTGGACGTGCAGTAACCATGATCGTCGTCCTGATCGGTGACAGTGATTTTGAAAAGGAACGCCTCATCGGGCAGTTCCTCGAAAAAACTTTGGGAGACCGCAAGGACGACCCTCTCGCCCGCAAGATTCTCTTTGCAAACGATTCGAACCTGCCTTCCGTGGCAGACGCCGTCATCGAAGCCTGCGATTCCTGTTCGCTCTTTGCGAGCGAACAGACGGTCGTCGTCCGCAAAGCAGAAAGCTTAAAAGCGGACGATACCGCAGCCCTCGAGTCCTGGTTCAAGACCAAACCAGACGCGAACCTCCTTTTAGATTTTGAAAAGCTTCTCAAAACGAGCAAGCTATACAAATCGCTCGCCGACTTCGCGACCTTCAAGGAATGCAAGTCCCCGCGCGACTATGAAATAGCGAAGTGGATTACTTCGCACTGCGAAATCGACCTGGGTCGCCGCATAGATGCACTCGCTGCGGAATACGTTGCCGACGCACTGGGAACGGACCAGGCTCTAATCGATGCCGAGCTCAAAAAAATTCTGCTTCTTGATCCGGAAGGCCAAGTCATCTCGCTTGACCAAGCGAAATTAATGATTGCGCCACAGCGTGAAATCGCCGCTTTTGAAATTCGCGAGTCCTTCGGGGATCGAAATCCTATCGCCTACACGAAAAAACTTCGCGAACTTTTGGATGCGGGCGTAGAAGGCATTCAAATCATTTCCGCATTGGAAGCCTACGCAGTACGCTTGCTGCACATTCGCACCATGCTCGGTCGTAAGATGGCCGCAAAGGATATCGCCGCGGCGCTTGGCGCAAACCCGTGGCTCTTCGAAAAAAAATTGAACGAACCGCGCAAAGCGTTGAACTGGTCTCCGCAATTGCTTTGCCGTGTCATTAAACGCTTGGGCGAACTCGACAGCGATATCAAGAACGGTATCTGCGACAGCCGCATGGGACTGGAACTTTCCCTTGCCGCACTCGTCGTTCGCTAGTTTCAAAAATGCCCCTAAAAGAAAAAAAACTCGCACGATTGTGCGAGACTGCTCCCTTCCTCTGTAACCCTAACAACTCTGTAACTTTAATATAAACTTTTTCCAAAATACAGTCAAAAAATCACAAAAACTTTTTAAATAAAAGTTTTCATTCGCGTAAGAAATCTTTAACAAAAGTGTTTTGATAGGTTTTTCATCTCTATTTTGGGTTTCATTCTTTAAAAAAAATGCCCTTTTCCTATATTTATGCATATGAGCGAATGTTTGCATAAAGATAGTATCGGACCCGTATCCTTCTACGACAAAAAGCTGACCTTGGGCAAGGACGGCTTTGTTCTGGAAAGCGGAAAATCCCTCCCTGAGGTTTCTGTCCGTTATGAAACTTACGGAACCCTCAACGAGGACAAGTCCAATGCGATTTGGGTCTGTTCCCCGCTGACGGCCGATGCGCATGTCGCAGGCTGGTATAAGCCCGACGACAAGCACGTCGGTTGGTGGGATTCCCTGATTGGAAGCGGAAAGGCGGTAGACACGGATAAATATTTCGTCGTCTGCTCGAATGTTCTCGGCGGATGCAAAGGAACGACTGGCCCGGCGAGCATCGATCCGCGCACCGGTATGCCTTACGGTTCCACATTCCCGACGATCACAATCGGCGACATGGTCCACGCGCAAAAACAGCTCGCGGACGAACTCGGCATTCGTCACTTCTATTGCGTCATCGGCGGCTCCATGGGCGGCTTCCAGGCAATGAAATGGGCGATTTTCTATCCGGAACTGATTGACCGCGTTATTTTAATTGCGACGTCTCCAGGATTTTCGGCCCAGGCTCTCGGCTTTGAAATCGTCGGACGCGATGCGATTACGCAGGATCCGAATTACAACAACGGCGACTACTACGACAAGCAAATTCCAGCCGCAGGCCTCGCCAACGCACGTAAGCTCGCCCACATCACGTACCTTTCCGCTAAGGGCATGGAAGCCCGCTTTACGCGTAACGACATTCGCATTGAACATCCGGAAAAATTCTATTCGGGATCTTCTCTTGAAACCTATCTGGATCATCAGGGCACCAAGTTCGTGGAACGCTTTGATGCAAACAGCTATTTGCACATTGCCCATGCGACGGACACCTTTGATCTGGCGACGGAATACGGCTCGCTTGAAAATGCCTTTAAAAATGTGAAGGCAACCTTCCTCAACGTAAACCTTTCGACCGACTGGCTGTTCCCTCCCGATCAGTCCCGTCAGATTACCGAAGCTCTTTTGAACGACGGCAAGGTCGTGACAAGCCTTGAACTCGATACCCAATTCGGACACGACGGATTCCTGATTGAATGCGGCGCGCTCGGCATGGCGGTTTCCAGATTCCTCGGCGGTCATTTGGGCGAAGTGAAAACGACCGGAACTCCGGCGTTCCACAGCCACAAGGACATTTCGATCATCGACTCGATGATCCCTGCAGGCGCTCGGATTTTGGACCTTGGTGCAGGCGACGGCCTTTTGATCGACACGCTCTGGAACAAGAAGAAGGTAACAGGCGTCGGCGTTGAAAAGAACTTTACGAACATTCTCGGTTGCATCGAACGCGATGTGCCTGTAATCGAAAAGAAGCTGAGCTTAAAGACTCTCGAATCCTTTGCGGACAACAGCTTCGATTACGCGGTGTTCAACCGTACCCTGCCGGAAGTGCGCAACCAGAGACTTATGCTCCGCGAAATTATGCGCATTGCAAAGCATGCGATCATTACATTCCCGAACTTCGGTTCCTGGGAAATGCGCTGGGCACTCTGCTATCACGGTCGCATGCCGAAGTCTCCGGAATTCCCGTACGAATGGTACGAGACTCCGAACATCCACTGTTTCACCTACCGGGACTTTGTGCGCCTTACCGAAGCGGAACATTTGGAAATCGAAAAGATCATTTCCTTGAACGAACACGGCCTAAGCAAAGTCCTGACAAAGCTCGGGCTCGTCAACTTGGGTACAGAACGCGTCGTGGCAATGGTCAAAAAGGCTTGATTAAGATATATTTGCCGTATGGCTATTATATCGATGACCGGATACGGTAAGGATGAATTCAAGCTACGCGGAACGCAGTGCACTGTCGAAGTGCGTTCTGTGAACAACCGCTTCCTTGAAATTTCCTGCCATCTCCCCAAAACATTCTCTTATTTGGAATTCACCCTGAAGGAAGAAGTCAAAAAATTCCTTGCCCGCGGTTCCGTCAATTTAACCGTAACCCTCGGCGACGGCGAAGAAGGCTCGATCCCGACGGGGTATTCGACCGAAGCTGTCGAATCCTACCTGAAAATTGCGAAAGACATCAAGACGACGTACGGCTT
The DNA here is from genome assembly GCF_002797675.1 of Hallerella succinigenes. NCBI lineage: Bacteria > Pseudomonadati > Fibrobacterota > Fibrobacteria > Fibrobacterales > Fibrobacteraceae > Hallerella > Hallerella succinigenes. Next base: position 2,259,698 of record NZ_PGEX01000001.1, on the reverse strand, counting down.
GAACGGCGAACCGACTTTGGAACAGGTGCTTTCCCTTCCGAACGTCCTCGTTTACGAAAGTGAAGAAAACCAGAAGGAAACGGAAGGCAAAATCAAAGCTTCTCTCGACCGCGCTTTGAAGGCTCTTGTCCAAATGCGTGAAAAAGAAGGCTTGAATCTGAAAAAAGATCTCGAAGCCCGCGTTCAGGAAATGGACAAGATTCTCGACGAAATCAAGGTGCTCGACCCAGAACGCATCGTGGAATGGAAGCAGAAGTTCGAAGAACGTTTGCACAAGCTCGTCGGTGAAGCGGGTCTCGACCCGATCCGTGTGACGCAGGAAGCAAGCATCATCGCCGATCGCTTGGACATCAACGAAGAAATCACCCGATTCAAGAGTCACAACAAGCTGTTCCTTTCGACGCTCGAACAAGGTGCAAACCAGGGTAAAAAGCTCACCTTCATTTTGCAAGAAATGAGCCGCGAAGCAAATACCCTCGCCACCAAATGTCAAAGTGCAAAGATCGCCGCTCACGCTATCCGCTTAAAGGACAGTGTGGAAACGATCCGAGAACAAACGATGAACATCGAATAAATTTCAGTCTTTTGCAGGATTCGCCCGTTCTTTGAGAACGGGCTTTTTTATGTCATGAAAAGAGCATAAAAAAGACTGACGCAGCAGGGATACCACGTCAGCCTTTGTTGTTGTGGAGACTTTTTACGAATTAGAATTCATCTTCCGAGATGCTCGGCTTGAGGAATGCCGGCATGCCGTACTGATTTTCTTCCGCAGAAGCCATCGGTTCTTCCATCTGCTTTGCCACAGCCGGAGCCGACATCGTGCGGAGCGGATTTGCATTTACCTTCGGCATCACCATCGTCGGAACGTCTTCTTCGACGACCTGACGGCGGACATTGAATTCCGGGTTGAGGAAGGAATCAGCAAACATCGGAGCGGTCTGGCGCGGACGTTCTTCAGCGATTAGAGCTTCGACCGGGCGAATCACGCGGGTGCGCTGCGTCGGCGAAGCTTCAAACTGCATTGTCTGCTGGAGCGGAGCGCTTTCGACAGACTTTGCAGCCGGGGCCTGTGCAACCGGAGCTTCTGCGACCGGAGCCTGTGCGACTGGCGCCGGAGCAGCCGGAGCGGATTCTTCCACAGGCATCTGAGCCGCCTTTGCCCAGTCGATGGTCGGACGTTCAATCGACTGTTCCACGTGCGGAGCGCTTGCCTTCGGAGCGGTAGCCTTTGCTGCCGGAGCTTCGAACGGAGCGTCTTCTTCGTTGTTCTTTTCAAAACCGGTTGCAATCACGGTAATGCTTACGCGGTCACCGAGTTCCGGAATCGTCACGTCACCAGCGACGATGTTCGGAACGTTTTCTTCACCGATCTGTTCGTAAAGGAATTCCAAGGCTTCGTTGTATTCGAACATGGAGAAGTTTTCACCATGAGCGACATTGATGAGAGCGCCCGATGCACCGCAGACCTTGACGTTGTCGAGGAGCGGGCAAGCGATAGCTTCCTGAGCAGCCTTCAAAGTACGACCTTCGCCCGAAGCGACACCCGTACCCATGAGAGCGGAACCGCCGTTCTGCATAATCGTGCGAGCATCGTTAAAGTCGACGTTGATCGTACCGTGGATAAACATAATATCGCAAATGCTGCGGACAGCATTGCCAAGAACTTCGTCCACCTTGAGGAATGCGTCCTTCATCGGGGTGTTCTTTTCGATCACTTCCATGATACGCTGGTTGTTGATCACGATGATCGAATCCACAGCCTGACGCAAAGCGGCAAGACCCTTTTCCGCATTACGACGACGGATCGGACCTTCCCACTTGAACGGCATCGTCACCACAGCGACAGTCAAAATACCGAGCTTATGAGCGATTTCCGCAACAACAGGAGCTGCGCCCGTACCGGTACCACCACCCATACCAGCAGAGATGAATACCATGTCCGCGCCTTCGAGCTTGTGTTCCACCGTTTCCTTGTCTTCCATCAAAGCCTGACGACCGACTTCCGGCTTTGCGCCAGCGCCGAGCTTCTTGGTAGTCTTCTGGCCAATGGCGATCTTTTCATCGGCAAGATTGTTGTCAAGAGCAAGAGCATCTGTGTTGATGGCGATAAATTCGGCATCCTTGATGTTCATGCTGACCATACGGTTCACGGCGTTTCCGCCGGCTCCACCGACACCCACGATCTTAATCTTCGCCTTGTGATCTGCGTTGCTGGCGATGATATGTTTGGCTTCGTAATCAGCCATGTTGTCGAGTTGTTCGTTCATAGTGTTCTCCCTGGTTTGTGTTTTAAACTTTTTGTCTTCCACAAGTTTTAATTCTTAGATGTAATTTTTCAGCGCACTCCAGAGGCGGCTGAGTTTGCTGCTGACGGAGTCGACCACCTTGGTCGTTCTCGTTTCGCGACGTTCCTTTGGCTGGTCATTCAGAGCTGCGTAGTACAAAAGTCCGACGCCCGTCGAATGCGTTGGCAAACGAACCATGTCGCTGATACCAGCGTCCGGCTTTTGCGGCGCGCCCAAACGAACCGGTGTATTGTCAAAGACCTTTTCGGCGAGTTCCTGCGTGCCTTCGAGCTGCGAAGTTCCGCCCGTGATGACAATGCCTGCACCCAGATTGCCTTTGAAGCCCTTCTGTTCCAGGTCGTCGTGGACCTTTTTCAGGATTTCTTCCATACGGCAATAGATGATGTATGCCAAATGCTTTCTTTCACAGTTCTTTCCCGGGCGTCCACCGATACCCGGAACAAGAACGGTCATATCTTCCAAGAGGTTAGAGCGACGGCAAGTGCCGTGTTCCTTCTTGATTTCTTCTGCACGGTCAATCGGAGTGGTGAGGCCGAATGCGATATCGCTAGTGATGGCATTGCCAGCGATGTCAAACGAAACGGTATAGGCCACTTTATCGTCCTTGAAGACAGCCACATCGGTAGAGGTCGCTCCGATGTCAATGATTGCCACGCCCAGTTCCTTTTCTTCATTTTCCAAAACACAGCAAGCGTCTGCAAGCGGTTCAAGGACCAAGCACTTAACCGTAAGACCAGCGCCTTCGACTGCCTTCTGAATATTGCGGACAATGCCCTTCTGAGCGAGCACCAGCTGAACTTCCACGCTCAAGCTATTGCCTTCCATACCCTGCGGATTCTTGATGCCTTCACGTTCATCAAGAATGTAATCACCCGGCAAAACGTGGATAATGTCCATGTCTACAGGTCTCTGAACGAGCTGGCTCGCCTGTTCCACAACGCGTTTCATCACGTCCTTCGTCACGACTCCACCGTATTCGCGGAGAGGGATTGTCGCCTGACTCGCAACAGAACGAATGTTGCTGCCCGCAATACCGACGTAAACTTCCTTTACATCCACACCGCTCAACTTTTCAGCGTCGTCCACAGCTTTCGTCAAAGCGGTGATCGTCGCCTCCAATTCATTTGCGTCACCTTTCTTCAGCTGATTGATACCCAAGCCGCGAATGCAGACCTTGTTGTTATCATCCAGCTCTCCGATAAAGACGCCGATTTTGGAACTACCGATATCGAGACCGACGATGATTCGGTTCGGATCGATGCCAGCTATATTTTGTTCATCAGTTGCCATCATTTGCCCTCTTGTACAGACGGATAAGCGTAAGCGAAACCTTCAAAACGCAAATCCAAAGACTTAACCAAACTCATTTTCTGCGACAGTCCATCCACCAACAAACGGTAATGGGCAAAGGATTTTTCCGTCGCATTTTCCAGCGGGAACAAGACTTTGAATCGCACGTTCGTGAAGTAAACTTCAATCGCGCGATCCTTTTCGTTCACCCGCACCTGCGAAACCTCCGAATACAAAGATTCGTCTGCAACACGCATCTTCTGAAGGAAAGCGGCAAGTTGCTTGATTTCGCGGTTCCTTCCGATTGTCGCTACAGGAAGTTCAAGTCCTGCGGATCCGGCTATCGGAAGCACCATTCCACGTTCCGAATAGGCTTTCCAAATGCCCTTATCGAGCGTCGCCATAATCGGAGAGGTTTCCTTTACCTCAATCGTTACCTTCCAGAACAGTCCCACGTCAATCGTCACATCCTGCAAAAGCGGGAGCGAAAGCAAGCGGGCACGAACACTGTCTGCCTGGATCGAAGACATCGGCATGCCCGTTTCAAGACCTGCCGTTTGCAAGATTTCTTCCCAGGTGAGCATCCTGTTTCCGGTGATATCGATCGTTTTCAGCTTGCGAAGTTCTGCCGGATTGAACTTGCGAATCCAAAACCAACCCTGCCACACGGCGACTGCGAGCACAGCGATAACGAGAAAGATCTTCCAACCTTTCTTCGCAAGCCAATTTCCGATCTTCGCGAGATTCTGCTTGCGCTTCTCACGATGAGCGTTCATTCGCTTGATTTCGTTGTAACCGACTCGAGCCATCTTACTTCTTCAAGGCCTCCAAGAACGGACGTTCTGCCTTCCAAACGTCACCGGCGCCCATAAAGAGCACAAGGTCACCCGGCTTCGCATCTTTCTTCAACACTTCCAAAGCTTCTTCCTTCGTACCGACAAAGCGGGCGTTCTGGTGACCGCGTGCGACTGCGGTATCCGAAATCAGCTTGCCCGAAATTCCGGGAATCGGCTGTTCGCGCGCCTTGTAAATTTCAAGGACCAAGAGTTCATCGCAGTTGGCGAACACTTCGGCAAAAGCTTCATACTGGTCACGGGTACGCGTGTACAGATGCGGCTGGAATACCACAATCACACGCTTTTCCGGGAACGTATCGCGGGCACCCTGCAACGTGGCAGCGGTTTCCGTCGGATGGTGAGCGTAATCGTCATAGACCATCACGCCGTTCTCTTCGCCGACCAGTTCAAAGCGACGTTTGACGCCCGTAAACTGGCCAAGAGCCTTGCGCACGACATCCAGCGGAATATGTTCTTCATTCGAAAGGGCAATCGTCGCAGTCGCATTCAAAACGTTATGCTTGCCCGGAATGCGGAGCGAAAATTCGCCAATCGATTCGTTATTCTTAAAGACTTCAAAGTACGAGATTCCGTTCTCGGAACGCACATTGTCGGCACGGTACATCGCCTGGCGGCTAAAGCCGTAAGTGACCACCGGCTTTGTAAAACGCGTCAGTACCGACTGGATATTCGGATTGTCGATGCAGACCACCACCTGACCGTAGAAAGGAACCTTGTTCGCAAAAGCGACAAAAGCATCCTTGATGGCATCGAGAGTGCCGTAGGTATCCAAGTGTTCACGATCTATATTCGTGATGATGGCAGAAGACGGCATCATCGAAAGGAAGCTGCGGTCAAATTCATCGCTTTCCGCAATCAGGTAACGTCCACGGCCCACCTTGGCACCGCTACCCTTGCCCTTTACCACGCCACCCACGATCACCGTCGGGTCTTCACCGGCGGCTTCCCAAATGGCGCCGAGCATCGAAGTCGTCGTCGTCTTACCATGAGTTCCGCTCACAGCCAGCGTGTACTTCAAACGCATCAGTTCACCGAGCATTTCTGCACGACGGATCACCGGAATGCGACGCGCCTTCGCTTCCACAATTTCCGGATTGTCCATCTTCACAGCAGAAGAGTAAACGAGAAGGTCGGCGTTTTCCACGTTCTTCGCATCATGCGTGGGGAAAATTTCAAGACCGAGATCCTTCAAATACTGGATCGCCGGACCGTCACCGGTATCACTACCCGTCACCACAAAACCGTTTTCATGGAGCACTTCGGCAATACCCGACATACCGGCGCCGCCGATGCCCACAAAATGCAGTCTCTTCACTCGATTGCTCGGAATCAAATTCATCTTAGCACTCCGCATCCAAAATGGTTTTTGCGATCTGGTCTGCTGCATCGGGCATACCGATGGACTTTGCGGCCTGAGCCATCTTGTTCAATTTTTCTTCGTTCAAAAGCAGGGTTTGAACCTTGTTCCAAAGGTCATTCGGATCGCTGTCGAGTTCCACGAGAGCGGCACCCGCCTTTTCCACCACGCGTGCGTTGAATTCCTGATGGTTTGCCGTCGCAAACGGGAACGGGAAAAGAATCGAAGGCTTACCGAAGGCGAGGATTTCGGCCAAGGTCGAAGCGCCTGCACGGCTCACGATCAAGTCGGCGTGACCTATGTAAGCGTAAATGTTATCGAGGAAGGCGGTCAGCGTTACGTTTTCCGGAATGTGCGAAACGCGTTCCCGGATGTTCTCGACGTTCTTTGCGCCGGCCTGCCAAACCACAGAAATATCCGTTCTGCCGGCGATCGCAGAGAGCGATTCTTCCATTTTGACGTTAATCCCGCGGGCTCCCTGAGAGCCTCCCACAATCAGAACGGACTTGGTCCCTTCACGGAATTCTTTCGGACGCGGAAGAGTTTCTATCTTCGGAAGTTCGCGGACTGGGTTACCGAAGACCTGAGTTTCGGTATTCGGGAAGAACTTTTGAGCTTCTGCCGATGTCACAAAAATTTTCTTGGCATAACGGGAACCGACCTTGTTTGCAACGCCTGCTACCGCATTCTGTTCCTGGATGTAAACCGGAATGCCCATGCGGCCAGCCGCCATCACAACCGGGAGAGAAACGTAGCCGCCCGTCGCCACAACAACATCCGGCTTGCGCTTTTTAATGACATCCTTTGCGCTCTGCACTGCCTTAAAAAGCTTGTACGGCAACGAAAGATTCTGCATAAAGGATCCACGGTGCAGCGGAACCGCCGAAATCTCGTCGAATTCAAAGCGAGGCTTCACCAGGCGGGATTCCATAGAATCCTTACGACCCGCGAACGAGATTTGTTCCACGCCAAACTTCTTCAAACTTTCAGCAATTGCAACCGCCGGGAAAACATGTCCACCGGTACCACCGCAAGCAAACAAAAACGTTTTCTGTTTCATCATAACCTCATCCCTGTTCGTGGAACACAGGTTCAACAATATTCATCCCTGTGCCTGGTCGAGAAATGTTTAACAAAATTCCAATCGACGCCATCGAAACGACCAAGTTCGTACCGCCATAACTGATAAACGGCATCGGCTGACCTGTCGTCGGCATCAGTCCCGTGCAAACAAACACATGGAAAATCACGTTAAATGCAAGCGAAGACGTCAAGCAAACCGCAAAGTATTTCGCAAAGCGCGAATTCGCATTCCGGGCAATCATAAAACCGCGATAGACAATAAAGCCAAACAAAACAAGTACAATCATCGTTCCAAAAAATCCGAGTTCTTCACCCATCAAGCTGTACGCCACATCCTTATAAGATTCCGGCAAAAAGCCCAGCTTCTGCGTACCCTTACCGATGCCCGTTCCAAGCCATCCGCCATGACCGAGACTGATCAACGCATTGTACAGCTGATAGCCTCCCTCCTTAATATGTTCTTCCGGATGAAGCCATGCCTGAAGACGTTTTAAACGGTACGGAGCCGCAAGACCAATCGCCAGTGCACCTAAACCAATCGGTACAAACGAGAGTAGCAAATAGCGAACCTTGACTCCCGCCGTAAAGAAAAGCACATAAGTCGTTGCGCCGACAAGCAAAGCCATCGAGAAGTTCGGTTGCAAAAGAATCAATCCGCACACAATGCCAAGAGTCACCAGCGGCTGAATATACCCTCGCTTAAAATCCTTGATTTCATCGCCCAATTCCGTCAAGCGACGAGACATATAGGCAAACATCGCGATTTTCATCAGTTCCGAAGGCTGAAGCGACATACCGCCAATCGAAAGCCAGCGTGCAGCGCCTTTCGTCACCGCGCCCGTCACCACGACAGCAACCAGCGCTACCAAGCAAACCAAGAACATTGCATGGCTAAGCTTGTGGAAGATCTTATGATCCAACACAGTCAAAAATGCGAGGATTACAAAACCGAACAGAATCACGCGCAAATGCTTCAGGACATAGAAATAAGACGGACGGCCCAATTCCATCGCATGGAAATTACTTCCCGTATAAATGACAAACAGACCCATCGCAAGCAGAACAACGACTGCCAGCAACAGTAGCTTATCAAATGCCAAGATGGAATTCAAACGACTATTCATCTCAATCAAAATCCTTACTTGTTAGCCATAGCCGGTTCCAAGCGAAGAAGCTTATCCACGACCTGTTCCAACTTCATCCCACGCGAAGCCTTCACAAGCAGAACATCGCCAAAATGGACATTTTCCGAAAGGAAATCCATCGCTTCGTCCACGGTGTCAAAATGCAGCGCATTCTTTTTATCCATGCCGGCTGCAATTGCACCCTTCTGTATGTTCAGGCTCAGTTTACCGACAGCAACAAGCATATCGAACTTCATCTGCGGAACAAGTTCACCGATTTCACGGTGTAGATCTTCTGCCGAAGAACCGAGTTCGAGCATATCGCCGAGAATCGCTACTTTACGGGTCGCATTTTCAATTGCGCCAATCGTCTGCAAAGCCATACGCATCGAAGACGGATTTGCGTTGTAGCAGTCCGAAACGACTTTGATGCCGACACCTTTGCGGATTTCCATGCGCATACTCGCGGCACGGAACTTTTCCAAAGCTTTTGCAACCGCCGTTTTCGACATACGCAAAGATGTAGCGACAGCGATTGTTGCCAAGGCGTTATAGACATTATGAATGCCCGGAACGCTCAAATGGAATTCCGTGCGGCCAATCTTAAAGCTTGCACAAGCGTTGGAATCCCACTTCAGATTTTCCGGCCTAATCACGCCACGCTTAATACCGAAAGTCAGCACACGATACCTGGTATTCGTGCGGAGCTTGGCGAGACGCGGATCGTCTGCGTTCACCACAAGCAAGCCACCCTTGCGAAGGCCATCGGCAATCGTCACCTTTTCCTTAAAGACGTGATCGAGATCCTGGAGCCGCTCCAAGTGGCTTGCTCCGACGTTCGTGATCACAGCGATATCCGGTTCCACAGCCATCGAAAGCGGATGGATTTCACCAGGAGCGTTCGTACCCATTTCCACCACAGCGACTTCATCGGAATGTTTCAAGTGGAAAAGCGTTCTCGGCACACCGATCTGATTGTTCAAATTTCCTTCGGTAGCCATGGTCTTGAACTGAGTCGAAAGCACGGCCTTCAGCATTTCTTTCGTGGTCGTCTTGCCATTCGAGCCCGTCACAGCGACTTTCTTCACCTTGAAAAGGCGCTGATAGCCTCTGGCGAGCTTCAACAAAGCTTGATTGGAATCATCCACTGGGACATAAACGTCTGCCAAAGATTCCTCTGCACGACCTGCGTCCATCACACTCATCAAAGCTCCTTTCTTCATCACTTCAGGAATAAAACTATGCGCATCAAAGCGCGCGCCTTTCAACGGCCAAAACACCACTCCCGGCCCCGCTTCACGGCTATCCAGGCAAAGTTTCACCTTGCGTTTTGCAGCCCGGGCGGTAAGTCCAACCGGATTGCTTTCCAAGATGTCGCAAAGTTCTGCGACTGTTAAATCCAAGTTATGCATTACTTCATCTCCCGAAGGATGACTTCATGATCGTCGAAATGATGCTTCGTCTTTCCGATGATCTGGTAATTTTCATGCCCCTTTCCGGCGACGACGAGAAAATCTCCCGCCTGCATCGCCTGGCAAGCTTCACGGATTGCTTCTTCACGCGAAACGATCACCTTGAAATGTTCCGAATGCATACCGCTCACGATATCCGCGATGATGTCTTCCGGGTTTTCCGTACGCGGATTATCCGAAGTGACCCAAGCAAAGTCTGCGCCCTGTTCGGCAATCGCACCCATAATATGACGCTTGTTGCGGTCGCGATCGCCACCGCAGCCAAATACCACGGAGAGCTTTCCCTTGCAAAGGGAACGTGCCACACGCAACACGCGTTCCAAAGCGTCCGGCGTATGCGCGTAATCGACGATTACACGGCGAGAACCATCGTTAAAAGTCATTTCGAAGCGTCCCGGAACCTTCACCGTTGCCAAAGCCTTGCGAATAGATTCTTCCGAAATTCCAATGGACTTGGCCCAGCTCATCACAAGCAAAACGTTATCCGCATTAAATTCGCCCACAAGACGCGTTTCAATCGGTGTCTTCGAAATCGCCGGAACATCGAGCACAAGGCCATCTTCCAAGCTCTGAATGGAATTCGGAACCACATTTGCCCCGTCCAAGCCAAGGCGCGAAACGGAAACCTTGTTCGCCACGACGATTTCATCCATTAGACGTTGGCCGTATGCGTCATCCACATTGATCACGGCAACGCCGTCCGCAGCGAGATACCGCGTGAACAAAAGCTTCTTTGCTTGGAAATAATTTTCCATCGTCTTGTGATAATCCAAATGATCTTCCGTCAAATTCGAGAAGAGAGCGCTCTTGTATGCGATTCCCTGCACACGTCCCTGATAAAGGGAATGCGAAGAAGCTTCCATCACAAAATCCGTGCAGCCCGCTTCCACCGCTTCTGCGGCAAAAGCGTAAAGTTCCAAAATACCCGGTGTCGTCAAATTCGAAGCGATTACCTTGTCGCCTATCTTTTTGCAAATCGTGCCGACGAGAGCCGTTTTGCGACCATCGCTAGAAAGCATCGATTCCATGAGGAAGGCACTGGTCGTTTTGCCGTTCGTTCCGGTAATCGCATGAACGCGCATCTTCGAGAACGGATCGTGGTAAAAAAACTTAGCGACAGAAGCGCGTTCTTCCTTGACGCTCGGCACAAGAATCCACTTGCTTGCGAGATCCTTCGGCGCTTCCGTTTCACCGACAACAGCTACTGCGCCCTTTGAAAGAGCGGTACGGGCAAATTCTTCCGCCTGTTCACCAGGCATTGCAAAGAACAAATCGCCCGGAGCCACCTTGCGAGAATCATCGCAAAGTCCCTGAATGCCCAAATTCTTCAAAACGGTTTCAGACAACATAATGCTTAACCTTTCTCGGAAAGAACGAGTTTGAACTTTTCGCCACGCTTGAGCGTTGCGTTCGGAGCCGGGAATTGCTTCTTGACTCGGCCCACACCTTCATATTCTATAGAGCCGGGCAATTCACCGATCTGATCCAGCGCATCACGCAAGGTCAGACCCTTCAAATCCGGCATCTTCTGAGCGTTCGGAGTTCCCATACGGAGCTTTCGACCGTTCGTTTCAAAATCATATTCCGTCGCCACGACCGTGGAGCCTTCGCCTTCGAACGAAACTTCACAGTGACGATCATTGGCAAGAATCTTTGCGTCGGCACGGGAAAGTCCCACAAATTCCGCATCGCACTTTTTCGATGCAGACGTAAGGGTCAAATTATACGGCACCGGAGACGTCGACTGCAGATAGTAAATGCCTTCCATGATATTCCGAAAGATCGGTCCTGCGGTCAAGCCGCCCACCGTACGCGTTTTCGGATCATCCACAAGAACCATGCAAACGTAACGCGGATTGTCTGCTGGAGCAAGGCCGATGAAAGAAGCCACCTGCTTCGTTTTATCGTAGCGCTTCAGTTTCTGGTTGTACTTTTCTGCCGTACCCGTCTTTCCGCCAAAGACAATGCCCGGGAGCTTTTCCGAATTCACCTGTTTTGCCGTACCGACTTCCACCACTTCGCGAAGCATGGAACGAATACGTGCTGCGGTCTTTTCCGAAACGACGCGGCGCACTTCTTCCGGTTCCTTCTTTTCCAAAACTTCCCCATCCGCCGAACGCCATTCGCGAACGATTGTCGGCTGCATCAGCTTGCCGCCATTTGCAATTGCACAAAAAGCCATCACCATCTGCAGCGGAGTCACCAGAAGTTCATGGCCAAAACCCATCGTCTTTAACGTACGGCCGCTCCATTCATGCGTAGGCTTCAAATATCCGCTTTCTTCACCCGGAAGTTCCACCGAAGTCTTCGAACCAAATCCAAAAGAACGCACGTAGCGATAAAAACGCTTTTCTCCGACGAGATCTGCAATCTTTGCAAACACAATGTTGGAAGACATCGCCATGGCTGCCGTCATGTCCATGTCCCCGTGATCCTTCGTATCGCTGATAACGTCTTTGTTTTCCAAAACCCAGCGACCCTTTTCGCCGCTGAACACGGTTTTCGGATCCACGGCCTTCGTTTCAATCGCTGTCGCAGCCGTCACAAGCTTAAAGGTGGAACCCGGTTCGTAAGCGAGAGAAACAATATCATTGCGCTTCGCCCGCGTTGCGGCACTCACCGGTGCATTCGGGTCGAAAGTCGGATAGCTCGCCATCGCGAGGATTTCACCCGTGTACGGATCCATCACCACGGCGCTTCCGCTTTCGGCGAGGTAGGTTTTCACGCCATCCTTCAAAGCCTTTTCCACCACTTCCTGCATATTGCGATCAATCGTCAAAACCAGATCGTCGCCCGGAATCGGTTCGCGGCCTTCCATTTTACGCCCTGCCTGGATCTGACGCGCCACATTCAAAACGCGGGTCTGCCAGCCGTCCGTTCCACGGAAGCGTTCATCGAACTGCACTTCCAAACCGTAAATGCCCTGACCATCCTTGCCGACCTGGCCCACGAGCTGAGACGCCAAAACACCCTGCGGATAAATACGCTTAGTTTCGAGCTTTCCTTCTTTATCCTTTTCCTGGATACTCTGAGCGAGCACCTGACCGTTACGGTCAAGAATCCGTCCACGCGGAGCCTTGCGAATCACACGGTCACGCGCCTTCAAGTTCGCAATTTCGCTGTACTTTTCCCCTTCAACAATCTGAATCTGGAACGTGCGGGCGCAAAGCACCACCCACAAAGCGCCAAACACGACAAAAAGCCAAGAAATACGATCCAAATGCATTTCTACTTACTCCCCGTCTGTTTGACTTTATGAGGCACCTGGGCATAACCCATTCCCATCTGTTCCGCGATCTGCGTAATTCGATCGAGAGAAGAAAGCTCTCTATTTTCCAATTCCCGAAGCACAACTTCACCACGGAGCGCCGAAACTTCGCGAACGAGTCCCGCCTTCTTCACCGCAAGACCGTCAAAACGGTACTGCAAAGCCAGATAACAGCAAAGCAATGTCGCAAGGACAATCACCATCAAGAAGCTCCACAAAACCTTATGCGCCGTCAAAACCCGAATCATACTCTTTCGTACACCCTCAGTTTTGCAGAACGCGCACGCGGATTGCGAGCGATTTCTTCCGCAGTCGGAAGCCCCGGCTTGCGAAGGACCTTTTTCAACTTTTGATGATGGCCGCCACACATGCAGACCGGAGACTGCGGCGGGCAAAGGCAAGTTCTTTCAAATTCACTGCAGACAAGCTTCACCGTGCGATCTTCCACCGAGTGGTAAGAGATCACCACCAGACGACCGCCCTTCTTCAAAGCTTCCACGGCAGAACGCATGCTTACACGGATCTGTTCCATTTCACCGTTCACTTCCATGCGAATCGCCTGGAAGATTCTCGCGAGAATACTGTTCAAATCGCGTATGCGATCCGGATAAGTCTTTTCCGTAGCCGCACGTAAATGCACCGGAAGGATCGGAGTCTTCAAATCCGAAATCACACTCTGGATATTGGCACTTAATTTGTACGCACGATCAAGATCCGCATTTTCCTTAAAGGCACGGGCCATGTCATCTAGAGAATTTGTACGCAACCATTCCTGGGCGCTGAAGTCCGAGCGGGAGTCCATGCGCAGGTCCACCGGGTTCGAGCCTTGGAACGTAAAGCCTCTAGCGTCATCATCGACCTGATGGCTGCTAATACCCAGGTCATACAGAACGCCGTCCAGCGATGCCGGTCCGACCTCGTGTCCCAGTTCGGCGAACGGAACCGGATGGAAGGTCACTTGATCCTTAAAGCCTTCGAGGCGCTTGGTTGCATAAGCGATGGCTTCCGGGTCGCGGTCAAAAGAGTGCAAACGGCCTTCCGGCGCAAGGTGCGTCAGAATGCCTTCGGAGTGTCCACCACCACCGAGGGTGCAGTCTGCATACGTCCCCTTCGGATCGAGGATCAACGCCTGCATGCATTCATCAAAAAGGACTGGGGAATGATATTCAGCGATTTTCATCTACATCCCCCGAAGGTTCGTCATCAAAGAACCCTGCATCAAACTCATTAAAGTCTTCTTCGGTATTGAAGCCAAACTTTTCGTTGTAGATGGAAGGATTCCAGAGTTCAGCCGACTTTCCAGAGCGCGCTACATAAAGAACTTCGCCATCCAATTTGGCGTATGCAATATCATTCTTCGAGAGCAAAATACGGTTCTGGCCGTCCAAGGACACGTAATGCGAATTTGCCTTGAACATGCGGTTGAAACGAACATTCTTCGAGGTTTGCGGTCGACTTTCAATCTTCGCAATGAACTTGCGATATTCCTCTAACGTAAAGAGGATGAGCGAATCGCGGCTACCATAGGCCAAAATGAGCGACGAGCTCTCTTCTTCAGAGAGCAAACGACGAAACTCCCTAGGGAAGGAAGATCTTCCCTTTTCGTCGATCGCCGTCTTGGCGTTTCCTATGAAAGCGTTTAATTCCATTTAAAAGTGACCCACTTTATTCCACAACAATACAAATATAGCCACTTTCTCCCACCATTTCAAAAAATCACCCCAAGATTCCCAAGATTTTTTGACAGAAAATTTTAAGTTCTGCGAAATTTGCGTTTTCTTGTGCAGTGCACATTTTAAATGGGTAAAAAAATCCCCAGCCAGGGTTTCCATGGCCAGGGATTTTTTCAAAAGTTCTAGCGAACTCTTAGTTTTTCGGTTGGTGCATTTTCTACCAGCTGACTGAAAATAGGGCATTCTGCACCTCCTCCGCATATCGGATGCGGATTTGCAGAATTTACAATGGCATCGCATGGATTTTCGAACACTCGAACCTGCTACACAGTTTTTTCCGTATGATATTCTATTTTTCGCTTAAAACGAAGAGGTCTCCATGGAAATCATCGGCATGCTGTATCTCGAGAATTTTAAACGTCTCGTTTCGCAGCTAAAGTCAGAAAAGCTCAAGATCAAGAAGTACAACATAAACGGATTCAAGCAGTACTTCTTCCAGTTCAAACGCATGCAGATCGATTTTGAATTCGTGATGAAGCCGTACAAAACCTTCAGCGACATCGGTGCGTTGATTATTCGCACCAAAGACGGCAAGTCGCTCAAAGGTTTTACCCAAAACGATGCCGAAGATTTGATCCGCTATGTCTCCTCGACTTTCGATTCCAAGGCAACGCTCACCTTCACCGACGTGAACGGCGACGAGCACGCATACGTTTACGAAAAGGGCAAACGTCTTCCGCTGACCACGCGCCTTTTTGACGTGGAACGCGAGTCTGAAAAGGAATATCTCGAAGCATTTTCCAAGGCGGCCTTCGACTGCTACGAGGCTCTCTAAAGTTCATGCTGAACGAAATTTGCTACCGCGAAGCGTTAAAAGCTCTGGACTGGGGAACGGAAACCATTTACGCCATCGGTCACAAAGCGCCAGATACCGACACGGTCACCGCAGCGATCGCCTACGCAGACCTCATGCAAAAGCTCGGCTACCCCGTCGAAGCGCGCATCGCAGGCAAAGCGAACAACGAAACGAAATACGCCGCTGCGCTCTTCGGCTTTCCACTTCCCCCGATTTTAGAAGACGCTCGTGGCAAAACACTCATCCTAGTGGACCACAGCGAAACCTGCCAAGCGGTAGCCGGAGCCAAAGAGGCTCGCATTCTGCAAATTATCGACCATCACGGCCTCGGCGATGTCATGGAATCCAAACGGATTTTCGCAAAGATTTTCCCCGTCGGATCGACCTGTACCATCATCTTTACCTGCTACCAGGAATTCGGAGTTGAAGTCACAAAGAAAATCGCTCAGATTCTACTCGCAGGCATCGTCTCCGACACCCAGAATTTAAAGAAGAAAACGACAACGGAAATGGACCGTGTCGTTTGCAAAATTCTCGCTGAACGGTTAAACATTTCCAGTGAAAACCTGGAAATGATTTATGCCGAAATGAAAAAGGCGGCGAAAAATTTCGACGGTATGACCGACGAAGAAATTTTCAATTCCGACGCCAAGGATTACGTCATAAACGGTCATAAGTTCCGCTTGGGAAGCTTGAGTTTCGACGACAAAAAAAACATTGAATCATTTCTCCACCGCATGCTCGGTGTGATGCCAAAAATTTTAAAAGATTCCGCAAACGAAATGATTTTCTGCAACGTCAGCTGCCACAAGCACAGCTACATTCTGTACTTCACAGATCTCGCAAAGAAAATTGCAGAATCCGTTTACGGAGCTTCAAAAGACGCGGGAATTATTTACGTAGACCATCGCTTAAATCGCAAAGTCGACATCGTTCCTGCGATCACGCAAGCCTTACTTTCTTAAGCCAAAACGCACCGGGCGATAGCCCTGCACCATCAGCACGTACACGCCTGCATCGAGGGCGTTCAAGTTCACCGATTCGCCGGCAGAAACTCTACCCGTCGGCATCACTGCACGACCGCGCAAATCATATACGCGGAACTTGAGATTTTGACCGCGCAATACGGTAAAGCTCTGATTCATTTTTCCCATCTGTACCGCATTTTGTGCAGTCGCGAAAATCGGTTTCGTTTCAATCGATTCCGTCGCCTGGGTCAAGCTGTAAAGGAAGTTAAAGACTCGGTTCTGGACGCTCTCCGTGTAAGGCGCTTCATCGTAGAATTCGTGAGCGACGCCTTCCACAAAATACGTTTCATGTTCAATTTCTTTTTCCGTCAAAAGGGAGTCGATCACATAGCTGCCGTAGAGCGTCGGAGTTTGCAGATCGAGCGTATAAGATGCAGCGAGAGCTCCCATTTCCGATGGGATAATGTTCTTGAGAACTCCCGGCAAATTGCTGAGCGGGCGTCCTGTTTTGAAAAGAACAGTTTCGTCTGCCGTACCGTGAATCAGCAGAACCGGACGTTCGTTGTCACCGACCATTTCCAAGTTGTGAATAGCGCCCCACAAGGCAGCCACACCATTTGCCTTAGAATCATAGCCCTGTTCGCCGTAAAGGTCCAAGGCACCGAGCAAAGGTTCCGAATCCATGTAATCCGGAAAATCCTCTTCCGTCGTCGAATAGATATTTTCAAGCGAAAGAATTGCACCGGCGCTGTTACCGACAAGATAAATGCGGTTCGGGTTAATGCCCAAATCTTCTGCATTCGCACGCAAATAGCGCACGGCGGCGCGTACATCCTGAACGCCACGGTAAACCGCTCTTGCAAAATGTGTACTATCGATATGCAACTGGGCATCACGACTGGTGAGAGTCACGCCCAAACGATAATCCATCGAAGCTGCGACATAACCACGAGCCGCCAAGGAATCACAATAGTTCACTGTGTGCTGTGCAAAGTCACCCTTGGAACCCGCCACCATAGCTCCGCCATGTACCACGAGCACAGCTGCTCGATCCGTTTTCGAATCCTTTTCCGGCATGTAGATATCCATCTTCATATCGGTCGGAGTCGTCGTTTTTTCATCGGAATAAAAGTATGCGACCGTCGCATCCTGATTCGTCATTTTATAGGCGAACAGAGCCTGTGTAATGAAGTGATGCGAACTTAAAGCGGGAACATCGGATGCGTAAACGACATCCCTTTTTACATCCACCGTAAACTGTCGATCTTGATAGCGTTCACCCGCAAAAGCGTTAGCGGTCAAACCAACGGACAATCCTGCCGCTAAGACGGTTATGCATAGTCGATTCATGATTCCTCCATATTTCTTCGGTTGATTTAGACTTCCGAAAAAATATAGCATTCCTTTTATTTGCTTGAAGTTCTCGCGGTTTACTTTGTTTAACATCGCATCTACAATTCCTCTACATTCTCAAATCGCCCTTTGAATATCATGAAAGGACTTATCAACTCGCTTTCAGTCCCCATTTGCGTTTCTTCAATTTGTTGCAAGGCTCTTTTCGCAGCTTCTTTTTCAGCGGTTTAGGGCGTGCAAACCATTCTTCGTCCATTTCTTTATAAAATGCTTCGCTGAATATTCGTTATACAGCGACATCGACGAGGACGAATCGAAGGGCGTTTACAGAGATTTCGCAATGACGCTGGAAGAAGATCCCAGCCGGTAGGACCAAAAATTTTCCGAAAAAGTAAAATGTTTGGCCGCGTTTTACTAAAAGAGCCCAAAATCCCCTAAAAATTACCTGAAAACGACAAAATCGAGACAGTATTTGTCGCATGGGGTTTGTATATTACGCTTTAGATTCATGCATATATTTACATTTATGCACAAATAAGCGATAATATAATGCAGAAGGCACGGTACTGTTGCTGCGCAAACTCAGTGCCTTTGACAGGAGGTCATTTATGGCGACAATACATATCGACGACTCGAATCCTTTCCCGAACTTTCCGATCGAGCCGGATAACCGGCGTGAATCCTTTGCCGATTTTTGCAAGCGGGAGGCGGCCGGGCTCAAGCTCGAGAGCGACGAGATGTACCAGGAAAACAGGGAGCAGGAGGAACTGAATGCCCTCCAGAAAAGACGTTCTGAACGCAAGTGCGCATTGCTTTACAATAACCTGGACCTGATTCTGCGGCATAGGGACGAAATTATCGCGACCCCGCGGTACGCGAATATCGATGTACAATACGCAATCAAGGGTGGCGGGCTTTATGTGGGGCGCCTGTCCGCTGTAAGGCATTTTAACTTCGCCGGCACTCTCGTCAGCATCGGCCTCAAGCTTTCCTCGCTTCTCGAAATCTGGGACAACGAACAGTTCAAGGTGGAATGCAAGTGCGGCGACACGGCGGTCATCCGCTCGTTTTCGGGTTCGCCCCTTTCGGGCGGTTCGCAAGCGACTGCGGTTTGCCCCAAGTGCAAAAGGGAAATCCACGTCAAGAACCGTCGCTTTGGCGGTTACTGCAGCCTTATGCATATAGGGCACGACAGGGATATCGAAAAGGTCGTGAAGAGTATTATCGCCAAGTGGACCCTTGCCGAGGTCGCATACGAAAAGAATGCTGCCGAAGGAAAAGATGCGAAATGGCGAAAAGCGGGTCGCGAATTGCATGACGACGGCGAACCCTGCAACCTTGAAACTATGATCAACGAACTGAAGCTGAAGGAATTCCAGCTTGCTTCACGATGATGAAATATAAGGAGGATAAAATGGAACAATGCAAAATCAAACCGTGGAATATCCGCAAGCTGCACTTCGCAATCGACCAGTTGCAGGGTGCCGGGAAACGCAGGGATCGGAGGGAGATGCACCATGAGCTGGATGTCATGACGCACCTGCTCTGCGAATCGCGCAAGATGACCTTACCCGACTATGGCCAGGTGGGCGGAGCGCCCATTTCGGGTAGCGGCCTGAACATGGCGGTGTTTACCGTCAAGAAAGGAAAGTTCCCGCAAGAGATTGAAATGCAGGAGAATTTCTTCCCGTGCAGGCTTGTCGAAGGTGAACGCGGCGATTGCCTTGTTTGCGTTGTCGCCTCGGCAGAAATCGCCAAGGCGTTGGCTGCGAAATTGGAGGTGGACAGCTACATCTTCATGGAGCGCGCGGCCGCCCGTGCGCCTGAATTCTCGCAGTATTCCAAGACGACGGATGACACCGGCTATTACTATCTGGTCCAGGTGAATTCGAGCCTTCCGCTTCAGGAACCGTCGGCGGTATTCGACGCTATCGCGCAGATCGATGCGCTTGTGGATGGGCTGGACGAAAAAACGCGGAAGATGCTTTCTGAAGAGAACGTGGATGAATTCCAGAAATTCCGGAAGCGGGCGTACTATATGCACAATGGCCTCGGAAAAGAAGCTTACCCCCATGTTCAACCTTACCCGTTTTGAACTCTGCATGAACCATCTGGGGTACGCCGTAAAAATCCAGATGTCGCCGGAGGAGTGCTGCCCCTCGATTGCAGAAAACCTTTGCAACGAAGTGCTCTGCTACGACAAGGATAAATACTACAGCGTAGAAGCCCTGAACGAGATGGAGTATTTCCCTATAAACGCGAGTGTTCCGAAGCGGCTGGGGAGCTTTATGCGGGCCGTGTACTATTGGGGCGCTGCCCTCAGCCCAGTCCTGGACTTGAAATGATGGGTGAAAATGCGACAAAAGAGCGATTTTAGAAAAAATATGATACGCTGTCCTCTTTTTTATAAATTGTGGGTATGCCGGAACAGCAGCAGATACTCTTTATGCAGATTCGGATTCTGAGGATGGCCTCGGAACGGTTTTGCCTGACGTTGAAGGCTACTGCGGAGCTTTTCAAGAAGTTCGATGTCCTCAGGTATATCCGCGAATGTTTTGGCATTTTCCATGTAGAAGGCGACGAGGCTGTTTTTGAAGATGTCAAGGCCTACCTCAAGGCGAAGGGGGCTGATCTATGAAGCAGCTGGAAACAGGATTGATTCTCTATCACGGAAGCTATTGCGCCGTGGAAGAACCGGATTTGGACAGGTGTGCGAAATTCAAGGATTTTGGTAGAGGATTCTACCTCACATCTTCAAAAGCTCAGGCGGAAGACTTCGCAAAGATTTCTACGGCCAAAGCCAAAAACCGCGGGCTGATTTCTGAGAATGAACGCTTTGGTTTTGTTTCGTCTTTTTCGGTGACGGATGCGACCGGACTGAATTGCTTTTATTTCGATACCGCTGATGTCGCCTGGCTTCACTGCATTGTCGCTCACCGCAGGAGTGGCGTATTCGTTGACCTTCGTAACGAGATGGCAGCCCTTTCTAAACTCCGGTTTGTGAAATCCGAGCGGGTGGTTTTGAGGTAGTCTATGGCAAACGACAAAATTTTGTTTTCCATGGACTTGACGGCGCTTATGGCGGTTGAGAAAATCGCAAAGGAAACCCAGAGGTCTCCCGAGGATGTCCTTGTAGATTTTATGGAATCGAATACAGCGAAAATGCTTTACGACGATTCGAATAAACTTTGGTGGGATGGCCCTGACGCCACCGCCGAAGAATTCAAGCGGGAAACGGTTTAGGCTTTCTCATTCAAAAAACACTAAGCACAGAAGGATGCACTTTTTCAGTGGAAAAAGTGCAGTCAAGTGTCAATAATTCGGTAGGAAAAGTGCGTTTATTTCGAAAATCACACTTTTTTAATGTTTTTCGTGGAAAAAATCACACTTTTTTATAATTTTATGTGATTTCTGGATAAAAGCATCCTATATTTAAGGCATGAAACGCATCATCCTTGAAAAACTGAATAAGTGGAAAACATCTAAAAGGCGCAAGCCCCTGCTTTTGCGCGGCGCCCGTCAAGTGGGCAAGACTTGGGTGTTGAAGGAGTTTGGCAAATCTTTCCCGGACGGTTTTCTCCACATCGATTTTGACAAGCAAATCGAATACAGGCAGTTTTTCGAGCAGACCAAAGACGTAAAGCGCATCCTTGCGAACCTCGCAATGGCGAGCGGAAAAAAGATAACCGAGAACACTCTGATAATCTTTGACGAAATCCAGGCTTGCGAAAGCGCTTTAAACTCATTGAAGTATTTTTGCGAAGACGCTCCGCGATATAGCGTTGTCGGCGCCGGCTCCCTTTTAGGATTGAAGCTTGCATCCGGATTCCCCGTGGGCAAGGTTGAATTTTTGGATATGTATCCCATGACATTCACCGAGTTCTTGCTTGCGAGTGGAGACAAGAACCTTGTTGAATACCTCGACACCATCGAAACACCGGAGAACATTCCGCAGGCATTCATGGGACCGCTAGAAGAAAAATTGAAAACGTACTTTGTGACAGGCGGCATGCCGGAATCTGTACTTAACTGGGTCGAAGATCAAGACGTCGCCGCTGTCGACAAGGTTCTTTCTGATATTCTAACAGCTTACGAAGCGGATTTTGCAAAGCATGCGGACAAAACCGACGTGCCGAAAATTCAATACATTTGGGATTCGCTACCGTCGCAACTTTCCCGCGAAAACAAGAAGTTCCTGTATTCGGCCGTAAAGCCCGGTGCGCGCGCCAGGGAATACGAGAACGCCCTGAATTGGCTCAACAACGCGAATCTCGTGAAGAAAGTTTTCCGTTCCACGAAACCGGGCCTCCCGATATCCGCCTACGATGACTTGACATCTTTCAAAATATACATGGGCGACGTCGGGCTATTGCGAAAAAAAGCGGGGCTTGCGACTTCGGCATTTGCCGAACAGAACCGCCTGTTTACGGAATTCAAGGGCGCTCTCACCGAAAATTTTGTATTGCAGAATTTGTCGGGGATGTTTGATGTCGCACCGCGTTACTGGAGCGACAACTTCCACGAAGTCGATTTCATTATCCAAAAAGAAAACACGATTATCCCCATTGAAGCCAAGGCGGGCACAAACATCAAAGCAGCCAGCATCAAGTATTACGACAAACAGTACGACGCACCCCTGATGGTGCGATTCTCGATGCGCAACCTCTCCCGCGACGGAAAGATGCTGAACATCCCGCTCTTTATGGCAGATAGACTGGATGGACTGCTAGAAAAGTGGGGATAGGCTAAAATTTACGAGTTTTAAAGAAAAACTGCAAAATATGCAAAAATAATTCCTAGAAGGATGTGAACGGTATTTTGTGCCGACCTTCTATGACGAAAATGGAATTTTGACCATGAATGTCATTGATTTCTTGATGGAGCCGAAGATTTGACTAAAAATTGATGAAATTTGCGTAAAAACGACAATTTTACACTTTTTCGGTTGGGAAAGTGCGCTTTTAATGCACTAATTCGGTTGGAAAAGTGTAGTTTTGGGATATGTTCAAGAGAAAAATCCTTAAAGAATTTGAAAATTGGAAGATCTCGGGGGGCAAAAAGAAGGCCCTGGTTGTCAAGGGAATGCGTCAAATCGGCAAAACGTCCAGCGTCCTGGAATTCGCCCGCAGCAACTACGAGAGCGTCGTCTATATCAACTTTAAGGAAAATAAAAATGCGAAGAAGGTCTTCGAGGGAGACCTGAACGTGAGTCGGATTACCATAGACCTTTCCGCGCTTTTTCCTAATGTGCATTTTGTCGAGAACAAGACCGTCATCGTCTTCGATGAAATTCAGGAATGTGCAAACGCCCGCGCCAGCATCAAGCCTTTTATGGAAGACGGTCGCTACGATGTCATCTGTACTGGATCCCTGCTTGGTATTAAGGGGTACAACCGTAAAAAGGGAAAAGGCGTCCCGACCGGTTTTGAAAGAATAATTTATATGAAACCCATGGATTTCGAGGAATTTCTGTGGGCAAAGGGAATCGACGAAAATGTCATCAGTTACCTGAAGGAATGCTTCGCGAAAAAGGAACCCGTAAGCGAGGCGACGCACAACGCCATGCTCCGCTACTTCAAGGAATACCTTTGTGTAGGCGGGTTCCCTTATGTCGTTTCTCGATTTGTCGAGACGAACGACATGAATGTCGTTTGGCAGGAACAGCAGGACATTCTCGAAGAATACAAGGACGACTTTGGCAAGCACCTTGACGAGAACGAAAACGAGGAAATCGACCGCACGCTTCTTGGCCGCATCAATCGCGTTTTTGATTCGATTCCCGCTCAACTTGCGAAGGAAAACAACAAGTTTGTCTATTCGCAACTAGAAAAGAAGGGCCGTTCCGAAAATTACCAAACCGCAATCCAATGGCTCTACGACTGCGGCATCATCAACATTTGCCACAACCTGACCAACATCGCAGAACCCCTTGAAGGCTACAAAATCGAGAATACGTTTAAGATTTATGTGCAGGATTCCGGCCTGTTTGTCGCCATGCTGGAACGCGGCACCGCGGCCAAGATTCTATGCGGCGATTTGGGATTCTATAAAGACGCCATCTACGAGAACATCATTGCAGACTGTTTCTCTAAACAAGGTCGCAAACTATTCTACTTCCGCAAAGAATCTGGGCTAGAAATTGACTTTGTAGAAAATGTCGGCGGCGAACTCGCCATTATTGAAGTCAAGGCGACAACGGGACGCTCCAAGTCGACAAAGACCGTTTTGAATAACGACAACTACGCAGCCAAGGTTTGCTACAAACTTTCCGAAAACAACATCGGTGTTGCTGGCAAGATGGTTACACTGCCGTACTACATGGCTATGTTTCTGGAGTGAAAAACTTTTTAGCATGCGCCAATTCGCATTGGCTAGGATAGCGGACTAGAGAAATGTCTCGTTTTTTGCACTCGTCCAATATCCTCTTATCCACGCTTCCGTAAACAAGTAAAACACGAGGATTTTGCCTTTTTATTAATTCCATCGTTCCTGCAAATTGAACCATTTTGCAATCAGCATACCGTTGCGTTCCCTGGTTTCCGATAAACAGCACTGCATTTTGCGGGACATTCCGAAAACAAAAAGGATATGACTTTTTGTCTCCAAAGCGCACATTGATTATGTTCGGAATACCGTTAGCCTCGAATAATTCTCGACTATGCTTATTCAAATTGTCAGAATCCTTTTGAACGTCTATATGGTCGCACCATCCGATGCTTCTATCAAGTGTGAGACTTCCAGGAAATTTTTTGATATATCCAAGATATGGCGAGAGACCGTCTGTATAAGCTTTACAGAGTTTCTCTTTTTCGTAATAATGGAGCCATGCACCATAATCCGGATACGCAAGCGACATTGAAAAGGACTGTACGCGTTTAGGAATTTCCTTTTCATCGAAGTCCTTGCCCCTATACAAAATTTCGTATGGGCTTGAATATTGTTCGTTCATTTTTACCTCTTGGAATATAGGCGCAAACTGCGGAACCTAAACGGGGTTACCGCAATGTGCAGAGCAATATTAATTTGGCCTAAATTTCGCCCTTGGCTTTCTGTTCCTTAAACTTGTCGCGGGCCGCAATCCATTCGTCAATCAATCGTTTGAGTTCAGATGTTTCGACGGTGATTTCCGAAGGCTCCCCCTCATTTGCGAAATTATCAACAATTAGGGTTTCCTTGAGGCCGATATTCCAATAACACTCGTTACCAGAGCATTCAACATGTCTTTTCTTCTTGGAAAGGACCTGTTCAATTTGCTCTAGGATAGTTTTGTGGAAATTAACAACTTCTCCAGTGAAGAAGTTCGTGAGTATTCCTGTTTCTTCTTCAAAGGCAAAGTATAGAAAGTCCTTTTTCCCTTCAAATTCAAGGTATTTAATTGCGTAATTGTAATTCATTAGTTTTCCTCCATAATCGGAAATGCACTCGAGATTTTTCCATTTGGACTCATTCGCATTTTTATTTTCACACCTTCCTTTGAATATCCATAAAATACCTTACCAGAAGGATCTATTGCGCTTTTACCTTTGTATGCCTCGTTTATCGCATTCACGATATGTTGCGGCGACCAGTGTTCGGGGAAGAATGTAGACATTCCGCCCATTGTGCGCTTTCGGATGCCGTTGACCTTGACTTTACCTTGATATACTCCTTTGGTATCTGGGGATGATTTTGTCCCAGGAATAATTTGTCCTTCAGCATTCTTGATTACCTCGGTATGGTAACCCGTCGCCTCCAATCGTTTCTTCCCTTTGCCCGCAGAAGCGAGTTTGACCTCCCCATTAAATATATGTTTTATTAGGCCAGATTCAAAGTGTTCCGTCTGCTCCAGCCCTTCTAAATCACCCTTGAAGTATTTTAATGGTGAATTATTCGGGACCTCGGTCTGATAAAGTTCTGGACGATTCTGCTTTGCGAGTTCCTCTTCAGAAACAAGCGTTGTTTGGATATACTTTTGCGGGAGTTCATTCAGCAAATGCTGATACTCCTTTGGCAATTCCGGTAGTTTGTAAACAACCCCCGGCTGGGTTGAGGCTTTAAGGCCCATGATACTTCTCCTTGCCTTGCGGCGGAAGATTTTTCACAACACGTTGTCATGAGACAACAATCCATAACCTGCCGGGCAGTTTGCCCGGCAAACCTGATTAAAAACACGATGTCATCTACTCTATAGTTTTATAACAACCTCCATTGATTCATATTCATATTGTCGTAACTTCACTATGCCAACGCTTTTTTATGAATAAAAAAGGCGTGGTGTCGAATGCACTTACCTATCCTGAGGGCTACCACACCCTTTTACACAATAAGCACAAACGACCCACGCCCCGATAATGGTGCGTAAGATCCGTTGATTTCTTGTGTAAATTCCCTGAAGGTGGTAGTTTCAGGATAGGGAAACAAGAATCTTTTCAGTCTATGTCAAATACAATTATCTAAAGTGTTGAAAGAAGTCTCCTTAAGTTATTTCAGCATTTGTATAGCCATTACCCTTGCATCAATTTCCAACCTTCAGCAAGGTTGCCCTTTTCATCCTTGTAACGGTATTTTTCGGCACTGTTGCAATACCACAGTTTATTTTCACGAACGCACAAACCGCCGACGAATTTTTCGCGACCATCGCGTTTGACCGCCTCTTCGTTCAAATCACGCAACTTTTTCGAAAGGGCTTCCGCACGACCTTCAGGATTTGCTGCTGTAAATCCACTCTTGGTATCAAAAATGCCGATGCGACCATCTACAAATTTCACAATCCAGTCGGGATAGAAAAGTCGTTCTCGATTTTCAGTGGTATTGAAATACTTGAGAGCGTAAAAATCCTTGCCGTCATCATTCTGCTTAAACCACCATTCAACCGTGGGCAATTTTTCAAGAAACTCAATAAAGGCGATTTCATTATCGCGTCCTGGATATTCTGCTTTGAGCTTGAACGGTTGAAGCATACTCTTCATAATTGGCTTATAATCGACAAAGTCGCTTGAATACGCATAAGATGTCTTGACTTTGAATGGCAACGCCTCCTGCATTTCCTGCTTACGACGATCGGCAACAAAGGCATCGCGAATAGGTCTGTATTCCTTGAGAGCTTGTGTAATGGCTTTGCGGAATATACTTGCAGAGTTCTTAAACAAATCCTTCAAGAAAATCTTGTAACGACCGACATTATCGATATTCGTCATCGAATAGCGTTCAAACCATTGACGAAGAGCTTCCTTGAAGGGTCCCCAAGAACGGGCAATGTTGCCGTATTTA
The DNA here is from genome assembly GCF_002797675.1 of Hallerella succinigenes. Taxonomy (NCBI): domain Bacteria; kingdom Pseudomonadati; phylum Fibrobacterota; class Fibrobacteria; order Fibrobacterales; family Fibrobacteraceae; genus Hallerella; species Hallerella succinigenes. The sequence goes on along the minus strand of NZ_PGEX01000001.1, from coordinate 2,232,842 downwards.
GCATCGGGTTCAGTCTGTTCTTCCAAAATGTTGTAGCAAGCATTCATGAAGTTCTTTTCGACTTCGTTGTCGCTCATCTCATGCTCTACATTCTTGCCTAAATCGTTGGTTCCTGCAAAGGTTGCATTCGCCAAGACTTCGGTTGAAAGTCTCTGAGACATATCTATGCCAAATTTTTCAAGAACGCCTTCTTGTGCAAAAGGATTGTTATAGGCATTTTCGGTAATTCCAAAATAATTGTTCATTGACTTAACAAACGAACTCTGGAAACTGCTAGCCTTACCAATATCACCATAGTCTGCACGGCTGATGAAATCACTTTTCAAAAGCGGATCAACGATGAACGAAGACGGCTGTTTTTGAACGAGCGTTTCAGCAAAATCGCGGGTGGCTTCAGCAACAATCTCCGTAGCCTTGTTTGCAACACCCTCTCCGAAATGCTCCTTCAATATGGCCTTGACATTTCGAGTAGCTGTCTCAACAATTTGTTCTGTCTTTTGATTTTTTGTTGCTTGAGAATCAGCTTCGCCAAAAAGATTATATTCCGTTTGTGGCGATGCGACGGTGTTGCCTTGTACAGGGAATATTTCTGGAGCAATCTGTTTAACCGCTTCTTGCAACGCAGCTTCGATTTTGGGAGCAATATCTGAAATAGGCTTGTCCGAACTATTCGCGACCAATTCGTCAAGCATAGAAGTTTTCAGTTCTTGTATGACATTGTGTGTTGCTTCTTGCGTGGCAAACCCTCCGAAAAGATGCGGAGCAAGATTCGTCACTTCAGTTTTTGGCTTGTTTTCAACAGTGTCGGGAATGTCGGAGATTTCATTTTTGCGGTAGTTCGTGTAAAGGAATCCTTCGCGGAGTTCAGGGAACGCCGTCAAGTCAACTTTCGGAACAGGGTTGCGCAAAATTCTTCCGAGAGTCTGTGTTTTGAATGTTGGCGATTCAATTTCGCGGAACATCACGATAACATGTGCGCGAGGACAATCCCACCCCGTTCCTGCTGCATATTTGAAGAGCATAAAATCTATAGGACTATCTACATCTGTAATGTGCTCAAGATTTTCTTTCTTGTTGTCAAACCATTTGGCAATTTTATTTGCAGGAACTTCGCAATTTTCAGTCAAAAATCTTGTGACGAGTTCTTCCTTTGTTTCAACACCTTGATCCTTGAGTTTAGAATCATCATTAGGCAACTGAATTAAAACAAGCGGGTTGATATTTTGACCGAGGCGAGTCCATTGTTCCGCCAAAGATTCCCGTTTTTCCTTGGCGAGTCGCAGCAAGGCAAAATCCAAATCTTCACCTTCAATGTTTTTCAAATCTTCTTCTGTTTGCGAAATAATCTGTTCCTTGATAAGACCTGCGGCAACGACATCGGAGCGTTTAACTTCAACATAGCCTGCACGCAGATTTTGCACATCGCTGATGGTGGGAATTTTTTCCGGCGTGGCAGAAACATTCAAAATGATTCGCGGATTAAGTGGCGTAATAACATCACGATAAGCCGATGCAGTCACATTCTTGTGGCTTTCATCGATAATCATTACAATTTCGCGACCTTCTTTCTTTGTGTTTTCCGCAACATCTTCAAAATAAAAGCCTTGTTCCTTTTGCAGCTCAACTTCGTCGGGGCGACGCAGCAAACGCTTTTTGGCATCCTTTGCCACTAACTTTTGCCAATTCAAGAACAGAATATCGTCTTTGTGCAGAATGCCTTCGGAAAAATCTGCGATGGTCAAGAGACTTCGCCCGATATTTGGGAAAAAGTAATCATAAAACTTGTCGCGACTTTGCATCGCAAGGTCATCCGAGAAAGTAATCCAAACGAATGCTACATCGTCGTTAAAGGCAGGATCATTTTGCAATTCGCGAACAAAATTTGACACCATGAAAGTCTTGCCGGAACCTGTCGGAGACTTGAAAGTGATATCGAGATTATGACCGCCCGTTTGCCAAAGTTTCTTGAACGTTTCTACGAGACCGTTCGTGCCGAGGACCGCATTTTCTTGGAAAGGAAGCATCTGCATATTATTACCCGTTCAAAGCCTTGTAGATTTCGAGAATCGGTTTGGGAATTGCCTTGATTTCGATGTTTTTTAAATCATCGAATTCGTTTTCAAAGAAGTCGGGAGAATTCCAACTGAACACATAAACCGTGAATTTCGATTTTTTATCAGTAGCGCGCAATTCATCGATTTTTGCAACAAAATCAGAAACTTTGCCGTAATCGCCATTATGATAAATGCATGTGTAGCGTTTTTTCTTTTCCGCATTATCGGAATAGATTTGCCAGAATCCCTTTGCCGCTTCGGGAACCTTGATTGTATCCAAGGTATTTTCCGCTAGTGCGATAAGGCAACCCGCTTTTTCGGCAAGTTCCACCTTGTCTGCATCATTGGCGTTTTTACTCTGATGCTTGCCAACGAAACCGGTCTTGTAATATTTAAGCGAACCACCTAAACCATCGACACTTTCGCCTTTTGCATTTGTGTAACCGCACATTACACGACGGTTGCGCTCATAGGTAACATTTTCACAGATGTTGTTGTCGTCTTCGGATTGCTGAACAAGAATACATTGGCGATTACCATCATCTTCTTTGTTAAGATTGAGTGTGGCATGTAGAGTCGTACCTGAGCCAGCGAAGAAGTCGAGAATGGTTATATTTTTCCGAATCGAGCTCATGCGAATAATTCTGTCTATCAAGTCTACAGGTTTGGGATAGCTAAAATCATCGTTTTGAAGAATTTCTTTTAGCAATGAAGCTCCTGTAGAATTATCAATATCATCTATCCAACTTGAATAGGGCTTTGTACTTTCTTCATTTGGATTATCATAGATCCTTTCATATGGAATCCATTCACCTTTTCTGTTTTTTTGTATTTCGACAAGTCCTTTATGAAAAGCATCTTCCATTGTACTTTTGCCCCATCGCCAGCGTCCTTCATTATCCGAATCAAGCATTGGATATATTTCCAAAGAATTCTTCGATTTAGATAGGCTAAACTCATTGGTAGAATTGTTGTAATAAATTGGATAAAATAAATTTGGACGATTTTCTCTTTTACTATTATCACCCCATTTCCGGAGTAATTGAGTTTTATAATGGAGCTTTTTAGATTCGTCAAATAAAGGGAAATTTTTTCCTTTAATCATTCTTCCTGATTCAAACTTATCTAACCTCTTTGCATATCCTTGAATATATTCGTGAACTATTGCATAGTATTTGCTATCCTGACGTCCACCAATTCCCTTTCGTGGGAAAGTCGTTAGTAAATTTCCTTCCCCAAACACTTTATCACACAACAACTTTAAATTCGCTTGTTCATTATCATCAATACTGATGAAAATCACACCCTTATCACTCAGTAAATTCTTCGCCAACTTCAAACGCTTTTCCATAAACGAAAGCCAATAGCTATGGCGAAGCGGATGTTCCTTAGGAACTTTTTGCCCATCGGGAAATTCTGTCAAGAAACGTTTGTCCTTGTAAGTAAATCCATCCGAGCCCGTGTTGTACGGCGGATCAATATAGATGACATCAATTTTACCGCGGTGGGTGTAATTCAAGCAAGTGAGTGCATGGTAGTTGTCGCCTTCGATAATCACATGGGGAGGTCTGCCAGCCAAAGGGCCTTTTGCATCGACCGCCTTTTCGGCGACTTCTTCGAGGATTGGGATTTTGTCTTCGGAATCCTTGTCAAAGGCTTCTGGAACATCCATCCAGTTAAGCCCATAACGAACACTTTTGACTTGAGACTTCCAGCGTTCGACTTCTTTTTCCAGTTCGTGAATACGAACCTTGAGAGCATCCAATGTTTCTGCCACGTGAACCTCACAGCTAAGGGTGTGCGGCCCTTATTTAGTGCTGTTCGCGTCACGATTTCAAATAAAAAAGCGTGGCGTCGAATGTACTTACCGCAACTGAGGCTCTGGTAAACCTATCTATCAATAAGCACAAACGACCCACGCCCATTGCTGGACGTGAGTGCTCGCCTTATTCTCGATAGATTTGAAATTTACCAGATTTCAGTTGCGAGAATAAGAGCTAACTCTACGTTAATCTCTGTCGCCCCTCGCCTTGCGGCAAAGGGCTATGTCTGCGGAGAATGATAGTAAAGAAAAGATTCCCGGTCAAACCGAGAATGACGAACTAAGGGAAATTTTAGGAATAAGAGCCGAAGATGTTTCTACAATCTCAAAATTCCGGTCGCTCCGAACCATTCGGGACGGGGCTATGTCAATGGGAAATATTATCCCTGACGTCTACGATCGGGAAGATGGCCCGATTCATAAAAGCTGCGTTTATCGTCGTACATACGCTTATCGATGATTTCCAAAATATCGTCGACGCTGTTGTCCTTCAGATTAAAGTAGCCGCTTCCGATGGAAACCGAGAGAGCGTACTTTTTTAAGCTTCGTTCATTGTACAAATCCACATTTTTGCGAATGCGCTTTTCATAGCGTTCCGCAATCCCCGGTAGATCGGAGTTCACAAGAATCACGAATTCGTCGCCCGCATAGCGGATAGCCGTTCCACAAGTGCCCATGGAATCTCGCAAAATTTCCGCCATCGCCGCAAGCGCTTCATCCCCACGAGAATGTCCGTAAGTATCATTGATCAGCTTAAAGTCGTTCAAATCGAGCATCATCATGACAAAGCCACGACGCTTGCCCATTTCTTCCACAACCTTATCCAAATAGTAACGGTTAAAAAGACCCGTCAATTTATCGATGAAAATATTTTCATTTTGCAGGGCAAGGTTCATGCCCGTCACACCGACTGCAATACCGACCCAAATCGTTGAAATTCCATACCACGCATTCTGTACCGCTACGCAAACAAAAACGGGCAAAAAGAACTGCATCACAGGGAAGAATTTAAGACCGCCATTCTGGAAGCGCATGAGCAAATAATAAGCGATGCTATCCAGCATAAAGAGAGCTTCAATCAAATTGTTGATCCAGAATAAAGAACCCCGAGAATAGCGGTTCGCATCGTCCAAGCAGAAAAGAATCGGATAAACAAAATTCAATAGCAACAACAGAAAGCCGAATCCCGACACAACCGCCGTAAAAATCTGCTGCCCCTTCGGAATTCGACCCCCAATATGCTTTAATATCATCATCAGCCACAAAGGCCCAATGAACAGGTTTCCAAGGAAAAGCACAAAATTTGAAGCGTAAGCGACATTTCGGAATATAGTTCCCGGAAGCCCGTCCACCGTAAAAGTGACCACGTCGGCAATACACGAAATAAAAATCGTGATAATCATGCCGAGCAGGATTTTATCTTCTTTCCGTTTTTTCTGTAATTTCCACGAACCGCTAAACAAGACATTGAGCATCAAAAAAAATGCCCAACGCATCCGCAATATAAATCTCAGGCAAATTAATTTCGTACATGTACCGACACTTACTCCAATGGAAGCCTCTTCGCCTTTCGGATAAAAGCTAGGGTCTCCCGTTCTCCTTTTTCTCCCAACATATTTAAAAGGAAGAATAATTTCCGATATGTGGAATCAGTCATCTTTTCCCGAGCTGAACTTTTTGTTAGGTAAAGGAACGGATCTTTCTGGGAATAGCTCTTCCCATTGTAGATTTTGGATGCTGCAACGCGGTCACAGAACATTTCCTTGATATAGCGGTCCGGCATATCGACTGGAACGAGTTGTTTTGTCACCAGGTCATAATCGTACCAATACTCAAAATGGTGCTTATTACGGCCCTTATGATGCATCCAGGCACGGCTGTAACCATAAAAGCGTCGCTCCCCATTATTCGGAGATTCTTTTCCTGTGTAAAACTTGACGCCCGGCAAAAACTCTGTCGGAGAATACTTAGAAAGGTCGTGAAACAGGCCTTGAAGTCCGATGCCCGCCTTAAAACAAAGTCGTATGACTTCGTTTCGATGCTTGGTAATCGTGATAAAATGCCCTAAAAAATGCCACATTTAAAGTCCAAAAACACGCACGACCCCAAACAGGACAATGCCCGAATAAACGCCGCCGAGTAAATCGTCCGCCATCACTCCCCAAGCGCCCGGGAAACTTTCGAACTTGTGAATGCCGAGCGGTTTTAGAATATCAAAAAAGCGGAAAACGCCAAAAGCGACAAGCAAAAGCCATGGGTTAGAAAGTATCGACTCCGCCGAAATAAACGCGAGCGCCATAAAGACGCCACAGACTTCATCAATTACAATCCAACCCGGATCTTCTGTCTCCGTATCGCGCATCGCCTTTTTCACAAACGGGATCGCCGCAAAAAAGACGACAAGCGCCGCAAACAAAAAGAATCCGTAAGAGTCGAGAGTTACGCCCTCTTCCGTCCAAGATTCATAACGGAGCGGCCAAAATTCAGAACTGAAAATAGCAAGCGGATAAGCGACAAGCGCCGCGGCAAGGCTGCCATAGGATCCCGGCATTTTCGGGAGCATTCCCGTTCCAAAGAAGGTGCAGATCAAAGCCGAAATTTTATCGGTGCAGCGCCACTGATGCGGCACTTTCGGTTTATGATATTTGGCATGTAATTCTTCTCGATTCATCACCTTGCAATGTAGAACTTTTTAACCGAACGATTTTTGAAAAAAAAGGTTCTCCCATCAGAAGAACCCTTTTCAAAAATATGGCTGCCCGGTAAAAAAAAGTACGAACCTAAACACCATGTGTTAAATACGCGCCGTTTTCGACGGAAAAAAGCTTTTTGCGGGCAGCCCAGACGCGATTTAGCACTTTGCAATCATCACGACCTAGATTTAGGACTGTTGCCCCGTCCGTCCCCTATTCGGAAAAGAAGCTTTAATCATACCCTTTACCGCTTTTTGATGACGACGATTTCGGCGTCAGCGCCGTTCTTGCCATATTCGCTCACGAGAATGTAGCGTTCGTCGCATGCAATTCCAAAGCAGCGTCCTTCGGCACCCTTCTTTTCGACCTGATTGCCCCAGTAGCTGGCGTTATCGTCCAGGAACTTGACGCTGTTGCCGTTAATTTTGTATTCCTGATTGATGAACGCGCCCTGCAACACAAAGAGGTTGTCGATTTTCGGCATGTCCTTGACGCCGAGGGCGTTGACTTCCTCGATGAATGTTTGCTTCATGGGCGAAGTAGCTTGCGGCAGTTGATCTGCGGGGAAGCGCCAGCGCTTGAGCGTCGGAAAATACTTGTGGAGTTCCTCCTTGTATTCTTCGCGGGTGAGGTTCTTGCCGGTATTTTTGTTTAACTCATCGACGAACTGCGAGCAGAATTCAACCATCTGTTCCATGTTGAAGTCGCCGGTGAAGGCGCCGTCCTTGTAGCAGTAGATGCAATACTCTTCGTTCTTGCTGCCATCGGCATTCGTACCGAGGATTTCGTTTGTGAGCGGCATTCCGCAGCTCTGACAAAATTGCGTCTCCATAGTTTCTCCTTTTTGTTATATGCACAAATGTACACTATTTTAGGTAATTGTCAAGACTTTTTTGCGGGCACCCTAGGCGCGATTTAGCCGGCGGACTTTGCCTTAGCACATGGAGAGCAACCTTTACGATGCCAAAAAACGGTAGAAACCGTTGCAGCGTCCGATAGGGGCATCCTTTTGACCGAAACCGTCTTTTAAGGCGTTCAAAAAATTATATTCTACCCATATGAAAATCTCGGACAAAGCCTTAGGCTACATTTCTTTTGCTATTCTCCTTCTGATTATCGTGGGAGTTTCATTCGGAATGTGGCATGCGCATCAAGAAAGTTCCACCCAGGCAACGATCGACTTCCAGGAACTCGGATCCCTTTCTCCCGAAGATCCGATGACCGAAAACGGCTACCCGATTGGACACGTCGGCGATGTACAGTGGCTCGGCGACCGTTCCCGTGTGACCGTCGTCTTTGACGAACCGATTACCCTGCACGAAGGCACCCGATTTCGCAACGCCGCATTCGCCCTGATGGGGCAGCGCCGTATTGAACTCATTCGCACCCACGAAGGCGAGGTCCTTCCCAAGGATCATATATTTAAAGGCGAATTCGTTCCGGGCATTACCGAATCGCTTCGCTTTATCACTGAATTGCACGACCAGGCGATGGTCGCCCGAGACGCCGTCCTCACCATCCTTTCGGGAAACGACACATTGTCAAGCGTCACCCAAAAATACCAAGAAGCCATGAAGACGGTCGAAAGTCTGCTCAACGGGCTTGAAAAGACTACAAATACGACCGGCAAAAAAATCCAGGAAGTCCTCGCCCAGGCTGAAAACGCCTCTGCGACCATCCATAAAACAGCGGACGCCGCCGACTCTACCATCCGTACGATCACAGCCCAAGCCGATTCTTCGATCGCCAAGGCGCACGGAGCCCTGCAGGGCCTTTCTGAAGGCATCGAAAAGATCGAAGCGATTACCCAAGCCGTTGAAACCGATACACTGACGCAGAACCTCTTGAATACGAAAGAAACTGTGGATAAGGTTAACCAGCTCGTCGCCCAAATGAAAAAGCTAATCCAGGCGATTAACACCAAGGGCATCGCCATGTATGACGAAAACGGCAACAAGATTCAGCTTTTGAAGTGGAAGAACCTGAATCTGATCGGGGAAACCGCCCGTGAAAAAGCGAAGAAGCGTCAGGAGAATCAAAAAAATTGAAAAAAGTGAAAATACTTCATACAACCCCCTTGACAAGAAATTCTCGTTTTTTATATTTGGGTCACCACGATGCCTCATAGCTCAGTTGGTAGAGCCCCTGACTGTTAATCAGGTTGTCACTGGTTCGAGTCCAGTTGAGGCAGCTTAAAGGCCCCGAGAAATCGGGGTCTTTTTTTATGGGTCAGGCATCACTTCACACTCCAAGTTCTTACCTCTGAACTAACCGCCAGCGAGCTTGACCGTATAGCCCCGCTTTTCGAGTTCCGCCTTGAGGACGTTCCTTTTGTCGCCCTGAATTTCGATCTGGAAATCCTTGACCGTTCCACCGGTTCCGCATTTACGCTTAAGATCGCGCCCAAGGTCCGCCAAAGCGTTTGCATCTAAGTCGACGCCCGTGACGACGCTGACCATTTTATTTCCACCGAGACGCTTCAAAAGGATGCGCACCACGCCATCCGTTTTGGGGCGTTCCGTCACAGGCTTCGGCTGTTCAATTTTGCCTTTTCCCGTTACATAGACGAGGGAAGAACGTTCTTCAATCATAAAATCTCCGTGGAAGGTTTACCTAAAATTAAAAAAAATGGACAGCGCGCCTTTTCGTATCATAGATTTTTAAAGAATTTTCATATTTTGTTCTATTTTTGGTATTTTTAATGATTTTTCGTTAATTTTGTATCATTATTTTATTGCATTTTCGTTTTTGAGAGTATATATTCTAAAGGTATGAAACCGGTGATGCAATATTCGGACTTCCGAGAATTTCTCAGGGACTTCTATCAAGAAAGAAAGCCCTATGGATTCTCGTTCCGAGAATTTTCAAAGCTCGCCGGTTACAGCTCCCCCGTTTTTTTGAAGCTCGTGATCGAAGGCAAGGCGAACCTTTCCGAACGAGGAACAGAACGCGTGGCAAACGCAACGGGCCTTGTCGGCGCCGATGTGGAATATTTCCGCATTCTCGTGGCAATGAACCAGAGCAAAAATGCGGAAGAAAAGAAACTTTTGTTCAAAGAACTCCGATCGATTGCAAAATCGAACAAAGTGAAAATTGTCGGCGAAGACCAGTACGATTATTACGAATCCTGGGTTTCCCCGGTGCTACGCGAAGCTTTGCCTCACATGGCAAAATCCAAGGTTTCCGAAGTCGCCGATAAGCTGATATTCAAAAGTTCCGCGGCAGAGATTCGCAAATCAATCCAGGTTCTTTTGAACGCAGGTCTTCTCTCTAAAAATGCGGACGGAACCTTAACGCAAACGAATCAAAAAATTTCGACGGGCAATCTGGAAATGCCCTCGCTCGCCGTGCGCGACATGCACCGTCAAATGGGAGAGCTCGCCGTTCAAGCTTTGGCCACGGTTCCCGTAGAAGAGCGCGACATTTCCGGTTTAACGCTCGGCGTCCCTGAAAATATTCTACCGAGAATCCGCGCCGAGATCGCGGAATTCCGCCGTCGCATTTCAAATATCGTCACAGAATCCCCGGAAACCGATCGCGTTTACCGTTTGAATGTGCAGTTCTTTCCGCTGACGAAAAAAATTTCTTCCTCTGTCGAAGGAGGTGCCGCATGAAGCCGATGAAAGCTCTTTTTGCAGCCCTTCCGATTTTAGGCGCAGGTATTTTCTTCGCCTGTTCCACACATGTGGCCGGCGGAAGTTCCGAAGAGACGAATACGATTGCCGGTACGCTAACGCTTCCAAGCGGAGAAGCCGCAGCCCGCGTCGTTGTGCAAGCTCAGGCAGTCAGCGGTTCGGATTCGACAGTCTACAACGACACGACGAACTCCCAGGGCGAATTTTCGATTTCGCCTAAGGCAAAAGGCGTTTACGGTTTAAGCGCCATCTCTGAAGATTTCGCCTACTACGACACGATTTCTGTCTACGGCAAAACGGTTTCCCGCGATGCCGAACTGACAAAGACCGAAACCCTTTCTGGAAACGTTTACTTGCGCACCAACGAAGCCGCAGTCGGTGCAGTCGTTTCTCTCGCCGGCTCTCCGTGGAAAGCGATTACCGATGAAGAAGGTTCCTTTACGCTCGTGAACGTGCCGCAGGGACAACATTCGATTCAGGTTCTTTCGCCACAGTCGAATTACGTACTGAATCAAACTTACTCGGTAGCAACCGTTCCGGCTCACTGGATTTTGCCGCTGTCGACGGATTACGCGATGGCAGGATACTGGACGTTTGAATCTTTCAACGGTAATACTGCGGCCGATGTCCGTGGCGTTTCGGGGAATGCAGTGCTTTACGGCGAAGCCTCTTTGGAAGCGGGTCGTGATGCGGGCAAGGCGCTCCATTTTGAAAGCGCTAGCGATTTTGCAGTCGTCGAAAACGACAAGGGCGTTCTTGACAGCGCGAAGGCTTTTACCGTCGAAGCGTGGGTGAACATTCAAAATCTGCAAAGCGATTCCGCCTTTGTGAAGAATATCGTCGGAAAGCTCGGATTTAGTGATAGCGCGGTCTTTAGCCTTTCCGTTCTAAAGGATACCTGCGGCATCGAAGGTTCCGCTTTTGGATTCTTTATCGCCCAAGGTTCCGGAGATTCTCTCCGTTGCGAAAGCGCAGCGATTAGCAGGGCCGCCGTTGAAATCGGCTCCTGGACTTATCTCGCGGCCTCGTGGAGCGGCGACTCGGCAAAGCTTTACGTGAACGGCAAGTTCGAAGCTACCGTGGCGACGGATTTTGAAGTTCTCGTCGGAGAAAACGGCATTCCGCTTTACTTCGGCAAGGAAAACTTAAACCTTTTAATTGACGAAGTTCGACTTTCTACAACCGCAATTGAAGAAATTGACGCTCTTTATCGCTATCAAGAATAGGAGGTACCGTATGAAGAACAACGAATCCGCATACTGCGAAATCAATGATCACGGTCGCCTGCTGACGGCAAACAAGCGTTTCTGCCGTCTGTTCGGATACAAGGAAGAACAGGTCGAATGGCACTATATCCGCGATGTTTTCCGCTACGACCAAGATTGGACTTCGTTCATCCAGAACGCGACGACAAAGGCGTCGCACTTCATTGTGCGCCTCAAGAACCGCAAAGGACGCAGCTTCCTCGCGAGCATTTCCCGCGAAGCCTCCGAATTGAACGGAAAGACAGTTTACCAAAATACCTTCCAAAAGCTCTCGGATATCACGGAAACGGATAACGAAGAAACGTTCATGGTGGAAGACCCCCTTTATGAAGCTCCGCAAATCGTCGCCCTTTAATTTTTACTGCTAGAAAACTCCCTTCTCGTAAGAAATCGGCCTCCCTCAAGAACCACAGAGGGAGGCCGATTTTTTATCTTTAAGGCGAATCAAAAAATTCACTTGTGAAGAGGTTCCAAATGGCCGAAAAGAAAGGCAAAAAAATGATGTGGGACGGCCGCTTTGACTGCGGAATGGCCCAAAGCATGATCGATCTCAGCTTCAGCTTGGATTTTGACAAGGAGCTTTTGGAAGAAGACATTCAGGGTTCTCTCGGCCATGGAAAGGGCCTTGTGGAATCCGGCGTTCTCACCAAAACAGATTATGCCAAGATTCGCAAAGGCCTTTTGGGAATTCTCGACGATGTTCATGCGGGCAAAAATCTTTGGCTCCCGACGGACGAAGACGTCCACATGGCCGTGGAACGCGTTTTGACGGACCGCATCGGCGATCTCGGCAAAAAAATTCACACAGGCAGAAGCCGCAACGACCAGGTTTCCACGGACTTCAAACTTTACATGCGTCACCGCGCTGTTGAAATCCGCGCTCTCGTAGTTGAACTGCAGAAGAACGTTTTGGACGTTGCCAAGAAGAACTTCGGCAAGATTATGCCGGGCTACACACACTTGCAACAGGCCCAGCCGATTCTCTTCAGCCATTACATGATGAGTCTCTTCTTTGCGCTTTCCCGCGACGTGAAGCGCCTTGACAACTTCCTCGATTTGCACGTGGAACTTCCGCTCGGAAGCGGTGCGATTGCAGGTTCTGCATTCCCATACCACCGTCAGCTCGTCGCAGAAGAACTCGGCTTTGAACGTCCGAGCGCAAACAGCATCGATGCTGTTTCGCACCGCGATATGGCTCTCGAATTTTTGAACGATCTCGCAATCATCGCGAATACGCTCAGCCGCTATGCAGAAGACTTTGTGATTTGGAGCTCTTCTGAATTCGGTTACCTCACCCTTTCCGACGCTTTCTCGAGCGGTTCTTCCATGATGCCGCAGAAGAAGAATCCGGATTCGATGGAATTAATCCGCGGTAAGTCCGGTCGTATGCTCGGCAATTACACGGCGATGTTCACTCTGGTGAAGGGCGCACCGCTTTCTTACAGCCGCGACCTCCAGGAAGACAAGCAGCCGGTCTTTGACAGCACGCACACCGCCAAGGTTCTTCTCCGCGTTATGAGCGAAGCGATCGCAAGCGCCCGCTGGAATTTCGACAGGATGGAAGATCGCATGCTCCCGGCCCTTCTCGCCACGGACCTTGCAGACATCTTGGTGGAAGACGGCGTTCCGTTCCGCGATGCACACCGTATCGTGGGAAGCCTTGTCGGCGAAGCCGCGAAGCTCGGTGAACAGTTCACGGACCTTTCCGATGAAGCGTGGGCTGCCAAGGGCGTGCCGAATCCAAAGGACGTGAAAAAACGTTTGACCTTTGCCTATTCCGTCTCCCGTCGTAACATCGAAGGCGGTACCGGTGCGAACTCTGTAAAAAACCAGTTCAAAAAGGCCGAAGCCATTCTCAAGAAAGAATTGAAGAAGTAATTTTTCAGATTCAACAAAAAGCCCGTCACAGAATAGCTGCCGGGCTTTTGTTTTGCAGATTTAGTTTAGCCTTTGAATACGTAGCCCGCCTTTGTGATAGCGGCTTCGATATCTGCGTCCGAAGGCATTTCCGAAAATTCGATTTCGACGGATTTCTTTTTGTGATTCGCCGTCGCCAACAGGATTCCGGGCAAAGTTTCTAGAGCCTGTTTGACATGGGCTTCGCAATGCGAGCACATCATGCCTTCGACTTTGAAGGTTCGAAAATTCGCCCTTTTCGCTTCCGGATTCTTGAAAAAATTCAAGCGTAGCGCATTCGTCACCACGCAGAAACTCGAAAGGCTCATCGCGAGAGCGGCAAAAGTCGCATTCAAAGTCCAACCGAAAAAATGGTAGTAGCAGCCCGCCGCAAGCGGAATGCCGATCACGTTGTAAATAAACGCCCAGAAAAGGTTTTCGTGGATGTTCCGAATCGTTTTACGGCTCAAACGAATCGCGGTCACCACGTCACAAAGAGAGCTCTTTACAAGCACCACATCCGCTGCGTCCATCGCCACGTCCGTCCCCGCTCCAATCGCAATTCCCACATCAGCACGGGTCAGCGCAGGCGCATCATTGATACCGTCGCCCACCATCGCGACCTTCGCATTCTTTTTACCGCTTTCCGCAAGTTCTGCCTGGAGCCGCTGAATGACCGCCTCCTTTTCATTCGAAAGAACATCGGCAATCACCTCGTCAATGCCCGCTGTCTTCGCAATCGTCTGCGCCGTCCGCAGATTATCGCCGGTGAGCATCACCACACGAAGGCCCATCTGCCGAAGCTCCGAAACCGCCGTAGCAGAATCCGGCTTCACCTGATCCGCCACCGCAATGATTCCCAAAAAACGTTTTCCCTGCACAAACAAAAGCGGCGTCGCTCCAGCGTTCGAAAGAGATTCCACCTGCAAGTCCACATCCTTTGAAAGTGCAACCTGCGATCCTATAAACTTGTGGGATCCGCCGATCAAAAGTTCTTTTTTCCCATCCACAGAAATCTTTGCCGAAAGGCCGTTCCCCGGAAGCGCCGTAAATTCGGAAACTTCGCAAAGATCCACGTTTACGGCCTTCGCCATAATCGCCTTCGCCAAGGGATGTTCGCTTCTCGATTCAAGACTCGCCGCAAGCTTCAAAAGTTCTTCTTCCAATACACCTTCCGCCGGAAGAATCTTTGTAACTTCCGGTTCGCCACGGGTAATCGTTCCCGTCTTGTCGAGCACCACGATTTCGGAGCGGCCTGCTGTTTCTAACGCAGCGGAAGTTTTAAAAAGGATTCCATGCTTTGCTCCGACGCCGTTACCGACCATAATCGCCACAGGCGTTGCAAGACCAAGCGCACATGGGCAACTGATGACAAGCACCGCAATACCGCGAGCAAGTGCAAAACCGACATCGGCACCCACCAAAATCCAAACGCCAATCGTCACAACCGCAATTAAAATCACGACCGGCACAAAAAATCCTGCGACCTGATCCGCAATCTTTGAAATCGGGGCCTTGGTCGCCGCCGACGCCGAAACCATCTGAATGATTTTCGAAAGGGTCGTGTCTTCACCCACACGGGTCGCCTTGCACTTCAAAAAACCGGAGCGGTTGATCGTCGCCGCCGAAACGCGGTCATCGACCGTTTTATCGACCGGAATGCTTTCGCCCGTCAAAGCGGATTCATTGACCGCAGAACAGCCTTCCAGCACAAAACCGTCCACTGGAATGCTGTCCCCCGGACGGACCGCGAAAACGTCGCCCACCTTCAGCTGTTCCACAGCGACAATCCTTTCCACTTCCCGACCGTTTTGCGTCACCACGAGGCGTGCCGTCTTCGGAGCAAGATCCATCAAACCTTTGAGCGCATTTGTCGTGCGGCCTTTGGAAATGGCCTCTAAAAGTTTGCCCACCGCAATTAAAGTGACGATCGTTGCCGCACCTTCAAAAAAGTATGCGCCTTCCCCGCCACGTGTCATCTGGAACAAAACAGCCAGGCTGTACAAATAAGAAACGCCCGCGCCAAGAGCGACCAGCGAATCCATATTCGGAGCCCGGTGCAAAATACCCTTAAAACCGTTCACAAAGAACTTCTGGTGAATCACCAGAATAATACCCGCAAGCGTCATCTGCACAAGCGCAATCGCGACGGTATTCGGCAAAGGCTCCATAAACCAGCGCGGCAGCGGAAGGTCGAACATCATGTGTCCCATGCTAAAATACAACAGCGGAACAAGGAAGATAAGAGAGGCGATCACGCGCCTTTTGAGAAGGGGAATCTCTTTATTTTCAAGCGATGCCGCAGAAAGCACGGGAGTCGTTCCCTTCCCCTGGACAAAATCCCCTGCAGGCGTTGCGCCGTAACCCACCTTTTCCACCGCAGAAATCACATCCGATGAAGAAACGGATCCGTCTACCTGCATGGAGTGCGTCAAAAGGCTCACCGCGCAGGAATCTACGCCGGGGAGCGCCTTGACTGCTTTTTCCACACGAGCGACGCACGCAGCGCAGCTCATTCCTGTCACAGAGTACTTGCCCATTCTAACCTCTAGCGTTCAAGGTTAGCGATCTTCGATCGAAACGACGTTAAAATTGCCCGCATTTTGAACAGCGGAACGGATTTCTTCTTCCGAAACTTCACGGATCGCGTCGAGCTTCGCCTCGGCCTTTTTCAGATTTACCTTGGCAGATGCCCCGTTGATTTCATTCAAAGCGTTCTGCACCCGAGCCTCGCATTTTTCGCAAATCATGCCCTGAATTTTGATGTTCTTTTTGAAAACGACCGTACCGTCGAGCTTCTTTTCGAGGGCGCAGGATCCCCCGCTGTTACCGCCGCAGCAAGAGCCTTGGCCCATAAAATGGCGAATGGAGGTGCGTACGGCAAAGAAGATGGCAAGTACAATGATGGTGATAATGATAATGTTGATCATGGTGATTTCCTTGGAAAATTATTTCATCATTTTTTGAAGTGTTTTTAAAAGCTCATCGATAACGGTGTCGTCGCCTTCACGCACATGTTTTGCAACACAAGTGCGAAGATGATTTGAAAGCAACACCTTATTAAACGAATTGAGAGCAGCATTGACCGCAGCGACCTGGGTCAAAACGTGTGTACAATAGGCGTCCTTTTCGATCATGCCCTTGATGCCCTTAACCTGACCTTCGATTCGGTTCAAGCGGGCCATCAGCTGCTTGACTTCTTCAGGATCTCGATGTTTTGTCTTTTTCATACCTACAATATAATACCCCCAAGGGGTATATTGCAAGGGGCACAAAAAAACTCCCGAATGCGGGAGCGATTCTCGTCCAATCGAAGTCTTTAAGCTCGAAACGGAATTTAACGGCGTTTACGATCCTGCGGAGCGAGGCGTTCCGTGATCTTGGCAAGGCTGTCGTAGAGTTCAAGGAAGTCTTCCACCCAAATGGCATCGCGTTCGCCGACTAAGGACAGCGCATTTTCAAGCGTGTGTTCTGCATTATACAGTCCCACCACAGCACCCGTCGGAGAATGTCCAAAACCCGAAGCATGTTGGCTGTAAAGAATCATCGCGGCGCGCGCACGGTAAGAACGATGCAAACGGGAAACCAACTGCGAACGAAGCGAAAAGAGTTCCGAATACGCCTTGTCAAACTTACCTTGCGAAAGAAGTTCCTTGGCACGTTCCATGTTGTGCGAAAACGAAATGCGTTCCGCCACCGGAATCAGGTAATTCTTAGCCGCAAGAGAAGCCTGCAAACGAGAAATTTCCTTTTCGATGGCAGAAACATTCCAAAGCGAAACCTTTGCCGGCGCGGGCTTTGCCGTTCGGGAGAGTTCCTTTTCGTGCTCATCGACCCAACGGTTCAAACGCACAATCATTTCATGCGCTTCATCCTTTCCACCGACTGCAATGTAATCGCCAATGCGTGACAGCGAAAACTCCGCATAAGCCAGACGCCAATACGGCAAGCGATCCTTTTTACGGAGCTCGTCTACTTTGCCTTTTAAGGCAATATATTCAGCGTCTAACGCTTCGCTCATTTCTGCACAACCTCAGCCGCTTCTGCCTTACGGATCGGCGTAATGCCGATTTCCACGCGGCGGTTCAAACGGCGATTTTCTTCACTCGTATTCGGCACGCGCGGATGGAAAGGTCCAAAGCCCGCGGCAAAAATACGTTCACCCGGAAAGCCTTGGTTGATCAAAGTCTTGACCACATTCACAGCGCGTTCTGTGGAAAGGTTCCAGTTCGTGTAAGTCGGAGAATTCGTCGGCGTGTCGTCGGTAAAGCCGGAGACCATGATGGCGTCACCGGTATCGAGTACGTCTAGCAAACCTTGGCCAATCGATTTAATGATACCCACGCCTTCGGCAGTCAAATCAGCTCCGTTACGCGGAAAAAGGAAGGACGCCTGAATCTGGATGTTTCCATTTTCGAGTGCGATAATTCCCTTTTCGAGAGGAGCCTTCAAGCTCTGAGAAAGCAGCGCGTTGCGTTCCTTGGCAACACGGCGCATTTCTTCTTGACAGCTCACGACTTCTTGTTCGGTACGTGTCAGAGCTTCCGCCTTCTTTTCTTTCATCGTCGTCATGGCGACAAAGGCAAGAATGAAGAGGGCGAGAAGGCCTGCCGTCAAGTCCGTAAAAATCAGCCAGTGGCTATCTTCGCGACGCTTCGCCATAGATTAGTCCACCTTCTTAGGAGCCTTCTGAACCTGATCCAAGATTTCCAGGAGAATTTCCTGGGTCTTCAACGCGTTTTCAAGCAGCACTTCGCCAGAGCGTTCCTGGAAGGACTGTAACGCGGTGTTCAGCTGTTCGATAAAGTTCTGTTCGTTTTCGCGTTCCGGCACGTCGCCCGAAAGCTTCGAAAGCACCGCTTCGATGCCCTTGCCGAACATTTCGAGGTTTGCCGCAAATTCGGACTGATTCACACGCATGAGCGTTGCCGCTTCCGCAATGTTCGAACCGAGCGCTTCCGTCGATTCGTTTTCCTTCACCACGCGGTTGTCGATACCGGTGATAAGTGCCTGCTGAGAAGCGACAAGAGATGCAGAAGACTTGGCGAGCTCTGCGAAAGAGGTCTGCACCTTCTGCGAAAGGTTTTCGATTTCGGAAGTGACCGTATTCGAAAGTCCCACCGTGGAATCGTTCGCCTTGGAAGCCACCTCTTCTGCCACAGAGCGGAGCACTTCGAGACCCTTCTGTTCGGCTTCCGCGACTTTTTCGGTCGAAGCCTTGAGAGAATCCATGAAGGCGTTCCACTGTTCGCCGGAATTTGCCATCTGCGAATCGAGATGCGTGGAAATGGAATTGGCAACGCTCGAAGAGAGATTCGAAATTTCTTTTTCAAGACCATCGACAACGCCCGATTCAATTGACTTGACGCTCGTCGAAAGTTTCTGCATTTCTTCGGAAAGGCCCGAAGTCACCTGAGAAAGGGAATCGCGGAGTTCTGCCGACGCCGACTTGCCCGAAGCGACAATGCCTTCCGCAGCGGCCTTCTGCACCGCAGAGAATTCTTCCGAAAGCTTTTGGACCGCAGCCTGCATGCCTTCGAGAGCCGCCTTCTGAGCAATCGCCAGATCCTGCATCGCCTTTTCACCGAACTTCGAAACGCTATCCGTAAAGGACTGCTGCAGCTCGGCAAGATTCTGTTTCTGAGCCTGTTCCATCGAAGCGAGACTTGCCGACAAAGACTCGGAACGAGACGCTTCCGCAGCCTTCGAAGCTTCGACCATGCTCTGGAAATCCGCTGCACGGGCCGTATCCGAAGACTTTACCGTATCGATCAAACGACGGATTTCGTTTGCCGCCACATTTTCAGCCGAAGCGGTCTTCGGGATCAAATAGAAGAGCGTAAATTCATCGAGTTCCGCAATCAGCTTTTCATGATCCGATTCATAGGAAGAGTGGATAGAGCTCAAGATCAAGGAAGCAAACAGACCGCAAAGGGAAGATCCGAAGATGCCCTTCATACTCGCAAAGATGTTCTGAATAATTCCGAGCGTCGTTTCGGAAGTCGCATTCGTATCGATTGCAGAACCCGCCGCATTGATCGAAAGCATCAAGCCGAAGAATGTACCCATCAAACCGAGAAGCACCACGACGCCGCTATGGCTGTGCACGGTTTCTTCTTCCTTCGAAGCCCACGTCGACTTGAGAAACGGAAGGTCCTGCACCGTCACCACGACCTGTTTCTGCGAAAGGGTCTTGAAGAAGCGCACACGAGAATTCAAAATGCCTTCGCCTTCCACATCGGAATCCGCAGGAACATTGCCTGCGTTATAAACTTCAACAAGTTTTTTCACCTGTCCCCGTTCTACATCTGTCGCACGGATTTCGCGGAAAATATTCCACGACGTCAGAAGGTAAATTGCAAAAATCGCAATCATGATGAGCCAGCCAAAAAGCGGGGCTCCAAAATAGACAGCGCCAATCGCAAGAACGACTGCACCGATCAGGGAAATGATGAGAGTCCGAGAAGATTTTGTCATTGTTATCCCACGGTTTTATGAGTAAAAAGATCCAACTGACCACGCGAGAATCCGCGCAGATATAAAAGCCATTTTTCAAGGTACCACTTACCGATAAAGAGCGTTAAGCCCTGGGCGTAATCACAGAAGTCATCGGTAAAAGCGAGGAACGCATTTTCGTATGCGATGTTCGCATTGTTTGCGCCCACATTCTTTGCACAGGAACGAGCCGTGTGAAAGTGACGTTTGTCACGGGGCGGTTTGAATTCCACCATAAATCGGTTACGGGAAACGCCCGCCAAAGACGCACGCAAGCGAGATGTCAAAGCGTATTCACTTGAACGCAGAGCCGCTTCCAGAGCGGGCAAAATCTTGGAAGACGCATCTACCGCGCTTTCCTTGTACCACAAGCGAGAAAGCTTATCCTGCATATGTTCTACACGGCCCGAAAGGTTCACGAGCAATTTTTCTGCATCCCCCACCATCAAGTGAATCGTTGAGAAATACAGGTTGCGAAGTTTTTCCGCCGTCGCCGTATAGTACCAGCCATTGTCGTCGCGCAGAATGTACTGGTTCTGCGAAAGCATACGGGTGATTTCTTCCGTTGCAAAGCGCTGGATCCACTTGGCACGGAATTCTTCAAATTTTTGGCGATATTCGTCGAGAATGATCGGAAAGTCTTCGGCTGCGATTTTCCAAGCGATCTTGCCGTTTGAAATCATTTCGCTGCCCGACATCATTTCTTCCGGATTCGCTTCGGCAGCGTCCAAATGTTCGTAAAGCGCAATGGACCAGCGGATATCCATCGCCTGAGAAAGGTTTGCCAGTTCCGATGCACGGTCCAAGCGGAAGCCTAGACCGAGCAAACTCGTCCCTGTCATCTTTCGAATCGCTCTACGAAATTTTTCTTCCACGAGTCGTTATCCCCTTAAAATCCCGATTCGATTCTCTGCCAAACGCTTCTGGAAACCTTGCGACCCTTGCCAGCAAGATCGTCGGATTCCTTGCGGACGTCCGCTTCCAGGTTGTTCGATATGGACTTTGCTTCACCGTCGAACGAGGTTCCCTTGTAAAGATAAAGTCCAAAAACGTTTTCGTGTATTTTCGTATTTCTAAAACGCACCGAGCCGACGCCCACCGAAAGAGCGAAACGGTTGCGTTTGAATTCACAGCCGACCAAATCGAAATTCGGGGAATTTTCCACCCAAAGTCCGTAATAGTTATTCACAAACTTCACGTTTTCAAAAAGACCCTGCGAACGGATGACCGTGTTGCGGAAGGAATTTTCCACCCGCAGATTTTTGACATAGAAATAATTTTCACCCGTCGAAAAATACAAGCCGTTCCACGATTCCGAGGAATCCGCATTCATAAAGGCGACCGGCTTTTGCACCGTTCCTTCTATACGCACCGTTCCGCGCAAATAAAGCTTGGCGTAACCGCTAAAAAAAACTTCCACGCCCGGCTCAATCTGAAGTGTATCATCCATACCAAGCACAAAGCTCGTTTCCAACACATACGGAGACGAAACCTCGGTCAAAACCACCTTGTGATGCTTGATCGCCGGGAACGGAGTCACCGCGAACGTTGCACCGAAAAGGCAAAGGAATGCAAGAAGGAATCGTTTCATTCGCGAACGCTCCTCAGCGTGATCTTTTGACGCACACGCAGATCCGGAATGGTATCACCATCCTTCTTTTCGATGACGCGGACCTTTCCTTCAATATCGAGTTCCCCTTCTACAACCTTACCTGCGGCAATATCAAAGAGAATCGTGCCCGAGCCCAAGACAAAGTCCGGGCTTTCCATGATCTGCGCGTCGTCTTCACTGTTCTGCTTGTAACGCACATTCATGCGAAGCTTTGCAATTTTTACGCCGTCCCGGTCAAAAACCTCTTCCAGCTTGAACCATTTGTAAACCACGCTCTGCTTGTTGTTGTCGTCCGTCAGCATCTGCTGGCGTTCCCAGGTATCGCCCACCGCAAGCGGACTGGACGGCAAAACAGGTTGAACCTTGAGAAAGATGCGACGGATATCGATATCGCCGACATCCGGCAGCGCGACCATTTCGTCGAAACGGACCGAGCTCATTTCCCCGTCGCTTCCCATCTTGTATTGCACCAGCTGAGTCTTCAAATAACGCTGAATGTGATCCGTTTCTTCCACCGAGCGATTGTCCGACGAATAGTTCGCAGAATCCACTCGCAGCATAAAGCGACCTGTGCCATCATCATAAGCGGCGAGCAGTTCCGAATGCACCAGAACCTCGACTTTTGCTGACATCGACTGTTGCATTTCGACCGGCACGTTTTTCGGCACATCCAACAGCACGTGCAATGAACTTTTCAGTTCATAATTTTCTGGCGTCGGATTCTGGGTATTGAAACCGAGAGAAATAGACTTATCTTCGCAAGCGACAAACACGGTCAAGAGCGAAAACAAAAGAGACAGGAGCGCAATACGGTTCATGTCTCAAAAATAAATTAAGAAATGGATTCTTTTGGAGGCTTTGCGCCGGAATCACCCTTCTTTAAGCGCATTTCCATAAAAAACGCCTTGAGGATGCCCAAACATTCTTCCGCCTTCACGCCACCTGTCACCTGGACTTTTTGGCCAAGCGCATTGTTCGTGATAACGTCAATGGTCGTGCCGCAGCCACCGAAGCGCGTATCGGGAGAACCGTACACGATTCGGGAAATTCGGCTGTTCAAAATTGCGCCCGCGCACATGGGGCAAGGTTCAAGCGTCACATAAAGAGTCGCACCGGAAAGACGCCAGTTTTCAAGAGCCGAAGAAGCGGCTCCGATTGCCAAAACTTCCGCATGCGCCGTCGCATCTTTTAAGGTTTCCACCTGATTGTAACCTCGAGCAATGCAACGTCCGTCTTTCACAATTACGCATCCTATAGGCACTTCGCCCAGGTCATAAGCACGTTCGGCTTCACGGAGAGCCGCTTCCATCCAACGGATATCTTCTTGATCGGTCAAACTTTTTCCTCCGCAGAAACTTCTGCACGTTGGGGGAATACAAAGCGAAGCAAGTTCGCCATTACAAGCGTTGCAACGCAAGAAATCAACGGGTTCCAGAAGAAGTTAAAGACTCCACCAAACGGCGGAACATAAGACGGAAACACCGGTATCTTGTTAAAGAGCAAAATAGACGCCATGCCGCAAATCACGCCCAGCACAACGGCACGCGCACTTAATTTATCTGTAAAGAACGCCAACAGGAACAGAGCCAGGAGAGGTCCTGTAAAAAGACCTGTAAAGAAGAGCGCATTCGAGAGCAAGGAACTCTGCATATCCGCCGCAATAAAGGCGCAAAGCGTGCTGAGAATCGCCCAAAGGATTGTCCACTTTTTCGCTTTGGAAAGCGCCGCCACATTTTCGGAACGGATGAGCAAAATATCCTTGACCGACGTGTTGCCTAAAGAATTGATTGCACTCGAAAGACTGCTCATCGCAGCCGCATAAATTGCAGCAATCACAAGGCCAGTCGCCCCCGGCGGAAGCACATTCACAATAAAATACGGAAAAACTTCATTCAGCTTGACCGCTTCCGGAAGGATCGCAACCCCCTTCACCTGGTAATAAACGAACAAGCCCGCTCCCACCCAAAAGAACACGACCGAAACAAATACGCCGAGCACCATGCTCAAAATACTCGAAGCATTCGCCGACTTGATCGAATCGCAACTCAAATAACGCTGCACGAACTGCTGGTCGCAACCGCGAATCGAAATTTCAATAACCGCATAGGCGAGGCCCGCCGAAAGCAGATTCCGCGAATTGGACGGATCCCAGTTGATTGCATCAAAGAACTTCGTTTTACCCGCCGCCGAAGCCAAGTCGAACATTTCCTGAAAACCACCTATGCCCTTCGCCAAGATGCAAATGGTAATAATTCCACCGCCAAAAAGCACCATGAACTGCAAAACATCTGTCCAAATAACCGCTTTGAATCCTCCGTACCACGTATAAAGCGTAGCCACTATGGCCGTCACGAGAATTGCCCAATGGATGTCAATTTCCAAAATCGGAGCGAGCACAAGAGACGGCGCATATAGCAAAATACCCATGCGCAACAGCAAATGCAGGCTGTAAAAAAAAGCCGCCAAACGACGGACAGACGGAGAAAACTTCACTTCAAAAAGTTCGTATGCGCTCGAAATCTTGGAACGGCGAATGCGCGGGATAAACACAAGTCCCACCACAACAATCGCAATCAAAGCGCCGATGTTATTCATGAGATAGCTCATGTCCGCCGCATAAGCTTCTGCCGGATTTCCGAGGAATGTAGTTGCGCTCACCGAAGTGGCTATTAAGCTAATGCCCACCGCAAACCACGGCATCGCACCGCCGCCGCGCATGTATTCGCTAAAGCCTTTGTTGCTTCCACGCGAAGCCCAAAGACCAATACCAACAGTCAAAAGAATATAGGCAACAAGAACGATCCAATCGAGGACGGTGAACATTTATGCGTTCTCCGTCTGCGCATCTTCCGGTTCAAAATCACGTTCCTGATATTCAACCACACGGTTTCTTCCGCCTTCCTTGGCGCTGTAAAGAGCGTCATCAGCGTAATGCACAGCGCGGGTCATTTCTCCCTGGAAACTTCTTGTCGCAAGGTAACATCCAATGCTGACCGTCACTGGAATCGGAGATCCCTGCTGAATGTCAAATGGAGAAGAATTGACGGCAACGCGAATCGCTTCTGCTGTATCCTTCAGAATTTCTTGAGTCGCCCCCGGAATGGCGACAAAGAATTCTTCACCCCCGTAGCGAGCAAGCAGATTTTCGCCCTTGTTTGCCACCGACGAAATACGAGCCGCAATTCCCTTGAGAATCGTATCGCCTGCCTGGTGACCGTAGGTGTCGTTGATATGCTTAAAGTGGTCGATATCCATCATCATGACACCGACGTCCTTTTCCTGATGAACTCGGTTGAGTTCAGCTAGCTTCGAATCAATCGTTCGACGGTTCAAAAGGCCGGTCAGAGCATCGTGGTAAATTTCGAACTGTTCATGTTCAAACTGCATACCGCGCTGATAAGCAAAGTAGGCGATGTTCACCATAAAGCGGAGCAAATCCTTTTCGAACTGTTCGAACTTAAGCGCCTGGCGACGTTCAATACAGATGGCGATTTCCGAAGGGCGGTTTAACGATGCATTGCGCATGGTCATGGAGCTCGGCTGCACAAAGAGATAGCGGAGCGAATTATTGCGCGGTTCCGCATCGTTTAAACGCAGCACGTAATCACGGCCCGTGAAAACGCGTTCCGTTGCTGTATGCTGCATCATGGCAAGTGGCAAAATGCCCTTGTCCGAAAGCGAGAAGTGACGACCTTCAAAAAGACGTTCGTCTTCACCACGGCAAAATGCCACCGTACCCTGTTCCTGATCCATGTTGTCAAAGACAAGAATCATAATACGGTCGGCGCTAAAGTTCTGGCTGACGTATTCAAAGATTTCCTTGTAGGTATCCTTCAAAAGCGTCGTTTTGAAGAACTTCTGCTGATACGCGGAAAGTTCGTAGAACTTCTTCTTTTCCCGGTAGTTCGAAGCCGAAGTGAAGCTCTTATACGTGAGCATGTGGAACATCGAAGCGAAACTGTCGAGAATCGGAATCAAGTTCGCATTGAATGCGTTCTGTTCCAGAGAGTCAATGACGAGAGCGCCCACTCGCTGATTCTTGTTATTGAACATCGGAACGCCTGCCACCGAATGAATGGCGGGAATCGTCAAATAATAGCCTAAACTCTTTCCGTTTAACAAATCCCCTTCGAGAATACGGTTCACGTCGCGACTAGCCAGCTGCCCCACAATGCCCACGCCATCCAAAATGCGGGCATTCATGTTGATTTCATTTTCCGCAGTCGACGAGAATTGACGAATGGCAAAAGATTTTCCGTCCAACGTCTTCAGCAACAAAAGAACCGAGTGTGTCTTCGGAATCAAGGTTTGAATGGAACGCAAGACAGAGCGGTAAATCGGATCCAGATCGCGTTCAAGCTTATTCCAAATTTCATTGCCTTTGAGCTTGTCGAGCGAAGATTCCCCGTCACCCGGAAAAGCGGTAAAGGTGTCGCGGGCAGAAAGAGTCTGACTCGTCTGGGTCACCGCCGGGCGCAGAATACGACCGATGGCTGTTGCATCCGTTGTACGCGTTGCACGCAGCACAGGCACGGTCGCCGTATGCGCCTTGGACGTCGGCAAGCTCGGACGATTCAACCAAGCAAGCACCAGCGCGATCAGCGCACCAGGAATCGCAAAAAGAAACAGTCCGCCTTTGAAAGCAAGGCCGATAAGCAAACCGGAAGCGACATATAAAATATCAGACATTCTAACCACCAACCATCAATTTCAAAAGATCACAAGCGGAAAGACCGACGAAGCATCCAAACAGCCACGACCGCAAAAACAATGTGTCCTATCCAAGCGCCGAGCATCGGAGAGAGCGCACCATTTTCCCCCATCTTGAGACCGATTCGTATAATGACATAATAACTAAAAACGAGCAGGATGCCGATGCCAAACTTTTGAGAAAGGCCTCCATTTCGGTTAAAACGATGCGCAAGAGCAGCCCCAATCAAAAGCACGATGAAATTCATCATGGATCCCGAATATTTAAAGAAGTAGGCGGTTTCGAGCTTGTTCGTATTTTCGCCAGAACGCTTCTGCACTTCGATCTTGCGAAGAATCGTCTGAGCATCCATTTCGTCGCCACGTTGGCGTTCGTCCAAAAAATCTTCTGGGAGAAGGCTCGTTTTCCCTTTTAAGCTCTCACGGATAAAATGGCGAATTTGCACCGAGCCATCCTTGAGGAAGACGCGTTGGTAACCTTCTTCCAAACGCCAATAGCCTGGTTTGATTTCCAAAATGGAATCCTTCACCTTTTCCGCCGATGCCGAAGACTTTTCCATTCGAATGGAATCCATCTTCTGCCGAATGCTTTTCACCACGGAATCTTGGGAAACCTTCTCTTTTTTTTCGGCCTTTTTCCGCGGAGCAACGGTTTTAGCAGGCTCTTCCACAGCATGCGCCACACGCACCGTATCCGGCATCATCCATCGCAGACGCTTTGCGTCGTAACGTTCAGCGAGATCTCCGTCCCGATGGATCAACAGAACGACGTCGCGACCAATCTTGTTTGCGCCGCCGTACATGCGCATGAACCAGCTCGTTTTATCGCCCGAAATGTACACAAAGTCGCGTTTGTCCTTGACTCGCGGATCCCTGCGCTGTTGCGCCATCGGTTCCATGATTTTATAACGGCGATGGTTTGCATCCGGAAGGATCTTGGCATCGAGATAGAACGAAATCGCCGTCACGGCCGCACCGACAAAAAGGATCGGAACCAAGGCGCGAAACGGGCTTCTTCCCGACTGCTGAATCGCCGTAAATTCAAGGTGACGAGACATGTTTCCTACCGAGGCGACAATCCCGATAAACAGCGCTACAGGCGACACCAGGTAAACGATGTACGGCATGTAGGCGATATAATAATCCTTCGCATCGGAAAGATCCCGAGCAAGCCATGTTTTGATGTTGCCCACGAAGTCTATCACGATAAACATGAAGACCGAGCCCAAGAGCACGAGCAGGAACATCTTCACAAAATTCCAGACGAGATACCGGGAAAACTTCATCAGCTATTTTCCTCCGGCAAAGATGTCTTTTTACGGTGAATCTTTTTCCAAATATTTCCGAAGAAATTTTTCACATGTCCAAGCGGAGTCGTGCCCGAATAGCGGTCGCGGACCATCTTCCACGTGAGAAGGATGCCGATCGTTCCGATAATCGCATTCGAAATCCACATGGCGAGGGTCGGCGATACGATTAAGCGGTCGGCGAGGTTTTCGCCCCCGATCAAGCAGACCCAGTACAAGACGAAGAACGCGATGCTGTAGATGACGCCCGTGCCGATACCGCCCTTGCGAGCCATAATGCCGAGCGGCGCACCGATCAGAACGAAAATGAGGCAAGCGACGCTCGTGCTAAACTTTTTATGGACTTCCACCCAGTACTGAGCCTGGCGCTTCCTTTCAGAAGTGACGCGTTCCGATGTGCGATGCACAAGGCGTAAACGAGTGCGTTCGGCAATGGCGACGTCGCGCAAGGCGCGGATATGGCGGAGAGAATCCGCCTGAATATCCCATTTGCCGTTTTTCGGCACAATCGAATCTCCCAAGGCGAACTCCCGCAGATGGACTAGATCTGGGAAGAGCGTTTGATGCGATTCCTTGACGATTCGCGCTTCGTTTTTTTTCGCCTCTTCGATAACGTCAAGCATCATGTCTACAGGCATTTCGCGGTCGCTGCGATGTTTGCGGTCTCGACGCTCCAAGCGGTCGTTTACATTCTTAATGGCGAAATCTTCCGATGAGAAACGGATCCGGAAATATCCCGAAGGATCGTCCTTGTCCGCCATGTGATTTTCACCGCTTTTGAGGCGCAGCATGAGCGTTGCCCCATGATCGGCGTAATCCATCGAGGCGCTGTCCGCCAAAACGACTCGGGGAGGACCTTTGCCCTCTGTTTCAAAAATCTGGATGCCGTAGAGCATACCCGTCGAAGGATCAATGCGATCAACCCAAAGCTGCACCCCGGGGAACTGCGTCGTGAGCTTTCCTGCATCGATAAAAGCGTGCGGTTTTTTACGCGAAACGGCACTCATCAGCTCCACGGAACGGTGGTTCGCTTCGGGCAAAAGCCAGTTATTAAAAAGAATCAACAATTCCGAGACCAAAATGCCGACCAGCAAAACCGGTCGCATCATCGCCAGCGGCGAAATTCCAGCCGCCTTCATCGCCGTGATTTCCTGGTCTCCCGAAAGGCGGCCAAAAGCCATCAGACAGGCGACAAGCACCGCCATCGGAATCGAAAGCGAGAGCATCCAGACAATATTGAGGGCAAAAATTTCAAGAACGGTCGAAAGCGGCAAGCCTTTGGAAAGCACATTATCGAGGATCGTCACCAAAAAATCCACGACAAATAGGAATGTGATGACAAACAACGCCAGCAAAAAGGGCGCTAGATGTTCCTTCAACACATACCGAACAAGAATCATAGGCGTTTTTTCAACTCGTTTTTGCTAATTTAGCAACTTGAAAAACCGTTCCATCCTTTTTTAGACGGACCAATGCGCATAAACAAACACTTCTCGATTTTTGTTCTTCTTGCTGCAACAGCCTACTCTCTGATTGCTTGCGTCCCGCGTGACGGCGGTGGTGACCGCACACTCATGTGCAAGAACCGCTTTGATGCGGCAGATAAAGACTTTAAGGAAGGCAATTACGGCCGAGCCAAGGAGCCATTAGAAGAAATCCTGAATATCTGTATCGGCACAGGCTATATGGAACAGGCCCAGTTCCTGATCGCCGAAAGCTACTTCAATCTGGAAGAATGGCTCGAAGCCCGTGGCGAATACGGCAGCTTTATCAACAACTTCCCGAGTTCCCCGTTTATCGAAACCGCAGAATACCGCAAGGCCGTTGCCGCCTTCAATATCGAATACGATATCGACCGCGACGAAACCAATACGACCCTCGCCATGCGTGACTTTGAAAAGTTCCAGTCCAATTACCCGGAATCTCCGCTGATGGACTCCGTGAACTACTACATAAACCTTTTGATCGAACGCCGCGCAGAGCGCGATTACCGCACCGCCCGTCTTTACCACAAACTCGACCATCCGCAGTCGACGGTCATTTACATGAAGGAATTCCTAGACCTCTATCCGAAAAGCAAGCGCCGCCCGGAAGCCTTGAACCTTCTCATCGAAAGCTACGCGGAACTCGACCAGTTCGAAACGGCCCGCTACTACCTGGAAAACTACCGTTTGACCGTTCCCGATAGCATCCAAAAGCGCATCGAAACCGTCGAAGCCACAGAAGCCTACATCGCAAAGCTCGAAAAGAAGTTCCTGCAACGCATCGAAAAAGAAAAAAAGCAGAAGCTGATCGAAAAGCAGGAAGCGAAGGAAGAAGCCGAAGCGCAGCGCGATGTTGACGAAGAAGATGAAGAGGACGAATATTGAGATTCCCCTTTGTCTCCATCGCCGTTTTTTGCACGAGCCTCTGCTCCGCGCTTTGGGCTTTACCGAGTGAAGAGAATCGCCTAGGTGTGAGCGAATCGACAGACGACAGAAGCATTCTTTCGTTCTTTATCCAGCCTTCTATCTCTTTTATCGGATTTGACAACCGTGATAAATTCCAGGCTCAAGTCGATACGGTTTACAACCATTACAAAGCCCAAGCCTTGACGAAAGCGGAAAGCAGCTACGTCGCCAAGCAAGACTTCCAAAAGGTGAACTTCTGTTTTCCGATTACAGCAGGTCTGCAATTCCAATGGCGAGAAGGGCATTTCGTCAGTGCGGGCTTCGGATATATTTACGATAACGAATCCGTGGTCGTCACCGACCGCAAAGACAAGATTCATAATTACAGCTATACGCTCCAAGGTTTTCCGCTGTATCTCGAATACCGCGTCGCTATCCCGACCCATTTGATTTCCCTTTCAAACGCAAGTCTCTTTAGCGTTTCTTTACGCTGGTACTGGATGCTTCCGGGTACCGAAATCTATTCAAGCTGGGGCCATATTTCTGCCGAAACGCCCCTCCTCGGTAACGGCTTCGGGGTGAGCCTTGGCTACCTCGTGACGACGTGGAAGAACATTTACATTTACGGTGACATCGGATATTCGAGAATCATCGTGGAATCGGACGAACCGTTTTCGAGTGTCGTTCCAGACAAAGATACAGACAAGGCGAAGTGGGACTTAGGCGGCTTGATGCTGCAATTTAGGTTCAGCTTCGGGGTACTGAACCGGGAAAAGTAATGTGGTTCGATCCTGACTATGCGGAGATGCATTACAAGTTCAAGCTCCCTTGGTCCTTGCTGTACAAAAATGAACCCGAAATTTTGATCGACGCCCCCTTCCAAGTCGTTCCCGGCGAAGATACCAGGCTTTTTATCGTCGTCCGTGAAGCGAACCGTTTTCCCGTCACCCTGGAAACCTTCGAAGCGGTCTTCACCTGCGGCACGACCCGTATCACCAAGGCGCAGCCGATTCGAGAAGAAGTTCGCACGCCGTTCCGCTTTATTCCCATTTCTTGCGGAAAACTCCCTTCCGGAAACTACACCGTCGAAACGTCGCTTACAGTTCTCCTCAACGGAAAGCGCAAGCGCATTCGTCGTTTTAATTTGACCGGATTAAAGCAAAACCCGCTCCAGATTGCGGTCCTTCGAAATCCGATTCCAAAGCCAGAAGGTTATATCGCAGGCGAAACCCACTCGCATACGTATATTTCCGCGGACCCCGTGGAATTCGGAGCTTCGCCCGCCGTTTTACAGCAAGCGGCCCAATCCGTCGGGTTGGACTTTGTCTTTTGCACGGACCATTCTTACGACTTCGCCTTCCGCGACGATAATTACATGATCCGTACCGACGCAAGCGTTCGCTACAACGAGCTGCGAAAAGAAATCGCCGCGCTCCCCGCTTTTCCGAAGATGATCGCCGGCGAAGAGGTTTCGGCCGGGAACTCCCAAGGTCAAAACGTCCATTTGCTCTTCCCAGGAAACCCCTTCTACGTTCCCGGCGAAGGCGACTGCGGACGCAGATGGCTCGACAACAAACCGACCCTTCCCATTGCGCAAATCGTTTCGCAGACAAAACTTCCCTGTTTTGCCGCACATCCCAAAGAACAGATGGGAAAGCTCGAACGTTTTATTTTTCGCCGTGGAGACTGGCACGCAGAAGATCTTTTGAAAGGATCCCAAAATCCGATTGCCGCGCTCGAATTTTGGAACGGTTCCCGAGACAAAGGCTTTGAACTCGGCCGTGAATTCTGGATTTCAGAGCTCGAAAAAGGGAATTTCATTTTGCCGCTCGGCGGAAACGATGCCCATGGCGATTTGAACGAATATACCGGCGTGAAGATTCCGCTTTTCAAACTCAAGCAGTCCCACGCCCACGTTTTTGGATACGTGAGAACGGTCGTCCAAGGTTCTGACCCGATTTCCGCTTTCCGCGGCACGAACCTTTACATCACCGACGGACCAGCCCTTTGGTGGACAGTCGAAGGAGAAACCGTTACATTCCATTTCCAAAGCACCGAAGACTTCGGCGCCCTGCAAACCCTGACTGTTTTTGCGCAAGAAACTTTGGGTACAAAAAAAGAGGCGCCGATTGCAGCACCTCTTGAAAAGATTTCCGATTTTGAAGCTGTAGCAAAGGTTTCTCTTTCAGGCAAGAACTATGTCCGCGCCGAAGCGGAAACCGACTTCAAGCGCTTTGCGCTTACAAGTGCCTGCCCTGCGCTGAAAGATAGCGCTCGTACATAAACATCGCGAGCAGATTCTTGTGATCGATGAACTGCTTGCCCGCTTCTTCATACGGCAAAACGACGGTCTTGATCCATTCATTTTCATCCGTATATTCCTGATTTCTTCCATCCAAACGTTTGAGCTCTTCCGGCGTTACATCTCTTTCGATCGCATACAGGCGAATGCGTTCGTCTAAAAGTCCGCAACTTCCGGCGTGGCCGTCGAGCTTTCCATCGGTGTAAAACCCGGTGAGGTCAATCAGTTCATCATCCGTCGCATCGATCATCGCCTCTTCTTTCAATTCCGAAAGGGCGACCTTGCGATAGTCCTTGGACCAGTCGAGAATTCCCGCCGGCATTTCCAAAGATTCCGGTTCCGAAATGGCAAAGCGCGGCTGACGCACAAGCAGCAAATACGGCTTGCCTTCACAGCGCAGCACCACGAGAACGCCGACCGCATTGCCGCGCACAAGCACAATCCCGTGCACAGGCTTTCCATCCGGAAGCGTTGCAGTCGCAGTCAGCTTGATGAACAGCGGAGAATGATTCTTAAAGCGGTAATCGACCGAAGAAAAGTGGATCTTCGAAATGATGAAATTTTTTTGCGCATGTGCAAGCCAATTCTGAAACAAGAAGCTGTTCAAAACCGCATCGCGGTCTTCGACTAGGACTTCATCCGAAAAGGTGTATTCCACCGGTTTATTCGACATCTTCTTCCTCGCTTGCGCCTACCGAAGCTTTTTTCCACGCCGATAGCAACGTATCCGCCAACGCCGAATCCAAAACTTCTTTTTGAGCGCTCAGGTTGTAAATGGCCCAATTCGAAAGGGCGGCAGGACCGCAGCTCGATTCTTCGAAAGACGGAATAAAGAGAATGTGCTGCGTCGTAAAATAACGTCCATGCAAAGCACTTCCCGTAAAGTCTCCATGATCCACACTGGCACATTTCGGAATCTGTTCCATAAAAAATTTGGAATAGTACCACGTCGTATCCAGATATTCGTAAACGGAATCGCTGAGCGACGTCGAATCGTTTTTCCAGTTGGCCGTCAAGCAGTAGACCAAGGAATCGGCTGTGGTATCTTCGGCACAGACCGCACGGATCGGGACAAGATTCGTATCCTGTGCGCTCCAGGAAGAACGCCAAGCTGTATCCGGCACCGTTTCGCAGGAATCGTGAATTTCGACACAGTTCGATTCCATGAAGCGGTAAAGGAACGTATCGATATCCAAAGAATCCGTTATAAAGAGAACACCCGCCGTATCGCTCGACGTGCGACGCGGATACGTGTAAGGATCTGCAAAAGAGGAATCGAGATAAACGGAAATGCTTTCCGCGCGGAAGCTTCCCTGTCTAACCAAAATCGAATCCTTGAAAGTCGCATACGCGGTGGCCGCCGTATCGATATCTTCGGGATAGAATTCATTGTGGGCGTTGCCTTCCACACGAATTTCACGCACGCCCTTCTGTTTCCATTCTTCGTTAAACGCCAAGTACAGAACCGTATCCGGTCTAAAAATCGGCTGCGGGCAATCCGTCGTTCCGGTGTTACCGAGCAAGAGCTTTACCGTAATCGTCAGGATGGTGTCGTTAGAATAAGAGCCGTACAGTTCGATGTCTTTCAAAAAGCAGTTGCCGAAAGTCCACATGCTGTCCATCGCAAGGGCAAGCGTATCGCCCTGAATGTGGAAGCGATAACCGGAATCGAGTTCCGCATAAAGCATATAGCCGTAACCGCCCACGGCAAAATCATTCGGATAAATGCGGATTGGACCATCATCCGATTCCGCACAGGCAAGAATCAAAAGCGAAGCGAGCAGTGCAAGAATCCAACGATTCATCTTAGAATTCAATCTCCGAAAGGAAGAGCTTCACATCCGCCGCATCGGCAACATGGGTCTTCTTGTAGAAATCATCCCAGCGGACAAAACGTCCATTGCGGAGCACTTCCAAAAAAAGGACAGCGCTATCGTTCGGCGCAAGACGTCCCAAGGCATCGTCCTGTTCCAAACGCTTCCCCGCTTCGATATCAGCAGCGATCTGCGAAAGACCCGAAACGCGGGAAAAGAGATTTCCTCCGTGATCCAGATAAAGCTTGTAACCGAGAGAATCCTTCGAAACAGAAATCACGTAGCCGGGCAAAATCGGATAAACCGGAGCTTCGCCGATGCCCATGAACAAATCCTTCAAAAGCAATTCTTCGCGACCGCCAAAGTCAAAGTCCGCTTCAATCGGAAGCGCGCCGCCCTGCAACGGATTTCTCGGACAGGCCCCCGGATAACGGCAACCATCCGCACGCACCCAAGCAAACGAAGAATCCGCAAGCATCAAATGGTAAAAAGAAGTCGTCGTCTTCTTGGAGCGTAAAATCAAAACCTTTGGATTCCAAAAATCCGACGAGTCCGCAATCCAATGCACTTG
This sequence comes from Hallerella succinigenes, assembly GCF_002797675.1. NCBI lineage: Bacteria > Pseudomonadati > Fibrobacterota > Fibrobacteria > Fibrobacterales > Fibrobacteraceae > Hallerella > Hallerella succinigenes. The sequence goes on along the minus strand of NZ_PGEX01000001.1, from coordinate 2,198,276 downwards.
CAACGGATACTGCATTCCCGGAACAGAAGCCGCATAATGCAAAAACGGAATGTCCGGAAGTTCGGAGACCTCTTTTTCGGATTTCACAATCCAGCCGCACTGTCCCAGGGAACCTTTCTTTGAATCGAAACTCGTCCCTTGAGTTTTCGCACAACCTTCCCGCCACGGCAAATCCGCATACGCCGGTTCTTCGACAGTAATCTTTCTTTGGTCTTCGATAAACCGGTAAGCCTTCTGAGCGGCACCGCTCGCATAGACCGCATAGATCAACGCGAGAACGATCAATGTCCGCACAACCGGAATCCGCTTTTTCGGTTTCCAGTCTGACTTAAAATCTTTGAATTCGCGAAAGGAGCTCATGAATGCAAATTCATCACAAAGACAACAGCCACAGCGGCAACAGCCACCAATCCAAGTCCGAGCCACAGCCACTTTGCGCCGCTGCTCTTTTCTTCCTTGAACGGATTTTCGAGGCTGCCTTCCATCTTCTGGGTATCTTTGCGAATCGCATTAAAACTCTGGGTAAAGCGACCTGTCACACGGCGGCGAAGAGAATTCATCGAAGCCGTTTCACGGCGATTATTGCTCTTTGCGGTCGGGACTTCGACAACTTCTTCTGCGTCTGACTTCGGACTATGCATCGCCTCGTCTTCCTTCATCGAGAAAGCGACCATATCCGCTTCCTTGCGGAAGATGTGAATGCTCTTGTCGAGATTCGCCTTTTTCAGGCACGTGACAACATCATCGTGATCGGTCAAGACGGCAAAAGCGCCGTGCTTTTCAGAAAGCTGTTGCTGCACCTGGCAAAATGCACTGCAGGCATCGCTATAAAGAAAATCAAGACCCGTCGTATCGACACCGATAAAAGAAGAACCCTTTTCAAGCAAAGGCTTCACGTCTTGCTTAAACTGTTCCGCATCAAAAGACCCGATCGGAGTGACGGGGGCAGAAACCAAATCAAATAAACCGACTGCACGACAATTACTTAATTCGCTCATAGGTTTAATATACCTCTCATTCTTCCCAATAAGTACCACCTGCGGATTCTTCTTCCACAAGTTCTTCTGTTTCTACAGGCTCCATTTCAGAAATAGCAGCCTTTTTGACTTCTTCCGCCTTCTTCGCTTCCACCACGTAGGCAGGCGAAGACGCCGATTTCTTCTTCGGGAAAAGGAAGAGACCCGGGCTGACTTCGAGGCTTACACGGTGCACAGCAGAAAGTGTCGGATGCGATTCAAAGGCGTAATCAACCCTTAACCAATTCGAAAGAGCAAATCCAGCGCCAGCGGTCCAGCTTTCGAGTTCCGAAAGGCTCGCCAAACCAGCACGCAAAGACAGCCCAAAATCAAAAGCGAATTCTACACCCGCACGACCACCGCCCAGCCAATCCAGTGGATGTTCCCAAAAACGGCCACCGCGTTCTTCACCGTCCCAGTCCAGGTCACGGTTTTCACGGTGAAAAATTCCTGCGCTCTGCCAATAGGCACTCGCCGTTCCGTAGAAGTAAGAAATCGGCTGGTGCACGTTCAAGCCCAAGTACCATTCCGGGGAGCTGTATTCAAAGGTTCCTTCTTCCCACGTCGTTGCAGACGAAGTCCAGCCTTTGAGGAACGAAGACACCGTCACCTGTTCATGCACATGGTAATTTGCACCGATGTCTCCACGGAACCCCCAACCGCTCTGGTCCAGTTCACGGTAAAGACCATGGAACGAAATGCCCAAGTCCAAGCGATCGTTTAAGAAGCGACGACCCCATGCAAGCGTAAAGACGTAATCCGCAATCGAAAGTGTCTTGTAATCATCGCCTTCCGGCAAAGGATCCCCTTCCGCAATCCAAGGAATGTCATTAGCGCCAAAGCGCGAAAAAGCAAAGCCCAAGCCTCCCATATCGCCAAGCGGGAACTGCACTGCACCATAATCGTACTGGGTGTCTTCATAATAAACAACGTGGCTAAAGGCGACCCAAGAATTTTCCGCACTCGAAAGCTGTTGCGGATTCGAAGTAAGTTCCAAAAGATCGTGATCGACCGCAATCGATGCACCGCCTAAAGCAGAGGAACGCGCGCCGGCATGAATGTCAAGAGAAGCGTTTGCGCCCACGACACGTTCCAGAGCCCACGTTTGCGAGGCAAACGCGAAAAGGAACAAAGTCGCTGCTGTATAAATTCGGCGGAACATTTTCCACAAGATAAAATTTTCCAAAGAACAGAGCCCACAAAAACTTGTAGATTTAAGGATAATGGCTCTTCTTTCGGAACACACAGAAAACTTTTGCAAATACATCGCCTTGGAACGCCGATTTTCCATGCAAACGGTGAGCACATACCAAAAATCGCTCGCCAAATTTTTGCAGACCTTGCGCCCCGAAGCCGAGCTGAAAGATTTTACGATCGAAAACATCCGAACCTACGTCTGGCAGATGCGCCAAAAAGAAGACCTGGCGATTGCGAGTATCGATTTGCATATCGCTTGCCTCAAAAGTTTTGGCAGCTACCTTGTGCGCAGCCATCTGCTCGACAGCAATCCTGCAGAAGCTGTGCCCATGCCCAAGCGTCCCAGAAGGCTCGTCTCGTTTCTTTCCCAAAAGGATCTCGGCGAAGAAAATTTTCCGGAAATCGAAAATCCGACGCTTCCCATGGTCCGCGCCCGTGTATTGCTTGAACTCATTTACGGCTCGGGACTGCGCATTTCCGAATGCCAGAGCCTGACCTGGTCCCGCATTGATCTTTCTGCCAAATCCGTGCGCGCCTTGGGTAAGGGCTCCAAGGAACGCATTGTTCCGCTGACGCAAGACTTGATCCGTTGGCTGAATACATACAAATTAAAACTCGCCGATGAAGGCAGATTCGTGTCGCCACATGCGCCTGTCTTTTTGAACGAACACGGTCAAGCTTACGACGTGCGAACACTCCGCCGGGACATCCACGATTTACTTCGAAGCATCGGCTGGGAAGGCAAGGCAAGTCCGCACGTTCTGCGCCATAGCTTTGCCACGCACCTGCTCGAAAACGGTGCAGACCTGATGAGCGTCAAAGAAATGCTTGGGCATTCAAGCCTTGCGACAACACAGGTCTATACGCACGTCTCGGCGGAACGCTTAAAGGAAGCGTTCAAGAAGACGCATCCACGAGCGTGAAAGACTCTTTGTAAACATTGCACTTCTAAAATATTGGTTCATGGGCAAAGTGATTTAAGACAGGGTATAGCGCACCAAAGCATATCTGCGTGAGCGTCTGTTTCATTCTCCCGATTGAAAATTTTGGTCATATTTCAGAGCGGAGAACAAGAGCCAAAGCTTAAAAAATGTCTATCAACAATGTAGATCATTCAATCCAAACCGGAAATTACGAAAGACTCCCACCGACTTAGCCGACAATTTTGAATGCATATAAAAACAGCAAGCAGATCGCTTGCCGTTTTCAGTTTTTTTAAGAAAGATTAGTCGCCCGTGCGGTAGTTCGGAGCTTCCTTCGTAATCGTTACATCATGCGGATGCGATTCGCGAAGGCCTGCGCCCGTAATGCGCACAAACGTTGCCTTTTTGTAAAGTTCTTCGAGGTTTGCAGCACCCGCATAACCCATTGCGGAGTGAATACCTCCGATAAGCTGGTAAACGGTGTCGCGGAGAGGTCCCTTATACGGAACACGGCCTTCGATGCCTTCCGGAACGAACTTGCGCGGTTCCTGAACACCACCCTGGAAGTAACGGTCTGCAGAGCCGGCCTTCATGGCAGCGAGAGAACCCATACCGCGATAGCTCTTGTAACTACGGCCATCAGCCAAGATTACTTCACCCGGAGCTTCTTCGGTACCAGCAAAAAGCGAGCCCACCATCACGGCGTGACCACCGGCAGCGAGAGCCTTCACAATGTCGCCAGAGAACTTGAGGCCACCGTCGGCGATAATCTTCACGCCCACCTTGCGAGCCATCTTGCCGCATTCCATCACAGCGGAGAACTGCGGATAACCCACACCGGCCACGATACGGGTGGTGCAGATAGAGCCAGGACCGATACCCACTTTGACGATATTGGCACCGCACTTGGCAAGTTCCGCAACCGCTTCAGGCGTGCAGACGTTACCGGCGCAAATGGTGAGCTTCGGGTACTTCTTGCGAACGGTCTTCACCATGTTGCGCACTCCGATGTGGTGGCCGTGAGCCGTATCAATAATTAACAAGTCGACGCCCGCTTCAACAAGGGCTGCCACGCGTTCAAGGGTATTTGCAGAAGTACTGACAGCGGCACCCACCAGCAACTGGCCGTTTTTGTCGAGGCTCGCATTCGGGTTGTTTTCGCGCTTCAAGATGTCCGTCATGGTAATCAAGCCCTTCAAGGCACCGGAAGCATCCACCAGTGGGAGCTTTTCGATACGCTTTTCAGCGAGGATTTCCTTCGCTTTGGCAAGGCTCACCTTGGGGCTTGCCGTCACCGGATTCTTGGTCATGATCGTACGAATCTTCACATTCATGTCGCTCACCGTGCGGAGGTCACGGCTGGTGAGCATACCCACGAGCTTACCCTTGGAAAGGATCGGGAATCCGCTCACCTTGTTACGGGCGCGGAGTTCAAAAGCTGCGGAAACAGGCTGGTCTGCATCGAGGGTCACCGGGTTCGTCACAATACCGGACTGCCACCGCTTGACCTTGCGGACTTCTTCGGCCTGGGCTTCAACGGACATGTTCTTGTGAATGATACCAAGACCGCCCTGCAATGCAAGAGAAATCGCGAGCGGCGCGGTAGTCACCGTGTCCATGGCGGCGCTGATAATAGGAATATTAAGTTTAATATTCGGAGCAAGCTGGGTGCTCACGTCGGTCTCAGCCGGCAAAACGGAGGATTCAGCAGGGACAAGCAGAACGTCATCAAACGTCAGAGCTTCAGGCAAAAGTTTCATAAGTACCTCTTTTTGCGTAAAAAAGATAGAAAATTTTGTGTGTTCAGCCAACTGGGATTTTTACTTCCTAAAGGCTTTTTTCATATTTCAAACGCCTCGGGCCAGGGGATCCCAGATGATTTTATGCAACTGGACCTGAAAGCGGGTAGAATTTCGCCGCAAGACCTCGTTTGCAAGAATCCAGTTCACCATTTCCTCGTACGGCATCGATCCAAAAATCGGGGAAACGTAAAGCACCGGAAGCGGGCGTTTTTCCTTAGCGAATTCCTTTTCCAAAATTTCCACAATATGCACTGCATCCTCTAAATCCTCAGGCGTTCCGACGACAAACTTGAGCACATCCCGAGCCTCAAGAGTCAAAAGGTTTTGCAAATTTTTTTCATTCCGCATGCCGCTGCTTGAAATTTTCCAATCCATGGTGCAAAAAGCGTTCTTGTATCCGACAGGACTTGGGCGCGTTCCGTTCGTTTCAATATTGACTTCAAAACCGGCGTCGTCCAACAGTTTCAAAAGCGTTTGAACATCCGCATGGATCAGCGGTTCCCCACCGGTGAGCGTTACATACTTTGTACGAAATGACTGCACCTTTTCAAAGATTTCGACAGGCGACATTTCCACAAAATCCGAGCCTTCTATCGCATACAGGGAATCACAATAGGCACAATGGAGATTGCAACCGAAAAGGCGTACAAAAACGGCAGGCGCACCCGTTCGAATGCCCTCGCCTTCGATGCTCAAGAAAATTTCAGAGACTTTCATCGCTAACCGTCGACAGCGTATTCTGCCACATTGCCTTCGCTTTCCTGAACGGAAACCTTATAGCATTTCGGAATCTGATCACAGATCCATTTGGCCATATTTTCCGCGGTCGGATTAAAATCCACCACTTCATTCAAATACTTGTGATCGAGCTTTTCCTGGATCGCATTTTTCACATGCGAAAAATCCACGACCATGCCTTCGGCATTCAACGTTTTTGATTGGCAAAAAACGGTGATAATCCAATTATGACCGTGGAGCTCTTGGCACTTGCTTTCGTATGAAAGCTGTAGTCGGTGCGCGCCGGAAATTTCAAAGCGCTTAGAAATTCTATACATAGGGTACCTAGTTTTGTTTTATGACAGGAGGTTTTCGAACTGTCCGCCGGTTCAGCACCCCAAATATAGAAAAAGACGCTATTTTAGAAAGGTCCCACGCAGAAGGTATCCGTGCTGAAATCGATGTAAAAACGGCGATCTTCTAAAATCGACGCTCCGAGTACACCCAGCACAGCCTCTTTGGGAAGCCCCGTCACTTCCATGATCTTCGTCTTCAAAATATCGGGCATCACCCCGTATTTCACCTGGTAATTCCGTCCACCGAATTCTGTCAACGCGCGGAACACAGGAACCGTGTAATAATCCGCCAAAGGATGATAATCGATACGGCGTCCCTTATCCGCACAGCCATCAAGCCAAACCTTATCCGCATAAGAGGATGTGATGCCCGTATCGAGCAAAACTTTGCGCGGCACCCCGTTCAACTTGACTTCAATGCCCATACAGTCGCCAAGCTTTACTGTTGCAATCGAAGATCCTTCAAACGGAATTTCTTCCGTGTCGAACATAATCTGGTTCCGGATTTTGTCAATCACGATTTTGAATTTAGAAAGGCAATCCGTGCCGAGAATCGTGGTAATCGGAACGCCGACGTGTTTTGAAATCGCATCGAAATCGATGCCCAAAACCTTGGCGGTCATTTTCGCATCACCGTCATGCGCCGCCTTAAGCGCTTCAATATTCAGCCCGAGCGTTTTTGCCAAGGCCTGACCGTGACGCGAGCGGAAAAGTCCGTTCAAATTTTCCAAGCTAAAGCCTTCGATGAGCGTGCGAAGCGGCGCGAGTTTCGCATCCTTTTCAATCACGTTGTGCAAACGCTGCGACATTTCGGAAATATCGCCATCGTTTCCCGTCACACAGGTTGTGTAACAGATCGAAAGAGGTTCCGAGCCACAGTGAAAAGAGAACGGCGAACCTGTATCGACAAGGACCATGTTCTGTCCTTTTTCAAAGACGAAATAACCGTTTACATCGTCGATCAACTTGTAAATTTCCATCGAAGAACCTCCTCAAAAGATTGTATGATTCCCTCTATATAAAGAGATACATCCTTTTACCGGAAAAGGACCTCGACCGAGAAAAAAAATGTTGTTTTAAGTTGGAATATCAGGCCTTATTTGCCGTTATAACGTTCCATGCACTTGGCGATTCCGTTCTTGAAATAACATTCCACCAAAGCAGGAACTTTTCCAATCGCCTCGTCAAAGACAGGACGGTCTTCCGGCGGGAACTTGGCAAGCACCCAGTTCGAAAGATCCCACTTGGGAGGGCATTTTCCTACGCCAAAGCGCACACGTGCGAACTGGTCGCCCACATGCTCAATAATATTACGAAGCCCGTTCTGACCGCCGTGGCTCCCGTTTGCACGTACACGGATACGGCCCACATCCAAATTGATATCGTCCGAAAACACAAGCAGCTGAGACGGCTTTACCTTGTACCAGGTCATCAAGGCCTGAACCGCTTCGCCGGAGAGGTTCATATACGTCTGCGGTTTCGCAAGCAGAACTTCTTCCCCGCCAACCGTCACTTTTTGCGTCAAAGCCTTGTATTCCGACTTCCAGCTTTTGCCCGGATCGGCAAGCATTTCTACAGCCATAAAGCCCGCATTGTGATGCGTATTTTCATACTGGTTTCCGGGATTTCCAAGTCCGACGATCAAATACATACAGCATTTCCTTAATGTTTTTCACTTTCGGACTTCGAGAAGCCACGAAAGAACTTCAAATCTTCAAAATCGTTTTTCAAAAGATCGATCGTTTCGCCGATCATATACAAGGAACCGGTCACAAGCACAGGCGCATTCGATTCTGCCTGGACCTTTTCCAAAAAAGCCTTGGACATTGGTGCAGAAGTTCCTACGGAGCAGCCCAAGGACTTGAGTTCCAGAGCCACATCCTCGATTTCGCGGAAGCGTTCGTAAGGGGTCCGCGTCACGTGCCACGTCGAAACATGGGGAACCAGCATCGGAATCATTTCGTCAATCGCCTTATCCTTTAAAGCGCCGAAAATGCAGGGAAACTTTTGATTTGGGTAATAGGCATCCAAGGCTTCTGCAAGGCGTTTGACCGCATGCGGATTGTGAGCGCCATCGAGTAGCCAACAGAACTTTCCGTTCGCATCCAAAAGCTTATGCATACGCCCGATCCATAGGGACTTTTGGAGCGCTTCCCGAGCCGTTTTCTCTGAAAACTTTTCGCCCAAAAAACTTCTGGCTGCAGCGAGGGAAAGAGATGCGTTTTCTATGTAATGGCGACCTGGATTCGGCACCTGCAAATCTTTAAGTACGCTCGGCTTTTCGACCGTTGCCGGTATGCCCTTCACAAATTCTTCCGCATCCTGCACCAATACATCGCTGATGCCTCCGATAAACATTTTCGCCCGAGGAGAAAGTACACCGAGCTTTTCATGGAGAATCGCAGATTCCGTACAGCCGAGCCATTCCGTATGCTCTAAACCGATGCTCGTCAGCACGGCCAGTTCACCGCAAGCCGTTCGCGTCGAATCCAAGCGACCGCCGAGACCCGCTTCCACAACCGCCGCGCCGACACGCTTTTCTGCAAAATACAGAAAACAGACAAGCGTCACCGCTTCAAAAAAAGACACATGCGTATCGTTTTTTTCTGCCGCAGACTTTACCTGCAACAGCAAACGGTCAAAATCCTCTTCCGCAATCGGAAGATTATCCATGCGGATACGTTCCCGAACGTTCACCAAATGCGGACTTGTATAAAGCCCCGCAGAAACGCCGTGGGCTGTCAAAATATTTGCCAAGTAAAAAGAGGTCGAGCCTTTTCCATCCGTTCCCACCACATGAATCGTGCGGAACTTTTTTTCGGGATGTTCCAAAAACTCGAGCAGGCGCTCCATGTTTTTTAAATCACCTGTCATTCCAAGAGGCGCTAGGGAATGCAGATATTCTATACCAGCTAGATTCATGAAAGCATTAAAGGATGTCTCGATTCTGAAGAACGCCATGCGAAAGCGTCAAGCGCCGAAACGGACTGTTCATGTAAAAGTCCGGGTTGTGCGTCGCCATCAAAACCGTTGTACCGCGAGCGTTGATTTCCTTGAAAATCCTGAAGACTTCATTTGCATTTTCCGGATCGAGATTACCCGTCGGTTCGTCCGCAAGAATCAGGTACGGATTGTGCACCATGGCGCGAGCGATTGCCACGCGTTGCTGTTCACCGCCCGAAAGCGTGTACGGCATAGCGAGCCTCTTTTGGGAAATTCCCACGAGAGCGAGCGCGTCAAAGACTCTTGAATTCAACTGTTTTTCAGGAGTTCCCGTAATGCGGAGAGCAAGCGCTACATTTTCAAAAACGTTGCGGTCCGGCAAAAGCTTAAAGTCTTGAAAGACGATT